>NZ_JBBMRJ010000035.1:0-69697 GCF_037993085.1 Pseudomonas sp. YNh | reverse complement strand
AGTTGGACGGAGGGCTATTTCAGCACAGGTCAGATGGCCTGTGCTGACTTGATCGGAGAATCCCTAAGAATCACGTAGTCGCGTTCGCCATCTGGTGGTAGATGACCACATTCCATTAGGCCGATGATGTAACCCTCCACCTTCCCTCGGGCCTCGCGCAGGTCTTGCTCTGTTGTGGATTCGTGGATGTCATCCACCAGGCGTTTCCAACGCTCTGCTTGGCGTTTGCCGATTGGGTCGCTGGAGAAAGTAGGAGCGTGAAACAGTGAATCGTAGTAGCCGGTAGCAGGTTGCGTGCTCAAGCGGGAAGCTCCACAGATTAAATCTGGAGCGATTTTATCATGCGTACACTCAATCGCCTGTTACTGCTCCGCCAGGGGCTGGCTCCTCGCATCTAGGCGCTGGAAGCTAAGCATTGAGTGACGTCTAGTTAGGCACATGCTGGCAGTTTGCGGAGGTGTGGTATGAAGGCCACGAGAGCAGGTGAACATGACATGGCCATCGACGTGGTTTGCGATGTTTGCGGTGTGCCTACATGGGATGGCGAAGGTGAGCCCCAGTACGGAACAATGCATGCGTCATGGGGCAAAGGCTCAGCGCATTGCGGCCAAGAGTACGAGCTTCACTTCTGCGAACGCTGCTTTTTCTCCCAAATAGCTGAGATGAAGAGGGCGCGGTGGCTCGCTGTGATGTTTGATCAGGAAGGCGACGCGATTTTAGGTGATGACACCTACGTTCGGATCAGAACACCTATCTCAGATGGTGGTTGCGAAGATACATGACCGTTTGCTCGATCTCGTTTTAGGGCAAATTACGGAATACCAATAATTATTGCCCTAGAATAATTTTCCGTAATTCTGAACCCGTTGTCATGCTTGCGCTCCGCCTTTTGGCTTGCACACGGCTGCGTACTGCACTGCTCCAGCAGTGGTTTTACGGAAAATGCGCGGTGAGCCTCACATCTCAAGGGGATGCGGAGCTCCTCTAAAAATGCAGTCAATGGAGTCTTAGCTTGAGCACTCTGTAATCGGAAGACATAGAGCGTGGCCTGCGGCACGGCTCTCGTGAACCAAACCCAAGAAAACCTGGTCTCGGCCCTACGGGCTTCCATCCTCACGCCTGCGCACTCTGCTTGCTAAGCCGCTTCGCGAAAATGCGACCCTCGTACCTAGCGCGGTTTATCGTTGGGGATGACTGGCGTGGCCAGACCCTCTATTCGCGTTTGACTTCGGAGCACCATGCAGCGTCAGGGGGATTGGGCCTTGGCCTGTTCATCGTCGGTGAAATTGTTGCCCGACATGGTGGTGCCATCGATGTCGAATCCAGTGTGCAGTCTGGCAGTGTGTTCCGATTCTCGCTTCCAACCTCATAGTCCACGCGATCCCTGCTCCGGTGGGAGCGACAGCATTTAGCGCCACCGGTCTGCCTCTACCATCAACATGCTGAACGTACTGACGCTGCATTCACCTGAACAGAGTAGGGCGCATTTCTGTAGCCCCTGACGATCGGGAGTTCAGCATGAAAGCAATCGTGTACAACGGCCCACGTGACGTCTCGGTCAAGGATGTACCGGACGCGAAAATCGAAAAGCCTATGGACGTGCTGGTACGCATTACCACGACCAACATCTGCGGTTCTGATTTGCACATGTACGAGGGCCGAACCTCGTTCGAAGCCGGGAGAGTTTTTGGTCACGAAAATCTCGGTGAGGTAATCGAGGTAGGGGCAGGGGTCGACCGGGTCAAAGTCGGTGACCGAGTCTGTCTACCTTTCAATATCGGCTGCGGGTTCTGTGAGAACTGTGAGAAAGGCCTCACTGGATTCTGCCTTACAGCGAATCCTGGTGCTGCGGGCGCGGCTTACGGTTTTGCCGAGATGGGCCCGTATCAGGGCGGGCAGGCCGAGCTGCTGCGTGTGCCCTATGCGGATTTCAACTGCCTGGTGCTGCCGGAAGATGCCCAGGAGCGTGAGGATGACTATGTCATGCTCTCGGATATCTTCCCTACAGGCTGGCATGCAACAGAGCTTGCCGGTTTGCTGCCGGGTGAAAGCATTGCGATTTACGGCGCAGGGCCTGTCGGCCTGATGGCGGCCCATTCGGCAATCATCAAAGGCGCGTCCCAGGTGTTTGTCATCGACAACCAACCGGATCGCCTGCAACTCGCCGCGCAGCTTGGCGCAACCCCTATCAATGCAGTCGAGCAGAAGGCCGTGGAAGAGATCATGAACCTTACTCACGGCAAAGGCACCGACAGAGGCTGTGAGTGCGTCGGTTACCAGTGCTGCGACAAGCATGGCCATGAAGCGAACTACCTCACCATGAACAACTTGGTCGCTTCAACCAAGGCCACTGGTGGCATAGGCGTGGTTGGAGTGTTCGTGCCAGAGGATCCTGGAGCGAAAAACGAACTGGCGAAGCAGGGCAAGATGGCCTTCGACTTCGGTGCGTTCTGGTTCAAGGGCCAACAGATCCGGACAGGCCAGGCGAATGTGAAGGCCTATAATCGCCGCCTGGCAGAGCTCATCCATCATGGGCGCGCCAAGCCCTCGCAGATCATTTCCCATCGTTTGAAACTGGCCGAAGGCCCAGATGCCTACAAGCACTTTGATGCGCGGGATGATGGCTGGACGAAAGTGGTGCTCAAGCCTGCGGCCTGATCTGCTCTCACTGCTTCCAGGGACGGAAGCGTGGTGAGGAGTGCAACCTGTATATTTTAGAAGCAACCTTTACCGGCTTGTCAGTGCGTTATCACCCGGCAATTTCCAGTTGCGTGTTCTTGCGCCACCCTCGCAGATTCATGGCGCAGAGACAGAACTGCAGGATGATCAGAGCCCAGGCATGTGCTTGCCAGCCCCACACAGCCCACAGCACGTTGCTTGCGATGAAGCAGCAAAATCCTATCTTCCTTCTACCCGGACGACGCGAACCAATGCACCAGGCTGCCAGTACGGTCATCACCATGGCGGGCCATTCAAGTAATCCAATCCAATATTCCATGAAACCTTCCAACTGATGATGGGGTATCTGAAGCTGATCACCTGCCAGCGTCCTGAGCGCTGGCAGGTGATCGCTCGACTAAGCCGCTCGCTGCTCGCCCTTGAGCATCTTTTTCTGCATTTCCATCGTTCGCCCCAGCTCCTCGAGGGTGTCCTTGCTGAGCAGCTTCTTCGCCGTGGGGAACAGCTCGCCTTCTTCTTCCGCGATGTGATGCTCCAACAGCTCTTTCATGACCTTGACCCGCCCGGCGAATTCGACGGTGCCAGTTTCGGTATGCAGCAGGTCGGGTAGGACGAGCGAATCGACAGTCCGGTGCTCCTCCTTGGCCTCGTAGTACATCTTCGCTTCTTCCTTGCCTCCCGCTTCCTTGATGGCCGGATAAAGAATTTCTTCTTCGAGCGCGGTGTGAATCTGCAGTTCCTGCTCGATCCTGTGGAGTAACTCGGCCCGTTTCTTCACCGCTCGCTCGGTGGTGGTCGACAATTCTTCGAGTAGCTTCTTCACCAGCTTGTGGTCTTGAATCAGCAAGTCGATAGCGTTCATTGGCGTTACCTCATCACGGATGGGATGTAAGAACTTGCCTCTGGTTGAGTCCCCGCCAAACGACACGGTTCAATGGAGATGATGTCTGGCGTCACCGTTCAGGATGGCAACCACTGATGGCCATCGCAGCTCTGAGGGCTGCCAGGTGAGTCAAGCCCTGCGGAAGGTTGCCCAGATACTGCCCCGTCTGCGGATCGACCATCTCCGAGTAGATGCCTACTCCATGTGATAGCCCTTTCAAAGCGTCTGCATAGGCGGCTTCGGCGCGTTCCTGGTTACCCAGAATGGCCCAGGCTTCGATTAACCAGAATGTGCAGGCTAAGAAGCAACCTTCCTCTTCCTGTGCATCGGTGCAGCGATAATGGAAAGCGCCGGCCCCTAGATCATGATCAATTGCTTCCAGCGTGCTGCGCATACGTTCCTTGCTTGGGTAGCCGAACCTGACGGCCAGTGCCAGTGAAGCGTCCAGTCGGTCGCTGTCTGGATAGAACAGGTAAGCCTGGCGTTCTTCGCTCCAGCAGTGCGCCTCGATCCATTGTTGGATGCGCTGTCGCTCGCGATCCCAGCGTTCACGGCAGGTGGTGGGAAGGTGGCCGCCATCTGCCAGTTCGATGGCCCGGCTCAAGGCTTGCCAGCAACTGACCTTGGACATCGTGTAGTGCTGTTTTTCCGGCAACTCCCAGATACCGGCATCCTGCTGACGCCAACAGTCGGCGCACTGGTCGGCAAGGCCTGAGAGGAGCATGGCGCTCGGGGAATCAAGAATGTTGCCGCTGTCGA
Organism: Pseudomonas sp. YNh; assembly: GCF_037993085.1. NCBI lineage: Bacteria > Pseudomonadati > Pseudomonadota > Gammaproteobacteria > Pseudomonadales > Pseudomonadaceae > Pseudomonas > Pseudomonas sp. YNh. The sequence continues at coordinate 65,376 of NZ_JBBMRJ010000035.1, read as the reverse complement.
TGAAGCAGCGCGCTGTTTCGAAGATATCGCCGAACACACCGTGTTGGAGCTGGTCGCGGGCATCATTGCCGACGACTGGAGGGGAGTTCTTGTAGCCAGGCAGATCGACCGGGCGCACGCAATCACCGATTGCACCGTCCAGGGTATAGAACACCCGTGGCCCATGTTCATCCAACCGGCGCAGTAGCCAGGTGAATGCAGCCTTAGCCTCTGGCTGTGCGCCGATGCCCAGAAACGCCTCGATGGTGTAGCCGGCATCGCGTATCCAGGCGAACCGGTAGTCGTAGTTCTTGCAGCCGCCAATCCGTTCGGGAAGGGACGAAGTCGCTGCCGCCATGATCGAGCCACTTGGAGAGGACAGCAGAAGCTTGAGGGCCAGCGCATTTCGGATGACCTGAGTCTGGTACGGGCCGTCGTAGACCAGTCCCTTCGACCATTGGCACCACTCCCGGTGCGAGCCGTCGATGCGTTCATCGATCAGGGCCAACGGCGGTGCCACCAGGGGCTCATCACGCCCTGCGATAATTGCAACCACTGAGCGTTGTCCAGCTGCAAGGCTAAGGACAGCACGGACGCCCATGTCGTCTTTGCGTTCGATGTGCACATGATGGTCGTGCAGGAACATGCCGAGTATTCGCCCCGCATGAAAAACGCAGGCATTGTCATTCGGCGCCACGTAGGGGCTTACCGTGTCGGCTTGGGTTCCGAAGTCGATGGCTAACTCGAAATCGACCGCACCCTCGACACACTCAATGCGCCTGGCGAGTTCGGCCCAAGGCAGGCGTCCGGCTGGCCCGCTGTTCAAGGATTCCGTCAGCCGGGCACGACCCTGAGTGGTGATGAAAATTGTCTCAAGGACGTTGCTGTCTGCTAAGTAGCGGCGCTCAGCAACGAACGGCTCGCTAGGGGTAATGGAAAAGAAGCCTCCTGTTTCAGGGGCCAGCAGCTTGTCGAATAGGGGTGGTGAATCCATGTGCGGCACACACCACCAGTCGATGGAACCGTCCAGGCCAATCAGTGCCACGGAACGCCCATCGCCGAGCGCACCATACTGCTCCAAGGGCAACCATCCACCCTCATCTCGTTGAGGTGCACCCTGTTGAGCTTCTACCGGTTCTCTTTCCATCAGCATGCCTTTGAGATCACGTGTTCTCATTCCGACAGGGCTATCTGGCGTCTGGTTCGTCTTATGTGAGCGCTGCGTAAATAGAGGGAATTTAGAATTGGCATGGATATCTCATGTAAAGCGAGACACAAGGGAGCTTCGTTGCCTCGCATTTACCCTGCAGGGAACAAGAACAAAAGGGGGCTTACATGAGTTGTCTGATTTGCGCGGGGCAAGCTGAGTCCGTTGAATGCACCGGTGGCTGGGAAGAGCGACACTGTTCTCAATGCGGCTGTTACCGAATGTCCCAAACGCTCATTCTGGTGATGATGGAAGAGGGTCAGATTTTTGATACCGAGCGGATGCGGGCCTGGCTGGTATCTCGGCGCGAACTGATGCCCATCCCTACCATCGACCATAGCCAGGCGATATTGGCACTCTAAACGGACATGGGTTCTACCACTGACAGCCTGTTGTCTTACTCGGCAGGAATGATTGAAATCTTTCCATTGCGTTCGACGATAGCGAACTTCACTTGCTCAATTTTTTCGATGCCTTGGCTGTCTCGTGCTGACTCGAGGATATCGTCCTCCGTGAGTCGTGCCCGACGCATGCGGTGATGCAGAAAGCGCCCATTCTCAACAACCAGGGTAGCGTGCCCGTCCAGAAGTCGGGCCAAGGGCTTGGAGTTCAGCTTTGCTAGTGAAAGGCCGACGTCCAGTACGATCAGCGTGGCGATCACCAGCATGGCATTGGTGAATGAAAAATCGTCACCCAGAAGCGCCTGCTGGGTGGCTTCCCCGATGATCAGCAACAACACGAAGTCGAAGGTCGTCAAATCGGCCAGCGAGCGCCGCCCGGCCACGCGAAACAGCAGCATGAGGGCGACATACATTCCGGCTGCGCGGAGGATCGAATCCATGACGCACTCCTAGGGGTAAAGAAATGTGGAGAAGTGAACGGCGCTTTCAGGGCCAGCCCTGACGCTGCCCTCCAGAGTGCCTACGTGCTCACTTCGAAGGGTCAAGTACAAGGTGGCGACCCCATCTTCTTTAGTACCCAATTGGAATAGCAGGGCCTGGCCATGCGACATCGACTGTTGTGGCTCCGGTTGCAACGTCTCGATACTGGCGTCACGGAGCAATGATCCCTCGATTTGCACTTCCACCGGCTGACCAGGGATACCCTGAACGGTGATGAATAGACTGTCTGTCGTGCCGCTTCGGCTGAGGCGCTGGTACTCAACCCGTACCCGGCCATCCTGGCTCACCACCTCGGCATCGCTCAACGGGCCATTACCGAACAGGCCTGCCAAGGCAAGCAATACGATGGCCACGAGCACGTACCAGCCCACGCGCTCGAAGCGCCAGACGCGCTGCTGCATCGGTATATCTTCATGAACAGGGTGACGCCTGGATAGCAGTTCATCTTCCGACATGATCACAGCCCTCAGGCGCGCTCGCCGCGTAACCAGCGCTGGTGATAGTGGGAAAGCCGGGTCAACCCGAAAACGGCGCCTTGGCGCATCACTTCAGACCGCTCGCCGAAGAAACGCTGAGTGCGCGTGAAAACGGCAATTGGCTCGCCGGCGAAAGCCCACGCAAAGCACATCGTCCCCGGTGGTATCCCGGATTCGGGTGCCGGCCCGGCTACCCCGGTGGTGGCGATCACCACGTTCGCATCGCTGTCTCTCAAGGCGCCCAAGGCCATTTCCCAGGCTACTGCTTCGCTGGTCAGGCCATATCGTTCGATGGTTTCGGCGCTGACGCCCAGCAAGCGCTTCTTGGCGCTGGGCGAGTAGACGACATAGCCGCTTTCCAGCACCTCGCCGGTACCCGGTACCGCCGCCAACAAAGCCACAAGGCAGCCCGCAGTGCACGATTCTGCTGTGCTCAAAATCAGTTTGTTGTTTTTGAGATAGCCGAGAGCGGCCAGTACAGGGTCGTTTTCCATTTCAGAATCGACTCGCTTGTTTTGCGGTGGACGCGATGCTGGGGTATTTGGTTCATCGCATCTAATGCCCGGCTATCTCGGGGAGTGAACCTGACCTGAACTTTGCCTCGTACATTGGCTTCTTTTATTCAAAGACAAGGGTAGGAGAGCAAGATGAAGAATGAGAGCGATAGGCAAAATGCAGGTGCGCAGACGAGGCCGCATGGGGAAGAGGAGCGAGACAACGATGCTCATCGTCCGGACGGATCAACGGGGACAGCCCACGACTCCACGGCGCAAAAAACGGCCCGTGATCACGATCAGCAAAAACGCTGAAACTGCCCACGAAAAGGGTTTGAGGCTCGCCAACTCGGCGAGCCTCTTTTCGCTAAAGGATCGGTTTACCGCCAGTCACTGCGTAACGTGAGCCACTGATGTAGCTGGCCTCGTCGGAGCCCAGCAGCACGTAGATCGGCGCGACTTCGACCGGCTGCCCCGGGCGCCCCATCGGGTAGCTGGAACCGAAGTTCTTGACGGCCTCGTCCGGCATGGTTGCCGGAATCAAAGGCGTCCAAATAGGGCCTGGCGCGACGCTGTTGACCCTGATGCCTTTCTTGGCTAGCAACTGAGCCAAGCCAGCAGTGAAGTTGGCAATGGCTCCCTTGGTCGTGGCATAGGCCAGCAGGCTGGGGGATGGATCGTCGGAATTGACCGAGCTCGTATTGATGATCGAGCTTCCCTTGGGCATGGAAGGTAGAGCCGCCTGGCAAATCCTGAAGATCGCGGTGATGTTGGTATCGAAGGTCTTCACCCATTCGTCATCGTCGATTTCTTCCAAGGTCTCGTGGGACATCTGGAACGCCGCGTTGTTGACCAGGATGTCGATGCGCCCGAACTGGCTAACGGTCTTTTCGACGATGTCGTAGCAGTGCTGTTTCTGCGCCAGGTCTCCGGGCAACAGCAGGCATTGACGGCCTGCGGACTCAACCCAGCGCGCGGTTTCTTGGGCGTCTTCATGCTCATTCAGATAAGCGATGGCGACGTCGGCTCCTTCACGGGCATAGGCAATCGCTACTGCCCGCCCGATGCCGCTGTCTGCTCCGGTGATGAGTGCAATCTTGCCTTCGAGTCGATTGTGGCCGGTATACGATTGCTCACCACAATCCGGGTAGGGCTCCATCTTGCGCTGTGAGCCGGGGACATTTTGAGGCTGTGAAGGGAAGGGCGGGGTAGGGAAGTCTCGCATGGTGGAAGCTCCTGCAGTTGAGAACGCTTGTTATCGTTCGAACGGAGCTAAGGGCCGACGTTGAGATGAATTCAGGGTTTGAACGACGGGCGGTCACTCCTTCTATCTCCATTGAATTATCGGGAATTGGTCGGCTCTACCGCTGACCCGTGTCGCGCTTTCTGTGTGAGGCTCCACTACATCCAGCTGGCGTGACCCGCGCCCTCCAGGTGCCTGAGGCATCACCGGAGGGCGCGAAGCAGAAAGCTGGACTCAGCCTGCCAGCGCTTTGATCAACTGTTCGTTGAAAGCCGGAATATCGTCTGGCTGGCGGCTGGTGATCAGGTTGCCGTCCACTACAACCTGCTCATCCACCCAATTGCCGCCCGCATTGCGAATGTCGTCCTGCAATGTCTTGTAGCTTGTCATCCGCTTGCCTTTGGCCAAGCCACTGGACACCAGGAGCCAGCCTCCGTGGCAGATGACGGCCAGCGGCTTGCCAGCCGCGTCGTGGCTCTTCACCAGGTTCTGCGCACCGGGGATCAAGCGAATCGTGTCGGAGTTCTGAACGCCGCCGGGCAGCACGAGGGCATCATAGAGATCGAGTTGGGCACCTTCGAAGGTTGCATCCACGGCAAACTCGTCGGCGGGCTTGTCGTGATTCCAACCACGCACAGTGCCTTCCTTATCAGCGAGGATGTCGATCACCGCACCAGCTTTCTCCAAGGCCTCACGAGGCCCTGTTAACTCGACTTGTTCAAAACCATCAGTCACCAGGAAGGCAACGCGCTTGCCACTCAGTTGTGTACTCATCTTTGAATCTCCATTTTCGATAAAGCTGACAGGGGAGGCCTCAACGGCGTCGACGTTGGGCATGAGCGATGAGAAGTCCCGCGAGCAGACCGATGACTGCCGCACTTAGCAACAGCGGTATCTTGTCTTTAGGGGTTAGGCCGATGCCGTCCATGCTTCCCGGCCTACCTGTTGGCGTGGACAGATTCTCGGAGGACTCCAGTGCGTCGGAACTGCGGTTCAATGGTGTGTCCGGACTGGACTGAGCGACGGGCTCAACCTCCTCAGCCGTGGCGCTGACGTCAAATTGGTTCAGCTTCAACGCTGTGCCGTCCACCAGGGTCAGTGTCAGGTTTTCAATGTCTCCCGCTGCGCGACCTGGAAAAACCGGTTCGCCTGCAGCATCGAGGTTGTCGTAAATGAAGCGCTTGCCCTCCAGCCAGCCAACGGCTGTGAGTAACTCGGGGCCGAGGTAGTATTTTCCATCGAGGAAGAAGCCTGGAAACTGGTGAGCGCGTTCGACGTTCTCCACGGAGTAACGCTCACCCGCCTTCATGCCTGTTGTTGGATCAATCATGACCACGACCTCCGTATGCTGGTATAGCCATGGAGGTTGCCGAGGCAGTACGTGTTCCTAAGGGATGACCAATGGACTTCAGTCCAATCTGTTGGTGGGTGGCCGGTGGTTGAGCGCAGGGTCTGCCGTCTGACTTTTCAATTGAATTTTTACGCGTACATCCCCCTCTGTAAATTTGGGTCAAAGGGAGATACTCACGTGCCTGGGCAGCAATTATTTGTTATCGATTACACACTCCATGGCGAGAGCCGGGCGTTCATTATTCGCTTGGAAAAAATGGACGATCCCGTGGCCTGGCACTGGGCTAGTTGCGATGCCGGTGTTGGCATCATCCCGCGATTCAGTCAGCAGAACATCAAGCTGGTCAGTCGTCCAATGGCAGAGGGCTATGGCATCGCGAACGTGAAGTGGCGACTTGCCGGCAATGGCCCTGAATTCATTCCCCAACCTATCGATGTCGGCAAATTTTCAGGTGCTGGAGAAGGTGCCTGAACCCCTGAGGCCGGCCACTTTTTTGGAGATGTTGCTATGCAGCCTAAAACCGAAGGCTCTGAAGAGAAAGGCCCAAGCGACTTACCTTTCATTAACGATCCGGAAAAGCCCACGTCGCCTCCTTTGAATGACGCTGATGCCACTGAAGCAGCCGAGGCAGAGGAAGACATTGAGGATGACGGCCAACCCATATGAGCCAGGAGGAGCACACGATGGACAATTACCACCTCAGCCCTACAGCAAATGGATGGGAATTGAAGAAAGCCGGTGCTGAACGCGCCTCCAAGCGAGCGGCGACTAAGCATGAATTGGTCAGCGCCCTCGCAGATTTCTTTGATGGCAAGACGGCATCGGTGAAGATCCATAAGGCGGATGGCACTATCGAAGAGGAGCGCACCTACCCACGATCTGCTGACCCGCGCCGTAGTAAAGGTTGAAGACCGTAAATGCCTGTGACCTCGGCATCGAAGTCACGGATGTCGGGGGTGTGTTCAGGTGGTTGATGGCCAGCTTTCTCATGGGCAAGCGCATACGATCTACTGTCGCCTTGAGGGCGTACCGGATACTTGTCGATCAGCAGGGGCTTGATACGCCGCAAAAGCTTGCGCAGGCCACACATGCGACCCTTGTGAGGCTGCTCGGGCAGGCTGGGTATGCGCGATACGATGAATCCACTGCCCGACGATTGCATGCCCTTGGTAAGAAGGTAGACGCGGAATTGGGTGTTCAACTTGAGGCGCTGCGGGACGATCCAGGTTGTGAGAACTTCAAGCGCTGGCTGCTAAGCTTCGAGGGTATAGGCCCTAAGACGGTGGAGATTTTCATGCGAGAGGCGCTTGGCTATTTGTCAGTGTCGGAAGGCCATTGAGCGGATGACGGCGATTGGCCTCCATCGACGCGCGTCCAGATGAGTGGAACACTCAAAGAATCAATTATGGACTGGAGAGGGTGATGAAGCTTGACATCGAGAGTTTGTCGCTATCAGGGAAGACAGTAGTTGTCGTGGAAGATGATCCAACGCTTCAGACCCTGCTGGTGGAGATCCTAATCGAGTTGGGCGCCGCCTGCGATGCCTTCGATAACGCCGAAGACGCTTTGATTCACTTGATGGGACTTGGGAGCGACTGCTCGTTGATCGTCGCCGATCACGGTGTTCCTGGAAGCATCAAAGGCATGGAGTTCATCTCCATGGCCCACGAAAGGTGGCCAAGATTACCCGCCATTCTCACCTCGGGCTATCAGCTTGATCCATCGCAGGTCACCCCACCTGTCACTTACCTGTTCAAACCATGGTCAATTGACGAGCTCGCTGAAGCTATTAACCAGGCGCTTAGCTCTGCAAGTTTTCCTCCAGCTCTGCCCGCATCGTCCGACCATAACGCTCTTTAGCGCTGCAGGTTGTCTCGAGCTGCATCGTCCGCCCGCTGATCACTAGCCATTTGGTGGGGTGTCTCGCAGTGGCTGCCCATCGCCTGATACTCCTTGCGAAGTTTATGGATCTCTCGATTGTCGAGCGCTTCAAGATCGAGCACCGACTGCTCTGCTGATTTCGTAGCACGGATAAGCTCGTCGAGCTTGACGTGGATGATGTCGTTGTCCCGGTTCTGGGTGTTCTGGATCAGAAAAACCATCAGGAATGTGATGATGGTGGTCGACGTATTAACGATGAGTTGCCAGGTGTCGTTGTAGTGAAACCAGGGCCCGGATGCAGCCCATGTGGCAATTAGTACCACGGCGATCAAGAAGGTACTCGGTTTACCGGCGTGGTTAGCGAGCGATTGGCAGAACTGGGCGAATTTCATGACGATAACTCCAATGCGACCTATCGGTTTGACAGCAGAGGAGCGCTGAAATCTTTTTTTACATTTCGCCGTGATGATGGGCCAACGTAGTAAGCGTAGCGGAACGACGCGTTAAGCCAGAAAGTCAAAAAGTAATCGAAAATTCTCCTAAGGCTTCTGCGCAGATGACCTTCATCGTCTGGTTCGCCATGCTGGGTGCAGTGCTTCTCCTGCTCTCGCTTTCATCCTCATACCTGCGCTGGATCCCCGTTACAACGTCCGTTGTGTGCCTTGGGTTAGGTATGGCTCTGGGAACATCGGGCCTGGGCTTCTTACAGCTCGACTTGAGCAAGTCGAGTGGCTGGATGGAGCACCTCACCGAAGTCGCGGTGTTGTTTTCGCTGTTCTTCAGTGGCCTGAAGTTGCGCTTGCCCTTGCACAACCGCAGCTGGTTGAGCGCTTTCTATCTGGCGGGGCCGGTGATGTTGCTCTGCATCGGTGGGGTAGCGCTGGTGCTGCATTACGGCCTCAGCCTGGGGTGGGGAGTATCGGTTCTGATTGGAGCTATCCTCGCACCCACAGACCCAGTGCTGGCAACCCTGGTACAGGTGATTGATGCCCAAGACGATGATCCTGTCCGTTTCAGCCTGTCCGGTGAGGCAGGGCTCAACGATGGAGTGGCTTTTCCCTTCGTCATCCTCGGCTTATTCCTGCAACAGGATTCTGGCCAAGCCTGGTTCTCAGACTGGTTCCTCAAGGACATGCTGTGGGCAGTCACTGCAGGTCTGCTGCTGGGCTACTGGATGGGGCGTGGCTTGGGCAAGTTCACGCTTTTCTTGCGTTTGCGCAACGATGACAGCACCGTGTCGCCCAACGACTATCTCGCCCTTGCCCTTATCGCGCTGGCTTATGTGAGCGCGGAGACTATTCAAGCCTATGGGTTTCTCGCGGTTTTCGCTGCGGGCCTCGGTTTGCGCCAGGCGGAGGTTCAGACCTCAAATAGCCCCGAGGATCCAGCTGCAGAACATCTGGTAAAGCCTGTGGTAGGACACCAGCATGTCGCGCCGGAGCAGGCTGTCAAAGGTGATGTGGAAGGGCTCGATGACTCGCAGGTAGCAGCGGGGATCATGTTGGGTGACATGCTGGCTTTCGGTAGCCTGATCGAACGGGCAATGGAAGTGTTTCTCGTGACCATGCTCGGGGTAGTGCTCATGGAGCATTGGGACTGGCGGGCAGTGCTGGTAGCCGGCGCCTTGTTCTTTGTCATTCGCCCCGTCAGCATTCTGCTTTTCCCGGCTCGGGGAATGCTGGATATCCGTCAGCGCGGGCTTTTGGGTTGGTTTGGCATCCGAGGTATCGGCAGCTTCTACTACCTGTTCTATGCCCTCAATCATGGGCTGCTTCCCACCTTGGCCGCACAGAGCATTAGCTTGGTTTTGTCGGTGGTGGCGTTGAGCATTCTGCTACATGGATTGAGCGTTCAACCGCTGCTAGCCAAATACGAAGCATGGAAGGGGTAGGCAGCCTTCTTTGGATCAAGCTTCTACTTGCGGCGGGAGCGTTACTAATTTGTTGATCAGCGAGGCGAGATCAGAAATCTCCCAAGGTTTGGGGAGAAATGCTGTCCGAGCAGGCAGCAAACCGGTGTCGATTACTGCGTCGCCCGAAGTCAGAATCACTGGCAGGGTAGGCCATCGACGCCAAATCTCGTGTGCAAGGCCTAAACCGTCCATGCTTCCAGGCGTATGGATATCGGTCATCACCAAGCTAGGGACTTCCTTATTGCAAAGGTAATGCAACGCCTCGTCAGCATTTGCGCAGCACGTCATAGCAACGGCGTAGAGTGACGAGAGGCTCTCGGCAGTTAGGTCTCTCAGGAGGTCGTCGTCTTCCACAATGAGGATGGTTTTCGGCATGTAGGGTTTGCTCGCGGGTCATATGCATTAGGGCTCTGGGCCTCTACGCCGTTGCTCCTGGGCGATGAGTGGTGCCCTAGGCGCCGTCATGAATTAGCGGCTATGGTAGGAAAGCGGTAAGCGAAACGACTGTACGCTCTGAAAGGATTCTGGGCGTTTCCCGTTATTGCGGAAGGGAAGACTATGCAGCAGCTACCAGTGGACGAAACCATCCGAGCGGCATTGAAGAAGACTCATGCGCGCTTGCACCGCCAACATGAGCTCGTGGTCGAGTTTGGCGTAATGTCCCTGAAGGCTGCGGACTTGGATCTGTTGCTGACCCGTGCATGTGAAGTAGTCGCTGAAGGGATGAGCACTCGTTTTTCCAAGGTGCTCCAGCCAGCAGAGGACGGGGAAGGGGAAGGGTTTGTTCTGACCCACGGCGTTGGCTGGGATGCTTCTGACATCGGGCGGGCAACCGTGGGCGGCGATGTGGCTAGTCCCGCAGGCTATGCATTGGCCACCTACAGGCCCGTACTCTCGAATCATTTGGGTATGGAAAATCGCTTTCGAACGCCGGAACTGCTGAAAAAATATGGAATCGAGCGGGCCATCAATGTCCCGATCCGGGGTGTGCTCAGCCCGTTTGGTGTACTGGAAGCCGACAGCAGCAACGGGGACGATTTTGTAGAGAGCGATCTGGTATTTCTGGAAGGCATCTCGAACGTCATTTCCATGGCTGTCGAAAGAATATCTGCAGGCGTGGATGTTCCAGTTCCCGACCCTTATTCCGAGACCATTCTGAACGCAAGCCCTGACTGGGTGGATATTTTGGCCCCGAGCGGCGAGATCGAGTTCATGAATGAAGCCGGGCTGACATTCCTGGATACCCAACTGACCACTGTTAAAGGTCAGCGATGGTATGACTTGTGGCCTGAGGAGTCGCGATCACTTGTTTGGGAGGCGGTAGCTAAAGTCAGCGCTGGCGAAACCATGAGGTTCGAATCGTACTGCCCAATCGCTCCCGATGAACCCAAATGGTGGGACGTGACTGTGGCGCCAATCATGGGCACGGATGGTCAGGTCGAACGAATCATAGCGGTATCACGGGATATCACTGAACGGCACCAGTACGAAGCTCAGCTGCTCTCTCTCATTGAGGCGCAGAACAGCAGGCAAAATCGAAGCGACCTTTATCTCGAAGAAATCCATCATCGCGTCAAAAATAGCCTTCACCTTGTAAACACCCTGCTGTTACTTCAAGCCAATCTCACGCCAGATGCGGCTGTTAAGTTGCAGCTCGAAACTGCCGCAGGGCGAGTGGTGACCATTGCCAGTGTTCACGAGAGACTATACCTGGCCGCCGAAGACCAAGAGGTATGTGCTAGCGATTACCTGAATGCTCTGTTGGGTGATCTGGGCAAGGCCTTGGCCGACCGACAAATTCTGTTGGAGGCTGACGACTTCGTCCTGCCACCAGAAAGAATGGCGCCTTTGGGGTTAGTGATGTCCGAGTTGGTCACCAACGCCCTCAAGTACGGCAAAGGCACCATCGACGTTATCGTCAAGCATGCCGGCGACCATGCCCAGCTTACCGTCAGGGATGAGGGGGAAGGCTTCCCAGAAGATTACCCTAAGCCCACGGGTACAGGTCTTGGTATGCGTCTGGTCAAAAGCTATTCCGGTTACGGCAGCGCGGCAGTGGTAGTTGATCGCCAAGATAGTAAAAGCTGTATCCATGTTCGCTTCAAGCTCTAGACGTATAAGGGTTACCTCTACGCGTCGATGGCACTTTGCCTAAAGCGTATGGTCTTGTATCAAGTCGAATTGATCGCGAGCCATCAACATTGAGGAGGGGGCGATGCGAAACTGGGGATGGTTTATGACCGCTATGGGCTGCGCTGGACTTTTCGGAGCGCTAGCCATGGTGGTTGCTGTGATTTTGGGATCACATGACCGCTTTGGTCAAATGCTCGGAATGAGCCTTGCCCTAACGGCTGCTTCATTGATGCTGGTGTTAATCGGTGGGCGGCTGCGAGCGAGAGGCAAACCCTTGTTGCCTATTTTGCTATCTTCCTGAGACTGTCTCGTCTCGTCCGGGCTTACAGGCTCTGTAAAGTGCTTAGCTCGCCAATTAATGCTCAACCTCCATAGAAGCTGATTGCAGATAGGCGAGTCGTTCTTTAGGTAAACCAGCCAGAACCTTGGCCATGGCCATGGCAATGATACTGACTCGGGATGTCACCCGTTGACGACTGTAAATCCTTCCCTTCTTAGCAGTTCTATATTCGTAGGTTTTACTAAAATGCGGGAGATCTCCTGAATCGCGAACCAGCGACATTCGACAATCTCGTGCGAAGGGTGGGGCATCACAGAGGCCGCTACGGCCATCCGATACAGCCAATGCTCTTCAGTCTCCAGAACGTGATGCCCCAGGAACTGAGGGTCAGTGAGTTCCAGCCTGGTTTCTTCCTGTAGCTCACGACGTGCCGCTTCAAGTTGAGTTTCACCTGGATCAATTTTTCCGCCAGGGAGAGACCACTCTGGGGCCTCCTTTCGCACAAGCAATACCTTGCCGGCCTGCAGGCAGATGACGGTGGAGTGAAGCTCTCTCGATGGGTTCATCACTTGTCCTCCCTTTGACGGAAGGCTCTCATGATCAGGTGAAGTTCACTTTGGGTGCCGAGAGGTCTCTATCCACGCAAGGGGGAGAGAACGTGAATGCTTGCAGGGTAAATGTATGCGGATCAAGTCGGTAAGGCGCTGAAACAATTCCATTGGTCTGAACATGTAATGAGCCACTGAATAGCCGGTTGCACGAGCGTCGCCTTGCGCTATGTTGGAATGACACATGTCTAATACTAAAGTCGTAGGAGGGCGGCATGCGCATACGCGGTGACATTTTTTGGAAATGGTCAGACCCGACGCTTCACCACCGAACTCACGATGAAACGCTGGACGACGGCACGACGTTGGATATCCAGGTGCGGTTGTCGCGAACGGGCAGCACGCAAATGTTCATAGGCGTGTATGCCGGCAGCGGTATGGCACTGCATGAAGAAGCTTTCGACACGCGTCCAGGAGAGTCTATGACGCGTGCCTTGGCCTGGGGGGTTGGCCGTGCGAGGTGCCTCGCTACCGAACGAAACCAGCCTTCGCACTGCTTGCGTAAACAATCTGCTGGTAGCCGTGAACAGCAATTTCCTCTCAGCGATCCGGCGCTTGATGAGTCCAGGCGGCATAATCCGCTTTGAGAGATTGGGGCAGGTGAGACAAGTTGGGTTTCAATCCGCCCGACTTTTTCACCCACTCCGTCAACCATGCGATGACCAGAGTGCGAGTGACAGAGCTGGGCCCAACCTGGCGCTCCAGTTCGGCAGCTACCTGATCTAGGAACGCGATCTCAGCGTCCAACTGGGCCAGCTGATCAACCATTGTCTTGTCCTCCTACACCATGTGCTGCTTTGGTTCCAAGGTGGATAGCGCACGACCCCGGCCAGCACCCCACGCCATGGCTCGAGTCACCGATTCACCAGGGCGCTTTGCATAGGCTTCCTCAATCCTCGCCAAGCCTGAGCGCTCATAGATCCCGATGAACAACTGCGTATCCCCAGTGCGGGAGAGCCGAACCTGAATATCGAGCTTGGCTCCATCTTCTAGCTCTTCCTCGTGGGAGTGGTGCTGCAGAGCTGGATCTGCCCATGCCCAAAATACTGCTCCTCGATGTCGCATCCTTGCCTCCTGATCACCTCTCCTTCAAGCGAGCTTAGTCCGTTTCGTCTAGAGCGGCGTTTTCAATCATTTCAGGACATTCAAATGCATGCCTTCTCTGACTCAAGCATGCTCATATGGCCGCTGGGAATTCGGAGACTCCATGCTTCTTCGCCAGGAAAGCTGCCAGTTCGGAACTCCGTATTCAGCGATGGATCATCAGATCATGGATGATCACTTTCGCGTTTAGGATGTCGCCCATTCTCCAGGTGCGATCCCTCATGAGCGTCACCAAGCATCGCCCGGTCAGAGCTAAGGGCACGATCATCTGCTCACGAAATGACAAGGTTCTGCTTGTCCGCAGGAAGGGTGCTAAATGGAAGTTTCCAAGCGGCGAGCTCGCGACCGGTGAAGCGCCAATCGTTGCCGCTGCCCGTGAGCTTTGGAAGGCCTTAGCGCTTCATTGCACAGGCTTAAAAGCTGTGGGCACCGTCGAGGTAGGCAATGTTCTTCACCACATTTTTACGACTGATCTACCTGACAGTTGCAGTGCCGCGCTTGGCAGAGGCATTGTCGCCTGTAAGTGGATTTGCTGGGAGGACTTGAGTTCAACCATGCTGAAGCCCACAGCCGCTGCTTTGCTTTCACGAGACCTGCAGGAGCTCGTTCACCAGGATGGGCGTCCTGCATCAGTGTCGGCTTTCAACACAAACTGAACGACGAGATTGGCGTTCGAGTCGGATCGTTAACTGCCATGAAAAAGGAAGTTAGCGATGAAAGCGATGACTCGACTGTTCACAGGCTTGGCATTGGTTGGTGCGATGGGAGCTTCTTCCGCTTGGGCTGATACGCCCGGTGCTGACTGGAAGGTGAACAAGGATCAGGCCGAGGCAGCCCTGAAAGGGGCAGGCTACACCCAGATCACCAAGATCGAGGCCGACGACGGTCACTGGGAAGGCGAGGGCATCAAGGCTGACGGCAAACGGTACGAATTCCAGGTAAATCCGCACGACGGCAAAATCGTCAAAGACGAACTGGATAACTGATCAGGGCGGGTATTGCTCTCTGAGCGGCCCGCGCGTGAAGCGCGGGCTTTTTTCGGCTAGCAGTCCATTCTCTGAGACTCTGAACAAAGTTATCGAAAGTTATCGATTGTCCTCAGTCATGCCGCTGTCTTCGTCCTGTACCGCTTGCGAAGCTTCATCAATTTTGCTTTGCCCATTGTCCGATTTGGGCCCCGTGGTATGACCTCCCATGCCACCCTGATGAGCTGCACCAGCTGCGCCCTGGTGATCGCTTTGGTATCCACCGCCTAAGTCTTGACCACCTTGAGGGACTTCTCGTTGAGGGTCGGATTCGCCTCCCCACGTCTGTCCGCCCCTTTGACCGGGCTCAGATGGCAAGTGTGGATCATTCTCGAAGCCATCAGGATCGTTCTGATCGGTGCCGCCTTGTTGACCGGTCTTGTCTGGATCGTTTGCCATGATCACTTACCTCGAAGTTTCACACAGGGAGCCTGTGTTACCTTGAGATACCGAGCAACAGCATCCCGCTCCCAATACTTTCGTACTGGCTGACCGGGGGCGCGAAAGGTCGTAAAGGGTAACGTCTTGCACGATAAAGGTCATTGCGATACGCCCCGCAAGCGGAGCGCGCCGGCCAGGATGGCCAGAGGCGTGAGGATGGAAGCCCGACCGGGCCGTAACCTGCCAACGGCAGGGTGCGGTTCACGACAGCCGTCCCCAGAGGGGCACGTAAAGGTGGCGATCAAGCTTCCGCTGCTAATCAGGCGTGAAACGCCAATGTGATTGGATTTTCGCAGTCTGAGAAGGTAGGGCCGACAACTTCCCAATTGATCGTGGAACAGTACCCAAAAGAAAGCCCGCTGGGGGCGGGCAAAGGAGCTTCTATCACACGTAGGGATAGCTAACGTTCCCACACCGCATGTGAAAAGGACATGAATAGTATCGGGCGAGGTCTATCGCAAACCGCTTGCGTGAGCCCAGGCTGTGTAAGCCGAAACCAGGCTTTGAGGGATGCTCGGCAAGCCCTGCTCAATTTCGGCCAACTGTGACTCTCATCGCAGGCGCGTTTCGTCCGCACTACCTATGCAGGCAGGCATTTTCGGAATACTGTATGTCTATACAGTTATAGAGAATGCCGCCATGACAGGCACCAATCTGCCCGTAATGTCGATCCAAGAGTGGCAGCAGCTGCTCAACGACACCGAGGCCCTGCTCCTCGCACCTAAGAAACACCACAGGGAGCTTCTGCATCACGCATATGCGCTACGTGATGCCCATGCCGTAGACTCAGGAACCTTGGCCGATATGCTGGAGCTCGCAGACGAAGCATTGATGTACGCCCACTCCGTCCAAGCGGATCACCACTGGTAGGCTAGAAGACGGCTCTGCGGGATGGAGTCCTGTGGGATAGCAATGGCGAAAATGTGGTCTAGCGGTTGCGTAAGGTATCCAGTGCAGGTGACCAGACGTTATGTCCGCAGCGTTCACACACGACTGAATCTTCAGGTTCATGGAAGGTTGGGAAGCCGCAGCTGACGCAACAATGTAGGCCAGCGTTCGGCGGTGCCAGGTACTCTGGACGATGTTCAACTGGCAGCACCGATAGCCCAGGCCGGGTGTCATCAGGCCCATAGAAATACAGACTGATATCGCCATCGGTTTCCAATAGGCCGAGTCGAACCTGGCCGAGATGCTCCACGCCTTGTTGGCGCAGTTCCATGAAGAGCTCGTTGGACGAGATGTTCAAATTGCGCAGCGAATGGATCTCGTACATGCCATCCTTTACGACCGTGATGGGCAATCCATCGATCCAGGCCTCACATGTTCTGCTGCGCCTCATCATGTAGACGGTTCCGCGATAGAGCAGCAAAAGCGTGATGAAAACCAGTGCAACCGGGAGGAGGGGTACATCTTCATAGAAAGTCACATCGCCTGCAGCTGAGCCCAGGGTGAGGATCACCACGAGCTCGAATCGGGAAAGCTGCCTGATTCCACGGCGACCACTGAATTTCAGAAAGAAGAACACGGCTAGAAAAGCCGCTGAAACGCGGAGCGCTACCTCTAAGAGAAAGGTTAGTGGGAACTCGCCAATGAGCATCCTTTGCAGATCAAATGAAACCATTACCTGTATCCCACCTGTTGCAATCTCCCGTTACAGATCGACCGGCAATTTTCGGTCTTGGTTCAAGCGCTGGTGTCATTGAGAGATGTATTCATGTCCACTGGGAGCGAAGCGGCTCTTTCATGGTGCCGGCAGGCTCAGCTATTCGCATTGCTGATGCAGGCGAGGGTACTTGAACGCCACTGCATATAAATTGAACAAGAATGGAGATGCATGCTCAAAATTTAAGTAGGGCGAGCTGAAAATGGTTTACAGTGACCCACTAATTCATCCGGTATTTGGGGAGTTATCTATGTCACGTCTTGCAGAATTCCGTAAGCTCGAGCAAACATTGGCCGCACAATTGGCCGAACTGGAAGCTATGAAAGGCTCCTCCGAGCTGCAAGCGGAGATCCAATTTGAAACCAAGCTGCGTGATCTGCTGGCCGAGTACGGCTACAGCCTGAGAGACGTCATCAACATCCTGGATCCTCAAGCCAGCCGTCGTGCGGCTGCCCCTGTAGCAGCTGAGAAGGCACCGCGTCGTGCGCGCCAGGTTAAGCTGTACAAGAACCCACACTCCGGCGAAGTGATTGAGACCAAAGGTGGCAATCACAGGAAATTGAAGGAGTGGAAAGCAGAATACGGCTCTGACGAAGTTGAGAGCTGGGTTTCAAAGTAAGTCGGAAAGAGATGAAGGAGCCTCCGGGTGGGGGCTTTTTTATGGCTGGGAATGAGGTCTTATCTGCTGAACCAAGCCTAATTACGGCACCTCATGCGTAACCTCGCTGGCTATGCAGGATGGGGAGTCTCCTTTCGGTAGGGCAGATAGCTGAGGCTTCAGACGATCAATGACTTCATGCGCTGCAAGCGTAGGGACGTGCTGACTGGATGCCGGCCTCGAAAGGGGGAGTTAGGCAGATGTCCTCCCGAGCAGTGTCGGCCGCCTTTGGCTGTTGAACAGGAGGACGGGAGAAAGTGAACCCAACGGAAAAATGAATAATCGCCTTGGCACTCGAGAGGCTTTCCCCATGCAGGAAGACCAAAAAGCACAGCTCACTAAGGCTACAGAAGGCCTGCGCTACCTTGACTTGATACTCACAGCCCAAGAAGCTGATGATCTCAGGAAGCTCGTTCAAGAACTTCAAGCCGCAGGTAAGTACTCTACGCTGGACGGCGTGTTCAGATCCATGTTGGAAGATACATGGAGCTGTGATGAGCCTTGGCCCAAGATCTCGTCACCGGCAACGCCCAAGGGCGATTGAGCTCTACTCTTTGGCTGGCAGTCGGATCTGAATGGTATATCTGCGGGCTATCCAACCTTCCAAGGTCTCACCAGCGACATCTACAGACACTCGAATCCAGACTTCGCCATCCTCCAGAACCTGAAGTAGGGCGCCCTTCTGGGGCAAAGCCTTAATTTCAGATTGTTCTGATGGCTCGGTTCTCAAGTTTACCTTGTCGCCAGTGAGCACCCTGTGCCCTTCGAGCAAACTGAGTTTGTCCACGGGAATGGTGGCTAGAGTTCCGGTGATTTCTGTTGAGCTTTCCGCGCCGAACAATTTCTCTTGTACGAAGTCGTAAGCCTGCCAAACACCTATGACATCCACGATCGCACTGGCCATACCTATCAGGAACACGAGGCACGCAATTAGACGGGCTCTGGAGGCTGCGGGCAACTGCTCAACTGCATCCCCACGGTCTAACCGTTCGACTAACTGACCGTCCACTGCAGTGGCTTCGAACTCTTCAAACTCACTGCTTTCAATCAAATCCAGCGGGTCATCGAATGCAGCTTCACGCAGCAGCAGAGCAAGGTCAGGTGCTTCGTCAGAGGCGAGATAGCTCAGCAACGGTGAATTCAGCTCTCCCCACGAGGTGACAGCTGCTGCAGCCATACGCAGGGCCGAACGGTTTGTTAACGAATCCAGCCCGGCAAAAGCACTTTTCCATGAAGCGAGATTCAGCGAATCCAGTGCTGCTCTGGCTGATCGCAAGCTGGAATTATTGAGGGAATTGAGTGCAGCTGCAGTCGCTCTCCATGAGGCGTTGTCCATTGCGTTGACGGCAGCCATTGCCTGCTTCCAAGGCGGGTTCTTTATCGACTCGATAGCTGCTACGGCCTGTCTCAAGGACGAGGTATTGATCGAATCGATTGTCGCCATTGCCAGCTTTATGGACGGAATGTTCATCGACTTGACCGCTGCCACCGCCTGCTGCAAGGACGAGCTGTTCATCGACTCAACTGCTGCCAAGTTCGGCCTCAAAGACGAACTGTTGAACGATTCAACCGCAGCTCTTGCTTGCTGGAGGGAGGCGCTGTTCATCGACTCAGCTGCCGCCAATGTCTGCCTCAGCGGCGAGTTGTTTATCGATTCAACCACTGCCCTGGCCTGCTGCAGAGACGAAGTGTTCATCGACTGAACTGACGCCAGTGCCTGCTTCCAAGATGAGTCTTTCATCAGGTTCAGAGCAGAAATCGTCTTTTCCCAGGGCGGGTTTTTTATTGCATCGAGTGTGGCTCTCGCTTGCTTCAGGGACGGAGAATCCAACATGTCCCGAGCTTTCGATAACGTCCGGGCGGCTTCTTTTGGGCTCTGCGGTGCTGGCTCAGCTTCGCCAGTCGCGTTACCCAGATCAAGGACGAAGGGTTCGGGCTTGGGCTTTGCAGCGATTGGCCCCGCCCCCTGAATATCGACTGCTTCGTGTGGAGCAATGCCGGATCCAAGGATGGCTTGATCGAGTTCGTTCCCTGAGCCTTCGGAGCTCTTTTTCGGTTTGCCTGCACTGCTGCTCGGAGCCTGGCTCTTGTCTTCCACTCGATCACCATCCTTCTCCGGCCTCTGAGATGGGGCCTGGATGGAGGCGATTCTAAGCCATTTTCCTCCATCGCTGGCTGGCCGCAAGACAAAGTAACAGCGGCATTCTCTAGCCCAAGCCGCCTTCTCGGACACTCTGCACCAATCATGAGATGGCACCTACCCGTCGTTTCTCCGGCTCGAAGAGTCCGGCTACTTGTGGACGCTTTTCGTTGAACGTGCGGCTCTGGGGGTCGGAGACGCGAGGTGGTGGAAGGGGCGGCATCGGGTTGATGAGCGGGGCGCGCGCATCTTCTGCATGGGACAGGGACTTGCATTGAGGCAAAGGAACTCAATCAAATTTCGGCTTGGCTTCAAAGTTGAGGCTTCACACAACAATCCTCATTGGGATTGGGAAATTGACGTCAAACAAATCACATTAAGAGGATGCTCTTAGCATACCGTTTTTATACTCTGTCAGAGTATGCGCTTTACATACCGTTAAACATTCTTTGCGATAGTCGTTTACGCGGTGTTACTATCTGGCCGACCAACTATTTCGAGCTGTATTTTTGTACAGTGTCAGTATCTGATGGCTGTGCTTTTGTACAGTGGCGACTACGTATTCGAATATCGAAGGGCCGCAGTGTTGAAGCGATCCTTGATAACTTACGTGCCTATTTCGGGCGCTCGCGGAATCTTTATGGACAAATCTCCGGACAAATTACCTTTTGACGCGACAAAGTTATTCGAGGCGCTCCAGTATCAGCTCGTCGTTGCGCTTGAATATTGCTACAAGCTCGAAAAGGGCAAGCGCCTGTGGATCGAGGTCTACGGCGATGTGACGCTGGAAGACGTAGTTCAGGTAGAGGTCAAGCTTTACGCCGACACCCTGCGAGACGGGCATCAGAATATCTGGAACACGATCAACAACTGGCTGCATCCAGCGTTTGACCATCGAGCCTATGAGGGCCTGATGCTGGTGACAAACCAGCGGTTTTCGGCAAGGTCTACCCTGAAGGATTGGAATATAAGCACTGCCGCGGAGAAGCATGCCCTGCTCGCTGCCATCTACGAGCCCGCCGAGAAGAAGTTCGCTGCTTCCAGTGGCAAAGAACCGTCCGAGGGCCTGGCGCTGCAGCGTTCCGTCATGGATCCCGCGCTAAAGGATGACCTCTTGGAGATTTTGGACAAGGTCGAATTCCTCACCGGATCGCCTTCGCTCCAGCAACGCATTCACGACTTCAAGGTTCGCCACCTCAAGGCGATCCGGGAGTCCAAGCATCAAAGCTTCATCGATGACATTCTCGGCTTCATCGGCAGTACCAAGTACATCGAGGCCGGCTGGGAGATCACCTGCGAAGAGTTTACCGCCAAGGTCGCTGAGCTGACCAAGCGCTACATGCCCCATTCCAGCATTTTTCCCGAGGTTGACGCGGATGCCCTGGAGCAAAAGATCGACCTCGATCAAATTGCTGACCGACCTTTCGTGAAGAAAATTCGCGAGATCGATGGTGATAGGAAGGTTCAGCAGGCGGCCTTGCACTTGCTGATTGCCGGCGAAGTCATTGATCAGCTGTACGCAGATAGCTTGGCCTCTCCGTTCGACATCCAGCGCTACCAGAAAAACCACCTGAATCGTCACAAGGATGGGCGGGAGGGTGCGATGTTCGACTGCATCGGTGAAACGTGCCCGACCCAACTCAAGCATAAATCGATGAGGTTTTTCTTCGCTCAGCATTCTGCTCCGGTCGTGAAGCTGAACACTTTTGAAGACACCACCACGGAATTCCGCAACGGCATCTACCACATGCTCGCCGATGTGAAGGCCGACAAGGTGGAAGATGAGTTCTACTGGAGGCTCTGGGATGAGTAAAAACGCTGCGGATCACATCTACACTCTGCGCCGAACTCCCTTTGCTCTCGCGCCGGTGATCCATTCCTTCTATGACCACTGGGATGGCACCGAGAAGGACGTCTTGCTCAGCTACCTGATCCTCCCGCTGGTGACGTACAAGCCGCTTCACAAATTCCTGCATAACGCCAACAGGAATAGCTCGATGCGTACGCTGCTGCAGGAGCCAAGCCGCGTTCTAGGCCTTGAGCTGCGTATCGAAGAATTCAAGCCAATCACCAATGCAGCGCTGCTGATCCTGACGTCAGAACGGGGTATTCAGATCGCCGACGACATGTCGGTCGCGTCGCAGGGGAAAATCCGGGAAGAAAACGCCGACGAGAAGCTCATGAAGTACGCAAGAAAGCTGGCGGTGGTTTTCAACGGGGAAAGTGTCGTTTCCATTTACAGGTCGCTGGGGCTCAAATCGCTATGAATTGCTACGTTAGCTACATCGGTGTCGTGGACAAGGACAAGGAGCTGCACTACGTCCCGCTGACCCCAGGCCTGAACATCATCACTGGCAGGTCGTCGACCGGAAAAAGCGCGATCCTGGAAATCTTCGATTACTGCTTGGGTAGCAGTGAGGACACCATTCCGGACGGCAAGCTGACCGACCGTGGCGAGATTTTTTTCACCGTCCTACAGTTCCCCGAGCTGACCCTCGTGGTAGGGCGAGTGGCGGCGTCGAAGCGTTGCTTCCTGCGTGAGGCGATCGGGCCAGGCGCTGAAGAGATCATCGAGACCATGAAGCATGTCGACTACTTCTTCGAGGATCGGTACTTCATCCACCGAGACCAATATCTCAAAAGCCTTGGGAGGTTTTTCGGCGTAACACTGGAGAACATTGACGTCGACCCTATGTACCAGCAGGTCACCGGCGCGAAGGGTGCAACGCCTTCGGTACGCAGCTTCCCGTCGCTGATGCTCCAGCACCAGAACCTGGTGGCGAACAAGCACGCGATTTTCTACCGATTCGACGAGAAAGTTAAACGTGATCAGGCGATCGATCACTTCAAGATCCTGATGGGGATCGTCGGCGAGGAGTACTTCGATATCGCCAAGGAGCTGACCGAAGCCAACTACGAGCTGCGTCGGGCCAGGCTCAAGATCACCAAGGATGACAAGCAGAAAGAGATCACCATCAGGAAGTTCGATGATCTGCTTTCAGAGTACAAAGCGCTCGCAGGTAAGCCTCTCTTCGACAAGACTGCCGAGGAGATATACATCAAGCCTCAGGCAGCGTTGCGCTTGCTGCAGGACGCCCCGGTCTTGGTCGATGGCCTAGCTGATGATTACCAGACCACCCTGAACACGCTGCGTGAGAAAAAGGCCAAGTATGTTCTGGAATTGCGCTCGGCACTGGGTAGGAGCGACCTTCTTGAGCGCTCTGCCAAGCAGGCAAAAGGGATCGGTGCCAACTTTGCATCGCTGCCGGTACCGCGCTCGACCAACCTTGAACACACCTTCTGCCCGGTGTGCGAATCTCATTCCGACATTCCGGAAGACCAGGCCAACAAGCTGACCGAGGCCATCGAATGGCTGAACGGCCAACTGAAGCTTTCGTCTTATGCGAGAGAAAGCTTGGGCCAGGAAAGCCGCGACCTGAAGGATGAGATCAAGGGCATACGCCTCCAGATCAGGGAAGTGCAGGCTGCACTCAGACCGTTCGAAGAGCAGGAGGCGCGGCGCGCAGAGGCGAACGCTCTGGAGGATGCTCCCAAGAAGACGAAGATGCGGCTTGAGATCGAGATCGAGAAATTCCTTGAAGATCTACCTTCCGAGTCGAAAAGCATGGTGGAGTTCTGGGAGCATAAAGTCGCCCAGCTGAAGGCCCTTCTTGGCTCTTATGATGTCGAGGTCGAACTCGACCGCCTGACCCGCGACATCAACAAGATGATGAAGGAACTGGGTAAGGGCTTCCCCTTCGAGAAGCATTACAGGACGGGCTCACTCAAATTCGACCTGAACACGTTCGATTTATGGCATGAAAAAGACGCGTTCAAAAAAGTGTTCCTGCGATCCATGGGTAGCGGTGCCAACTGGCTGTACTCCCACCTCACGCTGTTCATGGCGCTCCATTACCAATTTGCTGCGCGAGCCAAGGACTGCAAGATTCCACCGATCCTTTTTCTCGATCAGCCGACCCAGGTCTACTTCCCTTCAGCTGACCATGGGGATGAGTTCGACCCGGCGAACCTCCGCTCGGATGAGAACAAGGGGGTGGATTGGCATGATGACCTGGATGCAGTGGCCAACATGTTCACCCAGCTTGCCCGATTCTGCGATCAGACCAAGCACGAGACAGGTGTGATGCCGCAGATCATCGTCTGCGATCACGCGGATCACCTCGAGTTGGGAGAGGGCTATCGCTACAACGACTTCGTTCGCGCCCGGTGGCGTCAGCGTGGGCTCATAGCAGACTGATCACCAGATACAGTCAGCTATCTCGCCTGAGGCTCGCGTAATCACGGCTGCGGATTACGTTGGCCTCAGTGCATTGAGCAGGGTATGCGTGGTGATCGTGTGCCTGCAGCGAAACCCGCATCTATGCGCATAGGGCGCTAGGGTGTTGGAGCGCTCCCAAGGACGGCGGAGTCAGTTTTTGCGGGCAACGATGGGGCAGGGCGTTGTTGGGCCGCTTCGGCGGAAATGCTCGCCTGTTTGTCACCCTTGAGCATGCCCTCTAGCCCGCCATCGTTCTGGAACTTCGAATACAGCGTGAAGAAACCGAACAGGCTGATTGCAACCACTGCGGAGCAGATGCCGCCAAGCAGGTGATTGCCGATGACCTTCGAAAATGGAGGCTTCAGTCCGTCGATCTTGCTTATCAGGGCTGGCTCCATCACATCGATGCGTGCCATGAACTCGCTCGTCATCAAGCTGGTTCGCATCTCTTCGCCGTGCTCTTCAAGCGTGATGTCGATGAAGTTCTTCGCCATCTGTTCAGCCTGGTTGCGATACATCCCAATCTGCTGCGGGGTGCACGCTACCTTCTTGAACGCCTGGTGATCGTCTTGCGGGTGAGTCTGCAGCCACTCGATCTTATGTCGCTTGTATAGGGAGTAAGCAAGCAGACCCAAGAAGTCATCAGGTGCGTTCACCAGCTGACTAAACACGTCAAAGGATTCGCCGCTCAACGAAGAAACCGACTCCGCCTGGCTCGCCAGGGAAGGCGGCGAGGTATCGAAGTCGGTATCTTGTTTTGATGCGGCTTGCGCGATATCGGTGATTCGGCCGGTGGACGGTGCTGACAAGATTTTCCAGTCCAGTTCAGCGCGCTAGGCGCTCGTACGCCTTCTTCATAAGGCTGTTGATCGCGTCGGAGGAAAGCTTGGAAGAGCGGGCGGTTACGGTTTTCCGAGCACCTGAAGCGAGCATTTTGTTGCTCTGCTTGATGAGCGCAATCGATACGGTAGGCATCCAGACCTCCTGATCCAGAATGAGTACTTGACTCGTGAAGGCTATCTAGAGCCTTCCGTTGATCATTTTTGATCAACGGTAAAAGAATTTCAAGGATTCTCGTGCTCCAAATTACGCGAAAAACGCCTTAAACGCTGCCTCTGCACGACCTTTAGCGGCAAAAGGGTGGTGATTTCTAACAGCGGAGCGTTCTACACGATTTCAACGTTCCAATCGGTTGGCTGATGGTACCTAGGAAGCCGTAGGCATCGCCTTGGTTGACTCTCATGCCGAAGGCATTTCCTGGGTCGTATACGCCGGTCAGGCTGAATCTACTGTTCGAGCGCTCCGGCTTCACGCGCTCGTTCTTCTTCGCACTCCAGAATCCAGTTCTGAGCGCTGTCCAAGACCATGAATGCGGTGTGTTTCGCGGCGTCTAAGCTGTCCTGCCAGCGCGGGTAAGGGGCAACGTAGCCACCCGTATGTGCAACCACTACGAGCCACCGGCCTTTGCTCTGCGGGATAAGGGTGATGGTGAAATCCTCAATCCGCGTTGTGTGGGAGCCATTCCCCAGCTCCGTCCATTGCGTGTTGCCATATGTGCGGAGCAACCGGCGCTTGAAGCGCACCATCTGCCGAACCAAGGCCAATAACTCGCCAGAAGGCCGTACCTCTCCCTCCAGGGCACGATTGATTCCTCTTAGTATCGTCTGGGGTTTTCGGTAGTCGCCTAACGAGCGCATCCGATCCATCAGTGCTGCTGGTGTCCAGCCCAGTTCCTCAAGGTCTTCGCGCAGATTCTCGACATGCACGGCAACGTTCTCGGTTTCGCTTGGGAAATCATCTGCATCGTTCATAAGGCACCAAAATGTCGTTAATCAAGTGACAATTTGTCATGCTGCTCGTGACATTTAAGCACCTTTGTACGGCTTTGCAAGCGGATGCGCTCAAATCATGGCGATGCCCCGGAGCCGCTAGCGCAGTGAGGCTCATGATCAGGTTGCTGCACGGGCTGCCATTGGCGCTCATTCGCGTTGAGATCAAGAGTCCCGGTCATCCAATCAGCACTCTGATGGATTGACCGAATGATGCCAGAACGCTTAACTGTACACATATACAGTTCAGGCGTTCCGTCATGGTCACCATCTCCGGCCCACTCGAGCCAAGTGGAGTGAAGCTTCCGCTCTCTTCCTTCCATGTCCCGGCAGGTTTTCCGTCGCCTGCTGGGGTATGCGCCGGGAGATGATGAGCCAAAGCTTCACCACTCGAATTGATGAGCCATGGACTGTCTACTCCAAGTGAAAGGCTGGGACAACGGTAGGTTTGTTGGTGAGCGTTTCATTTCCGCTGCTGAGTGCCTGATACTTAGAGCTAACAAAGGGGACATCGATCTATGAAGGCGTTTTGGAATGCATTACGCGTAACTGCTGCCCGGTGGCGGGCAAAGAATGAGGAGTACCGGGGCGGCATTGTGATGATCTGGGAAGGGGAGGTATACGCTTGGAAAAATGAGGTTCGAGATCCTCAATGCGAACGACCAGGCGTGTACGCAGTTGATGAGAAGGGACAAATCTATATCGCAGTAGGCGGTGATGACTACAACGGAGCAGAACGCTGGATAGTGAAACAGCCAGCGGTGGAAGATTGTTCAGGTTCAAGCTGATCAAATATTCAGGGCCTTCTCTTTGAATTGTCACCCAAGCAAGCCATGCGCGGTAGAGGAGCTAGAGCGGCCCTGCCCATAGGGAGCAACAGGCATGAAAGTCCTCAGCAGAATGCTTCTTCCTGATCACCCGATGTACACGGCAGCCGTCGAGGCAATGAAGGCGTATCACCAGGCGCAGGCGGACGGTATCACTGGTGCTGAGCTTGAGCGGCTGCGCCTGATGTCCGAGCATCGCTTCCAGGCGACTACTGACTACCAGCTTCAGATTGTGGGTGGCCCGGCAGAGACCAGTCATTAGCCGGAAGCTCTATGCGTAGGATGAACGAGGGTTGAGTTCGGAGTTGCTTCAGTTGATCCTCTGCCCTGCTTCATCAGCGTCATCTGGTGTAATCAGGGAAGACGGTAAAACCAATAGGAATGCAAAAAAGCCCGCAGTAGATCACCGGAGAGGGTGCGGGGGATCTGCAGCGAGCTAAGCACTTCGCGAAATCGCTAAGGTTAATGATGCAGAACGAACTCAGCTTCACAGATGTAATCCGACAGATACTCCGCCAGAACCCTGAGGGGCTGACACCCCAACAGATCCGAGAAATTGTGAAGGTGGAGTACCCCCAGCACGTTGGCACCCCCAGCCATTTGAAAAACGTCGCGGCTGGCAACTACAAGGATCTGGATCATGCGGTGCTGGCACGAATCTACCTAGCGTGCAGAAGCGCTTCGGATATCACTGCAGACAAGAGCAGGAAGCCTCACCTGATGACGCTCCTGGCAGACGCAAATGCCGTCGAGATCAAGGCTGATGAATTCATTGAGGGGGAAGACCTGGCGAAGCTCGAGGCTGATGTCGGTACCCTGTACGTGCTTTCCACCGGTCTCTATACCGCCGAACAGGTCGAGATCGTCAAAATCGGAATTACTACTGGTTCGGTCGACAAGCGAATCACCCAGCTATACACGACTGGAGTGCCATTCCGCTTCACGATTTTGAGTCAACTTGAAACCACTAACTACTCCAAGCTAGAGCAGGCCTTGCACTGTTTGTTCGACAAGTATCGGATCAACAAATCGCGTGAGTTCTTTACATCGGACTGTCTACAGTTCATGCCAGAGCTAATCGCGATCCATCGCAAGATTGAGGAGGCGTGAGAAGCGGGTTTCGGTTTGAGGCGTTCATAGCATCGGCCGGAATCAGACCAACGTAGCTTTCTAATTCGCGGGTCGCTCGTTGCCTGAACGCGAGTTCGAGTCGAAGTGACCGGTGATGCAGCTAAGATAGTGGAGCAATGCCGGCGAGGAGGACGTGCCTAACGGGCGCTTCATCTAGGCGTTGACGAATCGCGACTTTGCAGCAGGGTCATTAAAAATGATTTGGTTCCTCGGGGACGTTCATGGCCATTTTGATCATGTGATCCGACTTGTGAAAAAACATCGGCCCGAGGCAGTGGTCTTCCTGGGTGATCTTGAATGTAGCCTACCCCTAGACGTCATCCTGCGGCCGATCCTAGGGCTCACGGAGGTATGGTTCATCCATGGTAACCACGACGTCGACCAAGTCTCTTATTGGCAGAATCTGTATGGCAGCGGCCTGTCCGAGCGCAGCTTGCATGGACGAGTAGTAGAAATCGCTGGCTACCGCGTAGGTGGATTGGGAGGTACTTTTGAGGCTCCAGTTTGGCGTCCAGGGAGTCCTGATACAGGCATTCAAAACTACTCGGATTTTCTTGAGCGCTTGGCTGCTCGGCCGCAGCACGAAGACTTCATTGCGACGAAAAAACGGCACGCGCTGTCCGCGATATTCCCTGACGACTATTTCTCGCTCGCGCTCGAAAAAGCCGACATCCTGGTTTGCCACGAAGCACCGAGCTGCCATCCCTATGGCTTCTTCGAAATCGATGAGCTCGCGCTAGCCATAGGCGCAAAGCTGGTGGTGCACGGCCATCATCACGATTCCTTGGATTACAGAGCCGACTGGCCCCGGTTGGGCTTTGAGGCCTATGGCGTTGCTTTCAGGTCAATCATGGGCATCGACGGCTCGGTCATTAATTGATGATTCGGTGCCGGGGCTGCGAAGCTGCTTATCTAGCATAGGTCGTGGCTCCGGGCTCGTAGGGCCGGCTACTCTGTGAAAGGCGTGGTGTTGGTGCTAGCGGGCTTTGCGGGCAAAAGAAAGCCCGCTGCTAGGCGGGCAAGGTCTATCACACGTAGGGATAACACAAAGAATGCGCTACCCAGTGTGAAAATAAGGTGAAGGCGTTTGCCCCTATCGCTGAGGTAGCACCTAGCCGAGGGATAGCATCCGTTTTTGAAAAACATCGGTCTTCCGTTATCGAATTACGCCAAGTTTTTGTTTTTAAAGAGTACACCTACTTGGCATCGCCGCAAGACTGTTTCGCTTTTGAAACACATTTGCAGCCCTAGTGGAAAATTGTTCTTGGCTTTCGCTAGGTTGGACTACGCTTTCGTTAATCGTTATGACCGCGAGCGGAGTTGTTAATATGAATGAGACGAAACTCATACCAGCAATTCAGCTTTATCACAATGAGCATAAGATCTTCACTCCTCCGGAAGATGAGTTGCAGACGATGAAGCTCGATATGGCCAGTACATGCAATATAGCTTGTGATTACTGCTTCGTTGATGAAGGTCACGCCTTGCCTGGGCCCAAGCTAATGAGCGTTGAAACTATTACTAAGTCGATAGCGTGGTTTGCACAGGGTCGGAACAGTAAAAGTGAGCCTGCTGCGGTGGTCATGTTCGGCGGTGAGCCGCTATTAAATATTAAAGGCGTAATTGCTGCTTGTGAAAGAGTAATAGATCTTCGGAGTCGGGGGGTGGATATAAGGCTTCAGTTGATAACGAATGCAATGTTAATGACTGATAAGGTCGCAGATCTTCTCGGTAAAGCTGAAGCAACAATTATGGTCAGTGTTGATGGGGGGCAAGAGCTACATGACTCCCACAGGATTGATCACCGTGGTCGCCCTACCTATCAGAAGGTCATGCGCGGTTTGAAAGTTCTAAAGCGGCATGTGAAAAGTGAGCGGATTTGGGCGCGGGCTACCATGGCGCCAGGGGCTTCTGAGCTAGAATATTTTGATGAGTTGACTAAATCTGGGATTTATCAGATAAGTTTGGGCTACATAGATGATGCGCTGCCAGCTGACTTGACAAAAGAAAACTATAAAGTATTAATTGACGAGTTTCTAGAGAGGATGGTCGCTTTTACGAAAGAGGGTAAGCCTGTTCAGGTTCATCCGTACAGTACATATCTTTCCTTGATTTATGGTGAATTAGGGAAGGGTGAAGTATGGCCAAGATATGACTGCGGCGCAGCGACTAGGATTATTAGTATTACACCTGATGGTTCCATCTATCCATGCGAGCAAGCAGTTATAGTTAGGAACACACATCAATGGGCCCTTGGCTCGGTTGATACCGGTATTGATAAGGCTGCGGTTCAAAAATTCCTTGCTGAAACTTCGCGAACTCACTCCGGCTGCACTAACTGTGGTAGCTCAAAAATGTGTGATCAGGGTTGCAAGGTAGAGTCGACCGTGCATGGGACTCGTGACAGCTGTCATGGATACGAATCGAAACTTTTGGTGTTATGGGAGAGGTTGCGTTATTGGTACCTAAAGCTGTCCGATGAAGATCCGGGGGTGTTGTTAAGGCTCATTGATCCAACAGCATACAGAGTGGTCAGAGTTAATTAAGAATTTGAGCGCAATGGAGGTGATATCATGACGTCAAATAGTTCTGTAGATACCATGGCCTTGGCAATCTGCGATCGCTTATGTCTGAATCATGACTTGTATTTGGAGTTCAAGGAGAATCCAATGCTTGTCATAAATAAGTTTGTTTTAATCGCCGCTGAGCAGTCGCTTGTGCTGAAGCAGGTTCAAAAAAAGATGGATAAGGTGAAGCTTGAAGCTCATTGGAAAAATCAAGTTTCCTGCGCTTGTCGAGATGTTTACTATCAGTTGCCTGTCTAAGTAGGAAGCTTGAGTGGCTGAAAAATGTTAGTAGCCACTTAAGGTCGCCTGAAAATTTATAATGCTTAAGCTTTGGAGGATTGCATTGAGGCTCACCTCAAGGTTTCTGCAAAAATATGTATTAAAGAGAGACCGAAGGTGGCTTACTAAGGAAGTAGCTACAGGAAGGCTGAGCACATGTCATCCGAAACCATTGCTTATCGGAGCAGCAGTCATGAAATACCTCAGCAGAATCCTGATCATCCTATGTATGCGGAAGCCGTCGAGGCGATGAAGGCATATCACCAGGCGCAGGCGAACGGTGTCACTGGTGCTGAGCTTGAGCGGCTGCATATGCTAGCCGAGCATCGCTTCCATGCGACCACGGACTATCAGCTTAGAGCTCCAGCCATTGGTATGGATAGCTGAGTGGTGTTGATCAGTCGTTGAGCCATTAGGCCGATGACCTGCAGGTCGCCTACCTCCTGGCGAAGCTGTGTGAAATGGTACATCTGACGACCTGGTGTGAAGACGACGTTCTTGCTCATGATAGGCTCCGCTCGGGATACATTGGGTGCTTCGAAGATAAGCTTCCTGATGAGTCCTGCAGAGGATCGAATCTTAAGAATCCTGGTGTAAGGCTTCTTTTGGTGCTCCATGGCATGTGCTTTGAGGGCGGCGAAAATTCTCGCTTTGGTCGGTCGAATGCGCCCTGGGCGATGTCTAGCCTAGAACCGTCGCGTTGCCCGAAGGGGCTGCAGGCTGCAAGAGAATCCCGTTCTTGGGACGCCTCGTTCGGAGAACAAGTACCACTGCTTCGATGGAGCGGAAGCGTGATTAGGATGATTTTTGGATTGATATTTTGGGCCTTCGTTACGCTTACGGTCTTAGCCGCGACCTTCATTCCTCTGTTGGTAGTAAGCCTATTCGCCCTGACGGTGCTCATTGGAGACGACAGCTTGGTAAACCCATTGGTCGTCTACGGGATCTTCCCTACGGCGGTTGTAGCTACGGCCTACCTAATGTACCGCTATGGCCGGCAGATCGCCGATTTCGTCCAATTCCTCTCGCCCTAGAGGGCTCATCCAGGATGCTGCAGCTGAACTCGTGATTCTCTAGATGCTTTTTTTAAAAAGCATATTTTGCTTCTTGATGTATTCCATGGGATGCTTTTAGCCATCTGAAAAGGAGTCTTCCATGAGTGACATCATTTCCTTGATCGAGAATGTTGCTAAGACCAAGAGTGACCTAGCTTCCGCGTCTATTCGGATGCCAAAAGAGCTCTATTCCTTCATTGAAGGGCTGGCTGACCATCTCGATATGAGCCGTCAGGAGACTATGCTCAAGCTGCTTGAGAAAGGTGTTGAGCTAGCCAAGGTCGCGCTGAAGCTCGATGACGAAGTGGAAGCTGCAGCAGAAATCGAGTCCCTGCCGGCTTCAAGCTTTCACATCCTGAACACGAACAAGCGTCATAGCGTCGAGGATCATGAGCGCATGCTAAGCGAGGGCTGTGCGGCTGCGTTTTATGCCCCCTGGAAGCTCAACATTGATCGGATCAACCAGGGTGACGTCGTCTTCCTGTACGAGAATGGCAAGGGCATCGTTGCTTACGGAAAGGGCACAGGCGTTACTAAAAAACGCATGCACGACGGCCAGATCGACGAATGCCACTACCAAGAGCTTGAAGGGTTTGAGCGCCTTGAAAAACCGATCTCGGCTGCGGAGATCAAAAAGACGGTTCAGAAGAACGTCGTACTCCTCCGGACGATGTCTCCGATGCCGGAAGGTCAGTTACTGCTGGATCTGATCAAGAAACGTGGGTAAACGTCGGGAGCCCATAAAGCAAAAAACCGCCAAAAAGGCGGTTTTCTGTGAAGCGATTTTCTTCTGCAGTATATGCCCTAAGGCCGTCGCGAAGATCCGGTACTGCTCCAGTATTCCTCGCCAGTGATGAAAATGTTATCGCCCGCGAATCACTATGTCAAACAGATTGGCTGTTCGGCTTCCGATTAGGCGATCAGTTTCTGTGGTGAATCTTCATCAGCTATGGCCTTGTAAAGCTCTCTCAGGTCAGCAACAGCTGCTTCAAGCTGGCCTTCGCCAAACCCTTTTCCCCAATCTTTGGCGACCTCCTGGTACAGCAGCAGCTCCTGCCGTTCGGCCTCAAGGGCTGCGATACGGGCATTCGCCGTTTCCAAGTCGGTTGCTACGGTGGTGAGCGCTTGGAGCTGATCGCGCGTCTCCACCAGCCTCGTTTTGGTCTGCTGGTAGTCCGTGACCCCGATAGTATGAAGCAGCGAATTCTTCATCAGGGCCTTTTCCGCCTCAGCAAGGCGCAACGTGTAGTGTGTATTACGGCCTCGACGTGTCTGGCCACGTACCCGGTACTCAGTCACTGGCGGCAGGATACGGTTTACGGATACCGACTCCACCATTTGGCAGACTGCCCAGCTGTCCTTGCCGCTACTCCCCCATGCCGGCAGCTGATCCAAGGTTGCGCGCGAAAGCTGGAAGGACGTTTTGTCAGCGCTGCCTGGGTCATTTGAGGTAACCGGGACGACTTGGCATACGCCCCTGCCAGCCTTAACCACGATCGCCAGGCGGCGCTTGTGCATCTCACCCTTTTGCAGTGTGTCGCAGTAGCGCTTGTTCGTACGAAGCACGCCGTCTTCGCGGCCGATGGTCTGGATGAACCCGTAGTCGACCTCAACCACTGTGCCAGGCTGAACCACCCTGGTCAGTGAGCTACCGGTCTTTTTCAGCGTCTGCTGAAGGTACTCTTCGCCCACCGCACTGAAAATCTTGCTCAGAGTCACTGTGAACTCGGCAGGAACAACGCCAGGAGCCGTGAGCTTCTCGACGCTTTCTACAAACCAGCGGTAGTTGGCAACACCGGTGAATTTCTTGATGCAGAAGATTTTGAAGTCACCGCTCCCAGGCATGAGCGCCTCGGAGATCGAGCTATATGTCTCTTTGCCCAAGAGAGACACACTGATTGCATCCGTCGCCAGGTCTTTGACCTGCTCTAGATACCTGATGACGATCGTGTCCATGCATTTCCTTGGTGCAAGCGGTGAGGTCGAGGGGTGCAAATATGCCATAACTCAGCGGCCTCCGTAGCTACTGGCCAGACTGCAGAGGTTGGGCAGGAGTGCGAGCTGCTGGCACGTGGGTGGACGTAGCAACGGACAGCCCTTGATAACGCACATTGAGGCCCTTGATCAGGTAGCGGTTAGTCCGGTCAAAGTCCATGGCATCGTTGCCACCTGGGTCGCCAGAGCGGAACGTGATCAAGTTCATCTCCATCAACAGCGTGATCGCCGGGCTTACAGCATGGCGGCCTACATCGGTGTACTCAGCGATCTTGTCGTAGCTGATCACGGTCAAGCCATCGTCGTCCGGGTAATCACGGTGACGCATCGCGAGCAACAAGACGTAGATCTTGAGTGCCTGCAGCGAGAGGCGCTTGTTGAGTCCAAAAGCCTTCAGCTTCACCAGCGTCGTCTCTGGGTTCTCAGTCGACTGGTCTTTTTTGGGCCCACGGCCATGGTAGAGCCAGCTTTTAGGAATCTTGGAGAAGCTCTTTTCCTCGAGCCAGTTTTCGACGTAGATCAGCGATCCGCCCCTGGGCTTACCAGTATCACGGCGGATGTACCCGCCGTCCTCGAGCACCTAGAGTGAGCGCCCAACCACATTCCGTGCATGGCCTACCAGGTTGCCCAGCTCCTCGTAGGTCGTCTTGGCTATGCCGGTGTGGTAGTTCGCCCGAGTACAGATAGCTAGGTACACCTTCAAAGCTGCCAGTGAGGTGTTCATCGCCACCAGATCTACGTGCTTCTCAGCATTCAGCTCACTGAATTTTTTAAGGCCACCAGAGGTAACCCAGCCTTTGGGCATCTTGGCCCAGCGAAGCTCAGGAATCTCCGATTTGCTCATTTACCGTTCCTCAACAAAGCCAAGCTAAGTACCAAAGAAATGCAAAGCGCGAGAACTAGTGGATCGGTCGAGAAAGCTTTCTCGGCAAAAGTAATCAGGTCAGTCATGGGAATAGGCTCCGTTCCTCGATGAAGCCAAAATTACTCGAACCTCGCTGGCGGTATCTAGATATAGGCGTTTTGCGCTGAATACCTCAATGCCACAAGATACGTGGCTTCCGGAGGAATTTCATCGTAGATCATTAGTATTATGAAGAATCTTGTTTTTCATCAAAATATCAGTTTTGATTCATGATTTGAGCATTTTGCAATCAGAAGTGAGGTTTTGATATGGCTGATGCCGAATTGCCGATTGTCGATGGGCAGCTGGATTTCCACCTCAAGGTTGCCAAGCGCAAAGTCCGAGCCGTGGCCCGTGAGGGCGGCTTCACTTTGCAGATTGAGCACTCCGACCTAGCGCACACCCTGACCACCCAGCGCGGTAGCCCCAGGGTGTTCAAGAATCTCAGTACCGTGGCCACCTTTCTTAAGGATAGGGGAGTGAAGAGGTTCACCGTGATACTCGAGCAGCGGAGCTCTGATGAGAAGGCAGCTACGAGTAGTGTTAAGGCCAAGCCCAAGCCCAAGCCCGATGCCGGCATGAAGGTGAAGCGCACATCTAGTAGGAACGGCAGGACGTTGAGCTTCGACATGGAGTGGCCGCCTGGCTGTAAATAGGTCAGTGTGCATGATCATTGGCCGTCGTTGGCGGAGAGGGACTCTCGTGATCGGAGTGATGCCGCTGGGAGCAGATTGTCTACGATGATGGCGTTAGGCTATGCTCAGCTGTTCGCTTACTAAAAACGCTGATGAAGGCGAGTCATCGGGAGCGAGAGCCCGATCATTTTGTGCTCTGAGTTAGCCCTGCCGTAATCTTCAACTAGGACGAAGTCTGTGAGAGTGTCGCTCGATACGAACGTGCTGCATCAGGAGGGGTTTAATTCTCAGTCGATGCGTTTATTGCAGCGGCTCATTATTGCAGGCTTTGTGAAGCTATATATCAGTAGAATTGTGCTTCGTGAGCACGATACAAAGCGATACACTGAGACGTGCTCCAGATTGCAGAGTGTTCGGGACAATCTTCTAGAAATAAACAAAGCATTCTTAAAATCTGGCGTTCAGATGAGCGCGCTTTCCAAGCTGGAAGGTCAAATAGAAAAATTAGCTCCAGACTTAGACGCAAGTCGGGAAGCTTCTACTGAGGCTTGGTTACGTGATTTTCAGATTGAAATTATAGAGGCAGATGCCCAAGTCCATGAGTTGGCTTGGGACGACTATTTCTCTGGGAACGGCGCATTCAAGCGTGCTAAAAATCGCGAAGACATTCCTGATGCAGTCATAGCGAGATCATTGGAGCGCCTTGCTAGCGATGAGGAAGAGCTAACGTTCATTTGTAAAGATGGACAGCTGAAAAAATTCATGAGTGAAGTTCCTGGGGTTCGCGTCTTTAGTGAGCTGTCGGAATTTATTTCCAGCCCTGATGCCGTGAATAAACTAAATGCGCTCGACTCTCATGACAAAGCCATTGAGGCATACAAAGCTGCCATAGCGTCCGAGGAATTCCTTGTCGGTGTTATAAAGTACTTTTCCGCTCCTGAATCTGATTTCCAGTATGCAACCTGGCAGGGTGAAGAGATCGAGAGCAAAAGCGGACTACCACTGGTGGCTTATGGAGAGCCAGTCGTAAAGGGGGTGGTTGCCCAGTCGGTGAAAAGTCTGAGGTTCGGGCCCGTAGCCTCTCTTGCCCCAAGGCACTATGTCGTACCGATATCGTTTACGGCGAATGCACGTTTTATATTTCTCGCTGATTATAACGAATGGCTTCAAGCTCCCGACGATGTCAAGGAGTGGGTTGATGTCATTTCATCCGATCGGGCAGGACTTTGTAAATTTTCGGCACTACAAACCTGCGAGATCACTGGTCAAGTTGATATTCATTTCCCGGAAGGTGTTACGCCCGAAAGCATGTTGATACACGCCAATTACATCGGTGCAGATGATTCGCCCCTTGACATAGAATTTATTCCAGGGAAAGTGATTGTTTAGAGTCCGGTCTCGACGATTTGTGACAACATTGTTGATTGAGTTTATGTAAATGAATGGGCATATTCAAGAACCAAAGTTTCGTCTAAGGCTTCCGCACTCCGCAGAAATACTTCTCTGGTTGATCATCCCGGTTGCGCTTTTGCTCCGATTGACTTACATGTATGAGTATGATGCTATTAAGTATTTCGTGCGTGACTACTACTGGGATATGATTATAGCTACGCTATTTACAATATTTCCAATATTTTTCAGGCAGATTTTCTCAAGCTATCCTCTAGAGTTCTTGATGAAAGCTAAGGCTTTTAGTCACGAGTCCGTAATTAATGTTGGTCGAGATTACATTGCGCCCGCTAGGGAGGGAAGTCGCTTCGATGATGCTCGAGTAAAGAATCCGCATTTATCAAGCGGGACGGAAGCTTTATTTGGGCAAGCTGAAAGATCTCGTAAGCTTGCCAAAGACATTTATGGCCGCTCCGGCGTCTATCTGTTGCTCGGCGTTTTGGTGGCATTCTCCGGACTTGTATTTTTCTATACCCAAACAACCACTCTAAATGAGCCGGGTGCGCTCAGCGAAAAGTTGCTTCTATTGGCGCCAAAGTTCGGTATATTGTTCTTCATTGAGTTTGTAGCTTTCTTTTTCTTGAGGCAGTATCGATCGGCTATGGATGAGTTTCGATACTATGAGTCTATCGCAAGAAGGCGCGAAGAGGTCAGCGCGCTGCTCATACTTTCAGCTGAGTCCGAACCGAAGATCAATCTGATGGAGCTTGTGAAAAGCGACTCATACTTCTCTAAAGTTTCCGCGCTTGAGAAAGATCAGTCTACAGAGATCCTTGAAGCCAGAAAGCTGGAGAAGGGTGAGCTTGAGCTACTAGGGAAAGTCGTTGAATCGGTTGCCAAAGCAAAGGGATAGGTAGAGACGCTAGCGCTGAGAGCTTGGGCTGCCAGGCTAGGCGACTGGGAGGTGGGACGCGCTGTCTCTACATGGCCGCAGGCGGGGATAGCACCTGCTTCAGAAGATCAGGTGCGTATCCTGTTGCAGAGTCCTCGTAGCAAGCCGACGACTGTCACAGAGAGTCTTACAGACGAGCTTAAGCCGCTGCCCTACTGGTCAACCTCGCATCATAGATGGGAAATGTGGCTCGTTTTAACAGGGCTTGGACAAAGAAGTTCAACGAGTTTTTGGAGCATTTTCCCTTGCGACGCTCCAGGTAAAAGTCCCTTGAGGCTCTCCAGGCCAAGGCAGCCATTCCGAAGACTACGGCGCAGTAGATCGCAAGGATGATGCTGGTAACGGTGTAAGCTGTGAGATTGTGAAGGTATGGAGCTGCTTGCGCCTTCAGGCTTTCATTGTTGTCCAATATCCTGAACGTTGCGTTCATCGCGAGTCCGACGAAGCCAAGGGTGAAGAAGCCGCGAAACAGCTTTATGCTGAAAATATGGTTAATGATGCTTTCACCTAGTGTCAGCGCATTTTCTTTAAAGCTTTTGCTTAGATTAATGACTTTTTCGAGGTTCTCTACAATTTCTAAGTAGGAAGCCTCGGAGGCATTAAGGTGCCGCTTCAGCCAAGCACTCTTATAGTCCTCTAGCCTGCTGCGGGAGTAGGTTGTCTCGTTACCCAGGATGCCATGCTTCTTGAGCATAAACTGCCGGTATTCCGGCTCGTATCGGCGTGCCAGTAGGTATAGAGCAACTAGCTCGAACATAGCAGCAATGAGACAAAGGGGTAGGGTGAGCTTGGAGTCCGCGACCTGAGCAGCGAAAGACCCGACCATGAAGATAACGGTCAACAGAATAAAGCCTATGGCAAGCTTGTAGGTCTTTGTCTTGGGGCCTGACGCGATCGTGGATGGGCCGAAGGCAAGGTTGTACTTCATTGCAACTGTTTCGATTTTTTCTAAAGTTAGAATTTCCATTGTTCTCTTGTATTACATCAATTGTTGCGGTCGTGATTCTAAATCAAAGCACTTAGTGACAGCCCTGATGAGTGACTGTCCACGGTACCTTACCGCACCTCGGCAGGGCTGTCAGCGCTTTATCCCATGCCGTGTGTATGTCGCCGCTACGGGCCCGGAGAGGCCGCCTACGCTTCCTGTGCAGGGGGCGGGTATCTGAGGAGTCCTTACGAACAAGGCGGTGAAGAAGGGGTAATCCATACCAGCCCTTTGCTCAGAGGTGTTTGGTCTTGGTCGTTGCCTCTCGTACCCGCGCAACCTCAAAGTCCTTCTGTACCAGCTGTTTCAGGAGCTTCAACTCCTTTGTGTATTCCTCCACCGACAAACCATCTCCCAAGCGTCGAGTGAGCTCGGCTTCGCGTTCGAAGTAGGCTTCCAGTGCGCGCTGCATGTGGACAGAATTGACAGTCTCCGCGTAGTCCGCAGACGCAGCCAGTGCTAAGTGCAGATAAACGTTAATCGACTCTGGATCCAAATGGCCAGTCCACTGTGTCACCTGAATTTTGAAAATCTCGGTATCTAACAGGTTACGCCGGAAATCATCTTCATTCGTAATTTGATGCGTACGGATAAGGTCGATGAAAAGCTTTGTAATAAAGCGGTGTCTAAACATGTGGGGAAAAATAGGTGTTTCAATTCCGGATGCTACTTTCAGCTTCTTAATTTCATTATATAAGTATTTGCTTGATAGTGGTCGGCCATTTCTCTCGGAGACGAAGAACCGTCGATGGTCTGTACCATCCTTGTATTTTTTCCTCATGATGTCGTTACGCTGCCTTTCCACATAGTTGTTCAAGTGGTGTAGGAGCGTGGGTAGAACGGGTACCTCCCTAAAGCTAAGTACGCCGTGCTGCTTTAGAGTGGTTAGTCTCAGCGTGGGATTTTTTAGCTTTTTTGCGGCCTTAACATCATCGATTGTGAGTTGTTCAATTTCTGATCGTCGTGCCCCAGTGTCAGTTAGCAAATCAATAAGCAATGATCGTCTTACTTTGACGAATAGAGACGATTTTTCTTTTCGTGCAGCATCTTTAAGAAGTGCTATCTGCTCAGCTGTAATTGGATTTCTTTTCTTCGCTCGCGCAGGAGGGCCAAAGGAGTGGTGTGACAAATATGTCCCGCTTCTCTTTCGGCCTAGTTTGTCGTAATAGTGGTAAGTTTCCTCTGTGGCGCGAATTCTACCTTCAGGGGCTACGAAGTTCTCAAAGCCATGCAGCCGGCCGACAACGCCTAGAAAATCAAGCCATACACGACCAATTGCGGAAATTGTATCCTCCGTTCGCTTTGGCTCGCTGGGGCTTGTTGGAGATCCTTCTTCTCGTAACTCAGTGATGTAATCCGCGAAATCACCGTCTGTTAGCATTATCGGATCTATTTTGTCTTGATAGCATCGGCGTAATAGTTGACTTAAACTTGCGGCATAAACCCCCATGGTGCCGCCGTCTTGCCCTGAACGAGATAGACCGCGCTTTGATCCCCGGCCCTTTCTGTTGAAGAGGCTGAGCATATAAAGGTTTCCGATGATGCATGGTGACCCATTAGGCCAATTCATAAACGGGATGTTTGTTGCATCCCGTAAACTTGTGCGGCCGCCAGAATAGTGACTGAACGTGTCAAACTCGCCCAGCAAGCTATAGAGCTTGTGCGTCGACCGCTCCTTATTCTTTTTTGCGGTAGTCATTGATGTCAGCCACTGTATTGGATGAGACCTTCGGCAGCGGTGTCTCGGTGAGGTTAAATGGGGGGATGCACAGACTGGTGATGGATAGCAGACTAGCAATCGCGTCAGACGACCATTTTTCTATGATCTTAAAATCTTTGGCATCACGCAGGTCTCGGAACTGTCCGAGCGCATCCTGGAGCCCTCGGAGCAGTAGGAAGTTCGTCTGGCGCAGCATTTCCAGCTCTGACTCAACGTCTTGAACCTTGAGGCTGAGCCCTGACTTGGTGCGCTTGTTACTCTTAGCCTTCTTGCGATCCTCACGCTCAAACGCCTCGATAGCCTTCTTTCGCAAGGCATTGAGGCCGTTGAAGCCACCGGCCAGGCACTCATCGCTGTATTTTTTCAGCGTATTGAGACTGGTTGGAAAGGTGTTGGTGGCTGGTTCACCACCTGCACTCACAACGCGATCCAGCGAAGCCAGGC
Organism: Pseudomonas sp. YNh; assembly: GCF_037993085.1. NCBI lineage: Bacteria > Pseudomonadati > Pseudomonadota > Gammaproteobacteria > Pseudomonadales > Pseudomonadaceae > Pseudomonas > Pseudomonas sp. YNh. The sequence continues at coordinate 24,888 of NZ_JBBMRJ010000035.1, read as the reverse complement.
CGGCTTGGCTGTTAAGGGCGCTCCGCAGTTCAGCGTCCTCAACAAAATCGCTCGGCTTTGTGATCACCTGGGCAAGCAGGCGTTCAAGAGCCAAGACTCCGGCCTTGGCTACGTCGCCCCGTGAGGGGCGATCTGTCATGCTGCGACTCCATTTTTGAGGCGTGCCACGACTTTCATATGCTCCCCTGTAGCATCAGTGAAAAACACAGGCGAAATTTCGACCATGCCTTCGTTAATCTTGTCAACGATATAATCTTCCAACTCAGAGCTCGGAATCAACCCAAAATCGTCAGTACCATATCGTTCTTTGAGCATTTCAGCTAATACTGTGAAGTTCTCAATATTGCCGACGTGGATGTTTTCTGCAGCAAACTGAGCCCCAACAGAGTTAAGCAGGGCGCCGTCTGTGCTTTCGGTAATATAATTGTAGACGTGCTGGAGGTTCGCGTGACCAAGCATCCAGCGCAGCGTGTCGAGGCTCGAGAAGCTTCCACAGTAGAAGAACAACATTGCAAAGAATCGGCGCATTTGATGCTGACGCAGATACCAACGCTGACCTTCATCGTTGACGGGCGTTTCGAAATAATCGCAGAACATATCCAGATTACGGTTGTAGGCGTTATTGCTCGCGTCGATGAACTCTCGCGTTCCACGCATCTGCGGCAATGCAAACAGAGTCTTATACGACTTGATGTACCCGATTTTTAGCAATACTTTTTGCATCCTGATCATGTTTTTGATCATGTCTGCGGCTATTGGCTCGATGGGTCGAGCTTCTGTCCGGCGCAAGCCGAACAGATGCCTGGTACTCTTGCCGTTGCCAAACAGCAGCCATTCTTCAGACTCATCCAGGCACCGGTCAGCTTTCAACGAATACAGCTCGCTGACGCGCCTTGCCATAAGTATGCCGACGGTGAGCTGGATGCCCCCGACGTACACGGCAAGCAGGTCGTACAAGCCGGTGTTTGACCTCAGGTTCGAATAGAACTCTTGCTTATCGCCTTTGATGGATTCGCGCAAGGTCTTGGTGTCGATGATCCTGGCGCTTAGCGAGAGGCGTGATACGCCAAGGTTGACCAGGTAAGGGCCAACGATATGTCTAACCTCGGCCTCGGAGAGGCTAGAGGGGTTCACGCCGCGCTTCTGGCACTCGATTGCAATGCGACAGAAGCCTTTAATGATCTCCGAGCCATGTTCAATGTGCAGCTCGATGGCATTGCGCAGGGACGTGAACACCAGATCCGACGGCACGGTTCGGAAACGTCCCTTGGTGCCAAGCTCAGGCGTGAAGCAATCCGCTTCTTTCAACGCTCTGGAGGTAGGCGCCGGCAAGCCAATTTCGTGCAGCGTGCCCAAGTTATACACAGCGCTTCGGTAAGTAAAGAACGTCTGGTCACGCATCAGCTCGAGCGCACCCGTGTTTGTCCGAATCCCTGGGTACTCTCGGGTGAAGAGTGATATATCATCGTTATACCCGAGTATCAAGTGAGCGGTCTTAGACTGGTTTTTACCCCATAGCACATTCGGGTAGAGGATGCCCGAAAGCCTGATGGTGTTAGGCTGATGGCCATACTCGACCTGTGGTGTCCCATACAGTCCTCGGATGTACAGCGCTGCACGAATCGGTGGAATCAATTCGTAGGGGATACCTAACTCGTCGTCATCCTTCTGCTCGTTGGTAACGATGAGCAGCTGCGGACGCTCTTTGAGCACACTGAGAATTTCCATCTCGCTTGTGTCTGCCAAGATGCTATGGCAGAACTCTCGAAGCGTTGGTGTCCAGTTGTAAACCGATTCTGCGCTCGAAGGCGTTTTGGAGAAGGTCTCAAGCATCTCAATGAGGTTGCCACCTGTGAGACCTGCTAAGCCATACGCAGACAGCTGGTAACGCTTATCGTTGATCAACAAAAAATCGATGATCTGGCATGCTCTGCCAAACTGCTTTGCCTGTTGGCCTTCCAGCTCATTTGTAGTGCCTAGGTCAAAGTCGCGACGGGTGCTTGAAGTAAGATAGTACTTGAACCCCAAAAGGAGCTCTTCGTTCTTCAGGGCGAGCAGCGAACTACCATCCGAAAGCGTGATTTCCCAGTCGAGCTCCTTGGGATTCTTCTTGTAGCCAAACGAGTACTGCCACTTCGGGGCATCGAAATCGCTAAGCAGCCAGGGTGCTGTTTTGAATTCCTCACGCGGAGAGTTGAGCAGAGGGGCAAGAAATTTCAGTTCAGGCGGCAGTAGCATAAATCAAACTCTCCATTTGGCTAGCGTCAATCTGAGTTTTGGCTGTAGCCAGGTATTCTTGAAGCTCGAACTCGTAACCTTCGGTGATCTCGTTGACGAGCAGCTTTGTCAATTGGGCCCAATACATGGCCTTAGCGCAAATCTCGTCTTGACGATTGGACTTCCGGACTGCTTCCTCAAGAGAGAGAAGAGCGGTCAAAATACCCACGTCGACAGAAATCATTACCCGGTCAGCGCTGTCGTCGTTTGCTGCTTGCTTCGCGTTTTTCTTGTTTTGCTTCGTCGGGGCTTCCTCACCTGTGCGCTCGCGGGCGGCACGATAGCCTTCAGGATCACGCATCGCCTCGGGGATATCCTTGAGTGCATTGTTCTCCAGAAATTTATGTAGCTCTTCCATCGACTGAAAGTTTGACACTTTCAGTAGGTGTTTGCTGTCCTTCATTGCGTGGCATATGATCCCTCGTTGGAAAGCTCTGATCCACCTCGTCTGGAAGAACGCCAGAATCGGTTCTGGCAGGTAGCTGCTCAGGAGATCAGGTGAAACGTTAGTGTGACCAAGCGCCGCTGCGGTTTCGGTCAAACTATTATTCGCGATGTAGAGCAGCACTGCTCGCGTAGCTCTCAAGGACGTGATTGAGATCCTGCAGATGAACTCTTCGATCTCCTTTTTTGGCAAATCGATGAATTCAGAAAACTCTCCAGCTAAGTGCTGGTAGCGAGTTTCTAGCGTTCCACTGTTCCAGTTCGTGGGCTTCATCTTAGTGGGGTACGTGATGCCCCTGGAGCATTGGATGAATAGTTGTCGCCACGCATCGTCACCTTCTGCACGCAGATAGTCGCGCAGCGGTTGAGTGCTGCGAATGATCTGCCGCACGCGAACGGCGTCGCGAGGTCTCAGCTTAATCTTGATCTCGGCGTTGGCTCCGCCTTTCCGATCTTTGTAGCCGGTGAGTTGATAATATCCATCGAGTTTGACGAAACCGGTCAGATCGCCCTTCTTGTCGTAGAGCTCAAAGTTGTCCAGAAACGATTGTGTGATGCACGGGTACTCATGCACTAAAAGGATCTTGAACGGATACAGGTCGTTAGCGGATGGCACCTGTAAGAAACTGTTAAGGTATTCTCGGTTTATGATTTTCCCGAACCGTTTGGAAAAGCCATCATGAACATATCCGAACCCGTGCTCTTTGAATGCAGCACATACATCTTCAGGTTTGACGTCCTCAAGCTCGGCATAGGTTGCATAAATAACTTTTTCGGGGTTACCTGATTTTGCTAATCTATCGCGTGACTTCTGAGCGTTAGAAGTGCTCCAAGCTTTTTTGTTAGCCCACCGGTACAGCGCGTCATTGTCGGATTTGATGCTTTTGAAAATTAGCTCGATTGCTTGGGTGTCAGTTAGGTGATAAGGGATTTCGGTGATCAGCTTCACCTTGATCACTTCCCCCTTGGTATTTTTTTTATTGTTAGTATCTGCGCCTCGAACGTGTTGGACTGCGGGTTTAGGGATGCTTCCGGCATAAGGCTTTACCCAAACGCCAGACGCGAGCATCGTTGCGTTCACTAATTGAATAAGGGCTGCGTATGATTTTGTCGCGGTTGGAATGTCCAGCCCGCGCTCGTGCTGGTCGGTGAAATAGTGAAGCATGTACGCCAAAAACACACGCTTGATCTGAATGGGATCTTGGAATGTCTCTACAGGCCACGCTTGTGCGCGTTCTGAGATGTAGTCCAAGAAGGCGTTGAACTCTGTGCTCCTTGGGCGCCGCATTTTGAGAAAATGCTGGCGCATGCATTTGTAGATTTCTTCTGCAAACTCTGGCCCGTGGGAGATCCACACGTTAGCTAACGATATATAAGCGACTTTGTCGTTCATATACTCGACCGCCCATCCGTTCCAAAACCGGACAGCCTGTGGGTCAAGATTGTCTTTAATCGCTATCCAGTACTTGGCGTTGAACTTTGGCCAGCCGTCTCGGCCGCCATTCTCTTCGAAGGTCGGGAGCAACGGGATCTCTTTGGCCATCTCTTGCAGCATCCGCACGAACTCCCGTGCATAGCTGTTTCGCAGCGGTCGCGTAAGGTCGATGAAGGTAGGGTCGTACAGCGCTCCTAGGAATCCTCGGACGGTGCGTTCGAAGGCTGGGGAGGAGAGGCCGAGGTAGGTGACGGTGCTGCCAGTGATGTTGCAGTAGGCGTCGAAAATCTTAGTCAGCTGGCCCATGCCGTCGCGTGCGATTGGCTCGTAGGAGCGGTGCATGAGCGTCTGGACATCCGGGGGCAGGGTGGTGAACGGATAGTTCGCCAGAGCCAGCGATCCTTTGATAATTGTCAGATTTTCCATGGAGCACTTGATCGTCTGTATAGCCCGTGATATCTATATTCTGACAAATTTGACAAGACTGTGTAAATGACAAAATGGTCGAACGCAGCCTGGATGCCGACCTGGCCCTGGCGCTGAGCCTCAACGGCCGCGCGTTGCTGCGTGACGACCCACCGCTGAAGATCATGCTGATGTCGGCAACCCTGGAAGGCGAGCGCCTGTCGCGGCTGCTGGACGACGCCCCGGTGGTCAGCAGTGAGGGCCGCATGCACCCGGTGGACATCCGCTGGGGGCGGCCCTTCCAGCCGGGCGAGTTCATCGAGCCACGCGTCGTGGACAGCGTGCTGCAGGCGCTGGCCGACCAGACGGGCAGTGTGCTGGTGTTCTTGCCGGGCCAGGCCGAAATCCGCCGGGTGCACCAGAGCCTGCAGGAAGCACTGGGCGAGCGGCCGGAGATTCTGCTGTGCCCGCTGCATGGCGAACTTGACCTCAATGCCCAGCGTGCAGCCATCGACCCGGCGCCCGAGGGCCAGCGCAAGGTGGTGCTGGCCACCAACATTGCCGAAACCAGCCTGACCATCGACGGCGTGCGCGTCGTGATCGACGCAGGCCTGGCCCGGGTGCCGCGTTTTGACCCTGGCAGTGGCATGACCCGGCTGGATACCCAGCGTATCTCCCGCGCCAGCGCCACCCAGCGTGCCGGCCGTGCCGGCCGCCTGGAGCCGGGCGTGTGCTACCGGCTGTGGTCCGAAGCCCAGCATGACCAACTGGCTGCCCATGGCAGCGCCGAAATCCTCCAGGCCGACCTGGCAGGCCTGGCCTTGCAACTGGCGCGCTGGGGCGTCGCCCCGCATGAGTTGAGCTGGCTCGACCAACCGCCCAGCGCAGCGTTTACCCAGGCTCAGGACCTGCTGGCGCGCCTGGGGGCATTCAAACCGGGCAGCCGCGACAACCTCAGCGATCACGGCCAGGCCATGGCCGAGCTGCCGGCTCACCCACGCATCGCCCATTTGTTGCTGCGTGGTCAGAGCCTGGGGTTGGCCGCCATGGCCTGTGATGTGGCGGCGTTGCTCGGTGAGCGGGATATCCAGCGTGGCGGCGGTGCCGACCTGCACAGCCGGCTGGCCTTGGTCAGCGGCGAGAGCAAGGCCAGCCGTGGCGGCCAGGGTGGCGTGCAGCGCGCCCGGCAGCTTGCGCGCCAGTACCGTGGGCTGTTGCGCGGCAAGGCGGGGGCCGCCGTCGCCGACCCCGACCATCCGCGTTGGCTTGGCGCCTTGCTGGCGCTGGCCTATCCCGACCGGGTCGCGCAGCAGCGGCGTGCAGGGGGCGCCGAGTATCGCCTGGCCAACGGCCGTGCTGCCTTGTTCGGCGAGGTCGATGCGTTGATGAAGCACCCGTGGTTGGTGATCGCCGACCTGGGCAGCCGCCAGGGCCAGCGCGAAGAGCGCATCTACCTTGCGGCAGAATTTGACCCGGCGCTGCTTGATGATGTGCTGGCCGAGCAGGTCGAGCGTGTCGATCTACTCGACTGGGACGAGCGTGAGCAGGTGCTGCGTGCCGAACGCCAAACCAAAGTCGGTGAGCTGATACTAAGCCGTGAACCACTGGCGGGCCTGACTGACGAAGCGCGGGCCAATGCGCTGCTTGGCCTGGTACGGCGCAAAGGCCTGAACCTGCTGACATGGACCCCGGAACTGCGCCAGTGGCAGGCGCGCGTGGCACTGTTGCGCCAGCTGGACCTGGACAGGGACGGGCAAAGTGAATGGCCCGACCTGGGTGACGAGGCGCTGCTCGCCAGCCTGGAAGACTGGTTGCAGCCCTACCTTGGCAAAGTGTCCCGGCTCAGCCACTTCAGCGCGCTGGACCTGCCGTCGCTGCTGCGCAACCTGCTGCCCTGGCCGCTGCCGCAACGCCTGGAAGAACAGGCCCCCGCGCATCTGGCCGTGCCGTCCGGCTCGAATATCCGCCTGGACTACAGCGAAACCCCGCCGATTCTCGCCGTGCGCCTGCAAGAACTGTTCGGCCTGGCCGATACCCCGCGCATCGCCAATGGCCGGCAGCAGGTCAAGTTGCACCTGCTGTCGCCGGCACGCCGACCGGTGCAGGTCACCCAGGACCTGGCCAACTTCTGGCGCACGACCTATGCCGAAGTGAAGAAAGACCTCAAAGGGCGGTACCCCAAGCATTACTGGCCGGACGACCCTCTGGTGGCCGAAGCTACGGCGCGGGCCAAGCCTCGGGGTACCTGATTACGGTGCTGCCTGGCCGAAACGCGGGCCTGGGCATCACGCCCCGGCTTCGCCCTCCAGCAGCATGAACAGGCGGTACAGCACCACGGTGCTGAACAACTGCAGGAAGCCGCTGAGGCTGTCCATGGCCAGCTCCATGCCCGGCGATGGCTCGGGGAAGGCCATTAGCAGCAGCCCGTCGATCAGCCAGATTGGTGCCAGCACGGCCACCACGCAAATCATGATGCGCATGAAGTGCCCGGTGGTCATGCGTGCGCTTTCGCGCATTGCCTGCACCACCGGCAGGCCGCGCAGCACCAGCAGGTACTCGGCGAACACCAGGTTGATCATGATCCACACGCCCGGGAAGATGAACAGCGCCAGGCCGGCCATGATCAGCAGCGAGCTGATCAGGATCAGCAGGGCCAGTTGCGGCCATAGCTGCAGGGCGCGGGCGAACAGGTCGCGCTTGCCGATGTCCTGGCCGTTGCTGCGCGTGTGCAGGTAAAGAATCAGTGCCGCGCTGTACAGCGGGTAGAACAGCAGGCTGACCAGCATGCCGTAGGCCGGCGAGGCCTGGTCGCCCATCTGCCGGTACAGCAGCTGGGTGAGCAGGGCCTCCAGTACCACCAGCGGCAGGCACAGCTGGAGAATGCTCGGCAGGTGGCGGCGGAAGAAGTACAGGGAGTCGCGCAGAACGCTCAGCGGATTCATCAGTCAACATCGCATGGCAGTAAAATCAGGGGCATAACTTTAGCCCAAAGCGGGCGTGGGGCTGTCACTTGCTGAAAAAAGTTTCACGGCGCCAGTGATTGAATCCCGTGCCGCTACACCCCATCTTTGACGCTGTCCGTTGTCCCGCTACCCCACGAGGTCGCCCCATGAACACTGAAGAACAAACCCTGATCGACGGCCTGTTCGGCCGCATCAGGCAAGCCGAAGACCCAAGCCAGCCGCGTGACGCGCAGGCCCAGGCGTGCATCGAGCAACACCTGCGCCAGCAGCCGGCGGCGCCTTACTACATGGCCCAGGCGATTTTGGTGCAGGAGGCGGCAATCAAGCGCCTCGACGAACAGAACAAGCAGTTGGAGGCCGAGCTGAAGCAGGCCCGCGCCCAGGCCGAGGCGGCACAGGCCGGTACCGGCGCACCGGGCAGCGGCGGTGGTGGCTTCTTGTCCAGCATCTTTGGCTCGGGCGGGCGCAATGCGGCCCCGGCTGTGCAGCCTCAGCGCCCTTCGGCGCCGCCTGCAGCATCCGGTGGTGGCTGGCGCGAGCCGTCGGCACCGGGCTTCTCGCAGGCTCAGCCGCAACCGCAGCAGCCAGGCTTTGGCGCTGCGCCGGCGCGCGGCGGTGCCAGCAGCTTCCTCGGTGGGGCCATGCAGACCGCAGCCGGTGTGGCCGGTGGTGTGTTGCTGGCCCAGGGCATCAGCAGCCTGTTCAACCACAATTCACAGCCCGAGGAAGTGGTCGAGGTAATCAAGGAAGAGCCAGCACCGGCCAGCGACAGCGGTGGCTGGAACGACCAGGGCGGGCAGCAGCAAGTGGCTGACAACGGTGGTTGGGGCAGTGACCAGGGCGGTTATGCCGACACCGATTACGGCAGCGACGATGGCGGGTTCTTCTCGGACGACGATTCGTACGTCTGACAGGTCTGGCATACTGCAGGCAATTTTGGGGGCGCTTTGCGCCCCTTCGCGGGCACGCCCGCTCCCACGGTGACCTGTACGACACCTTTGGGAGCGGGCGTGCCCGCGAATGGCTGCGCAGCAGCCCCCGGTATTCCAGGCCAGACATGAGGTTCCCAGGTGAAAAAGATCGCGCTGTTCGCTGATGTGCAGAACCTCTACTACACCGTGCGCCAGGCCCACGGCTGCCATTTCAACTACACCGCGTTGTGGGCCGACGTCAGCCGTGAAGGCGAAATTGTCGAAGCGGTGGCCTATGCCATCGACCGTGGCGACAGCAAGCAACAGCAGTTCCAGCAGATTTTGCGCAACCTGGGTTTCGATGTGCGCCTCAAGCCTTTCATCCAGCGCAGCGATGGCTCGGCCAAAGGGGACTGGGATGTGGGTATTACCCTGGATGTGATCGATGCGGCCAGCCGGGTCGACCAGGTGGTGCTGGCCTCTGGTGATGGCGACTTCGACCTGCTGCTGGAACGGGTGATCCAGCGCCACGGTACAGAGGCCGTGGTGTATGGCGTGCCTGGGCTTACCGCATTGTCGCTGATCCGTGCGGCCACCCGTTATGTGCCCATCGAGGGTAAGCTGTTGCTCAAACATTGAGGCCCCTTCATGGAACGTATTGCTGTCATCGACTTTGAAACTACCGGCATCAGCCCTGGCGCCGGCTGCCGCGCCACCGAAGTGGCAGTGGTGATGCTGGAAGGCGGGCGTATCGTCGAGCGCTACCAGAGCCTGATGAACGCTGGCGTGCCGGTACCGGCCTTCGTCGCCGGGCTGACCGGGATTACCACCGCCATGCTGCGCAGCGCACCACCGGTGGACAAGGTGATGAACGAAGTGGCCGAGTTTGTCGGCGACACCCCGCTGCTGGCGCACAACGCGGCGTTTGACCAGAAGTTCTGGGACTACGAACTGAGTCGCATCGGCCGTAGCCGCAGCCAGTCGTTCGCCTGCTCCCTGCTGTTGTCGCGGCGCCTGCTGCCGATGGCACCGAACCACAAGCTGGGCACCCTCACACGCTGGGCCGGCTTGCCGGACACCGGTACCGCGCACCGGGCCATGGCCGATGCCGAGATGGCCGCCAACCTGCTGCAGCACCTGGTGGGCGAACTGCGCCAGGCCCACGGTATTCAGCAACTGTCCCATGGCCTGCTTTGCCGTCTGCAGAAAGTGCCTGCCGCAAAGGTACGTGAAACCCTGGCCAAGTTCCGCTAAGGCTACTGTCCAAGCCGTGCGCACCAAAAGTGTGCCGCTCATTTGAGCCCGTTCTGTAACGTAACTCCACTCAGGCAGGCCGTTAAACTGAATCACCCGTAAACGGATTTCGAGTTTTTCCCATGCCTGCCGCCCGTCGCTTCCCGTTGCTGCTCATTGGTGCTTTCCTGGCCTTGTACCTGGTCTGGGGCTCTACGTACCTGTTCATTCGTATTGGCGTGGAGAGCTGGCCGCCGATGCTCATGGCTGGTGTGCGCTTCGTGATCGCTGGGGGGCTGCTGTACGGTTTTCTGCGCTGGCGCGGTGCGCCGGCGCCGACCTGGGCGCAGTGGCGGGCGGCAGGGGCAATCGGCTTTCTGCTGCTCAGCTGTGGCAACGGTGGTGTGACCGTGGCCGAACATGCCGGGGTGGCATCGGGCGTGGCGGCGCTGGCCGTGGCGACAGTGCCCTTGTTCACCTTGTTGTTCGGCCTGTTGTTCGGGCACCGCAACTCGCGGCTGGAGTGGGCGGGGATTGCCCTGGGGCTGGTGGGTATCGGCCTGCTGAACCTGGGTTCCAACTTGCAGGCAAGCCCGATGGGTGCGGCCCTGATCATTTTCGCGGCGGCGTCGTGGGCGTTCGGCTCGGTGTGGAGCAAGAGCTTGCAATTGCCCCAGGGGCCGATGGCCAGCGCGGCGGAAATGCTGGTGGGTGGCGCGGCGCTGTTGCTGGGCAGCGTGCTGTCTGGGGAGCGTATGACGCAGATGCCGACCGCGGCCGGCTGGGGTGCGTTGGCCTATCTGGTGTTCTTTGGCTCGATCCTGGCGTTCAGCGCCTACATGTACCTGCTCAAGAACGTACGCCCGGCGGCGGCCACCAGCTATGCCTACGTCAACCCGGCGGTTGCCGTGCTGCTGGGCATCGTCTTTGCCGGCGAACAGATTGGCGCAGAGGAGTGCGTGGCCATGGCGGTGATTATCGGTGCGGTGGTGCTGATCGGCCTGCCACAGTGGCGCAAGGCACCTGCGCCTACGCAGCCGCTGGAAGGCGAAATCTGCAAGTAGGACGGGGTGATGCGGTAAACTTGCCGCCTTCGCTGAACCCCCTGACGGTATTGCCATGAATTTCGCCAAACTCGGCCTGATCGAACCGCTGCTGCGCACCCTGCAGCAGCTGGACTACACCACCCCGACCCCGGTGCAGGCCAAGGCCATCCCCGCCGTGCTGGCCGGCCGCGACCTGATGGCCGCAGCCCAGACCGGCACCGGCAAGACCGCAGGCTTTGCCCTGCCCGTGCTGCAGCGCCTGGCGCTGGAGGGCGAGAAGGTGGCCAGCAACTCGATCCGCGCGCTGGTGCTGGTGCCAACGCGCGAGCTGGCCGAGCAAGTGCACAACAACGTGCGCGAGTACGCCGAGAACCTGCCGCTGAGCACTTACGCGGTGTACGGCGGCGTCAGCATCAACCCGCAGATGATGCGCCTGCGCCGTGGCGTCGACCTGTTGGTGGCCACCCCGGGCCGCTTGCTCGATCTGTTCCGGCAAAACGCGGTCAAGTTCAACCAGGTGCAGACCCTGGTGCTGGACGAAGCCGACCGCATGCTCGACCTGGGCTTTGCCGAAGAACTGCAATCGGTGTACGCCGCGCTGCCCCGCAAGCGCCAGACGCTGTTGTTTTCCGCCACGTTCTCTGACCAGATTCGCGTGCTGGCCGGGCTGGCCCTGAACGATCCGATCAGTATCGAAGTGAGCCCGCGCAACGCCACCGCGACCAGCGTCAAGCAGTGGCTGGTACCTGTGGACAAGAAGCGCAAGGAAGACCTGTTCTGCCACCTGCTGCGCAAGCAGCGCTGGACGCAGGTGCTGGTGTTTGCCAAGACCCGTAATGGTGTCGACCAGCTGGTGGCGCGCTTGCTGGCCGAAGGCGTGAACGCCGACGGCATCCACGGTGACCGCCCGCAGGCCACCCGCCAGCGTGCGCTGGACAGCTTCAAGGCCCGCGAGATTCAGGTGCTGGTGGCAACCGACGTGGCGGCCCGTGGCCTGGATATCGACGACCTGCCGCTGGTGGTCAACCTCGACCTGCCGATCGTTGCCGAAGATTACGTGCACCGCATCGGCCGTACCGGGCGGGCGGGTAACAAAGGCGAGGCGATTTCGCTGGTGTGCGCGGATGAAGTGCAGTTGCTGGGGGCTATCGAAGTGCTTACCCGGCAGACGCTGCCACGTCATGAAGAGCCGGATTTCATCCCCGATCACCGAGTGCCGATGACCGACGCCAGTGGCCAGGTGATCAAGAAGCCGAAGAAACCCAAAAAGCCGAAAGAGAACAGCGCCAAGCGCGGGCTGGGGCGCTGGATGGACAGTGGGGATCCGGAGCCTGCTGTGAAGGCGGTGCGCAAGGTGCCGAGCTTCAATGGTGGGCCGCGTAAGCGTAAGCCTTGAGATTTTTGGGGCCGCAAAGCGGCCCCAAAAATCTGTCAGGAAGCCCGCGTGACCCAATCCGCCGCCGCCCGCCCGGCGCGCAACCCGCTGGCGAAGCAAGCCGTCAGCAGATACCCCCCGGTCGGCGCCTCCCAGTCCAGCATCTCGCCGGCACAGAACACCCCCGGCATGCCCTTGACCATCAACCCCTCATCCAGCCCCTCGAAGCGTACCCCGCCGGCACTGCTGATTGCTTCATCCAGTGGCCGCGTACGCACCAATGTGATCGGCAATGCCTTGATCGCCCGCGCCAGCACCAGTGGGTCGGCAAAGCTCGCCTGATCGGTCAGCTCGCGCAGCAGCGCCGCCTTCACGCCATCAATGCCCAGCTGGCTGTGCAGATGTTTGGCCATGGAGCGTGAACCGCGTGGCTTGGCCAGTGCCTGGGCAATCTTGTCCACAGGCTTGTCCGGCAGCAGGTCGAGCAGCAATACCCCTCGGCCTTCGCGGTTGATGGCCTCGCGCACCGGCGCCGACCAGGCATACACCAGGCTGCCTTCCACACCTTGGGCAGTGAGGATGAACTCGCCCTTGCGCGGTGCACTGCCCGGTATGCTGAGGGCAATGTTCTTCAACGGCGCGCCGGCGAACTTGTCCTTCAGCAACGCGCTCCAGCCTTCCACCTCAAACCCGCAGTTGCTGGGCTGCACAGGCGAGATATCCACAGCCCGTTCGGCCAGCAATGGCTGCCAGGCGCCATCCGAACCAAGCCGCGCCCAACTGCCGCCACCCAGCGCCAGTACCACGACTGCAGCCTTCACCGCGCGCTCGCCCTGTGGATAAGCGATCCGCAAGGCACCCTCGGCGTTCCAGCCCAACCAGCGGTGGCGGGTGTGGATAACTACCCCGCTGTCGCGCAGGCGCTTGAGCCAGGCGCGCAGCAATGGCGCGGCCTTCATGTCGGCGGGGAACACCCGCCCCGAGGTGCCGACGAAAGTTTCGATGCCCAGGCCGTGAATCCACTGGCGCAAGGCGTCGGCGTCGAAGTCGCGCAGCAGCGCATCGACTTCGCCCTGGCGCTCGGCATAGCGTGAAACGAACGCCGGGTATGGCTCGGAGTGGGTGATGTTCATGCCGCCAACCCCCGCGAGCAGGAACTTGCGCCCTACCGAAGGCATGGCGTCGAACACCTCGACCGCCAGGCCTGCCTGGGCCAGCGCTTCGGCGGCCATGAGGCCGGCGGGGCCGCCGCCGATAACGACGGCGAGGGGAGGGGAGGCGGGGTTTAGATCGGGCATGGTGGGCAGCAGGCTGTGGAAAAGATGCGCATTCTAGCGCAGCGCTGCCCATGCAGGCACTGGTCAAAAAACGATCAGAGTTCTGCAGGCCTTGTGTGCAAAGGGCTACAGCGCCTTTCCCGCAGGTTATCCACAAGCGGTTCCACAGTCATTGTGAACAACCGATGACGCGTGCCGCGCTGTGGTGCAGGATGCCATGGCGCCTGGCCAACGCTTCGCGGTCCTTGCTGTAGCCGCCGCCGATTACGCCAACCACCGGGATGTCACGGCCCAGGCAATGGCGCAGCACCGCTTCGTCACGGGCAGCCAGGCCGGCGTCAGTCAGTTGCAGGTAGCCCAGGGCGTCGTCCTTGTGCACATCGACGCCGGCGTCATACAGCACCAGGTCGGGTTGATAGAGCGGCAGCAGGTAGTTGAGGGTGTCGTCCACCACCTTCAGGTAGGCCGCATCGCCCATGCCACGAGGCAGGGGAATGTCCCAGTCGCTCTGCGCCTTGCGGGCCGGGAAATTCTGTTCACAATGCAACGACACGGTTATGGCTTCAGGGGTGTCGTGCAGGATGCGCGCGGTGCCGTCACCCTGGTGCACATCGCAATCGAAGATCAGTACCCGGTGTACCCGGCCAGCCTCCAGCAGGTAGCGGCTGATCACGGCCAGGTCGTTGAAGATGCAGAAGCCGGCGGGGTGGTCGTAATGGGCATGGTGGGTGCCACCGGCGAGGTGGCAGGCGATGCCATGTTGCAGCGCCATCTCGGCGGTCAGCAGCGAGCCACCCACTGCCCGCACCGTGCGCCGGGCCAGGGCTTCGCTCCAGGGCAGGCCGAGGCGACGCTGGTCTTCGCGGGACAGGTCGCCGTTCATGTAGCGCTCGATGTAGCCACGGTCGTGGGCCAGGGCGAGGATGTCGTTGGGGCAGATGTCCGGGCGCAGCAATGCCTGGTCGGTGGTCAGCCCGCTGTCTACCAGGTGGTCATGCAGCAGGCGGAACTTGTCCATCGGGAAGCGGTGTTCGGCGGGGAACTCCGGGCTGTAGTCTTCGTGGTAGATCAGCGGCAACGGCATGGATGGGGTCGCAATCAGGGCCAGTGCTGATCTTGCCATGGCCGGGGCCGCTTTGCTGCCCAATCGCCTGTAGGAGCAGCCTTGTGCTGCGAAAGGGCCGGTATGACAAACAGGTTTCTGTGGCAGTAATGGCCTCTTCGCAGCACAAGGCTGCTCCTACAAGGGAATTGTGATTGCCTGCATCACTTGGCGGCGCTGGCCAGTACCCGTTGCCAGTCAGGTTCGTTCAGTCGCCCGAGGATGCGTGCTTTGCCATTGCCATCCACCGACACGAACAGGGCGCTGGCATAGTCACTCTGGCGCTCGCCACCGGTAACGTTCTGCTGGCGGGCGAAGTGGTCGATGCAGCCGTTGTGGGTCACCAGCACCAGGTTGTGGCCGGGGCGCTTGCGTGACAGTGCTTCACTGGCGAACTGGTTGTCACAGCCTTCCAGCCAATCCTCGCTGGCCACCGCCTGGCCGAGGATGAAGTGCGCGGTTTGCCGGGTGCGCAGCTTCGGGCTGCTGAGCATGTCGGCGTTGTTCAGGCCCAGTTGGTGCAGCCCCTGGCCAACGCGGCCAGCGGCCTGGCTGCCGGCCACGGTGATGCCGGTGGGGTCGTCCAGGCAGGGCCCGGGGGCGCTGTCGCAGCGTTCTGCGTGGCGGATCATCACGATCACAGCCCCGTCGGCCCAGTCCTGCAACAGGCCGCTGTCACTCAGTTGTTGCTCGTTACCAAGGTCCACGATGTGCGTCCTCGTCGCCAGCCAGGTGGTCAACGCCGCCACGACCATGCACAGGCCAAGGGCGGCACCGAGGGCCTTGCGTGACAGGCGTCGCTTGCGCCGGGCATGAATGGCAGGGTGCCCCAGGGTGTTGCTCGATAGCATGGGTTGCTCCGTTGGCAGTGCCGCGGCTGGCGCGGAGGTGGATGGCGGCATCCTGCCAAGCGGCCTGTCGGGGGCCGGTGAAGGGCGTGTGAAAATTGCATTCGGCTGCTGCCGGTTGGGTGAAACCCGCGCCCGCGCCTACGCTGTAAACTGCAAGGCGGTAAACCGGAGCAGGCCCCATGACCCCCATTCTCCAACTGGAAAGCGCACGGCTGGTGCTGCGCCAATGGCATGACGATGATTTGCGCGAGTTCGCCGCGCTGTGTGCCGACCCCCAGGTGATGCGCTACTTTCCGGCGCCGCTGACGCGCGTTGAGGCGGCTGCGTTGATCGGCCGTGTGCGCGGGCATTTCAATGAGTACGGCTTTGGCCTGTGGGCGCTGGAGCGCAAGGACAGCGGCGCGTTCATCGGCATGACCGGGTTGCTCAATGTCAACTTCGAGGCACCCTTTGCCCCGGCGGTGGAGATCGGCTGGCGCCTGGCACGTCGCCACTGGGGCCTGGGCTTTGCCAGTGAGGCGGCGTGGACCTGCCTGCGTTGTGCTTTCGCCCAATTGCGCCTGGAAGAAGTGGTGTCGTTCACTAGCGAGAGCAACCTGCCGTCGCAGAAGGTGATGCAAGCCATCGGCATGCAGCAGGACCTGAACGGCAGCTTCGAACACCCCCGCCTGGCCAAGGGCCACCCGCTGCGCCCGCACGTGCTGTACCGCATCGACCGCGCACACTGGGAGCGCACCCTGCGCGCCTGAATGCACGGCCATGCCCGGCGCGAATGACAAACCCTGTATCATTTGCCTTCATAACGAGCGCTGTAGAGACGTGTTGCCTTGCGAGGAGAACCCCCAATGAGTCATGTGTTGGACGACCTGGTCGACCTGTTGAGCCTCGAATCCATCGAGGAGAACCTGTTCCGTGGGCGTAGCCAGGACCTGGGCTTCCGCCAGCTGTACGGTGGGCAAGTGCTGGGCCAGTCCTTGTCGGCGGCCAGCCAGACGGTCGAGGACGCCCGCCATGTGCATTCGTTGCACGGCTACTTCCTGCGCCCGGGTGATGCCAGCCTGCCGGTGGTGTACTCGGTGGACCGCGTGCGCGATGGCGGCAGCTTCAGCACCCGGCGGGTAACGGCGATCCAGAAGGGCCAGACCATCTTCACCTGCAGCGCGTCGTTCCAGTACGACGAGGAAGGGTTCGAGCACCAGGCGCAAATGCCTGACGTGGTCGGCCCGGAAAACCTGCCCACCGAGGTGGAGCTGGCCCGCGCCATGGCCGACCAGTTGCCCGAGCGTATTCGCGACAAAGTGCTGTGCGCCAAGCCGATCGAGATCCGCCCGGTCACCGAGCGCGACCCGTTCAACCCCAAGCCTGGCGACCCGCTGAAGTACGCCTGGTTCCGCGCCGACGGCAACCTGCCCGACGTTCCCGCCCTGCACAAGTACCTGCTGGCCTATGCCTCGGACTTCGGCCTGCTGACCACGGCGTTGCTGCCCCATGGCAAGTCGGTGTGGCAGCGCGACATGCAGATCGCCAGCCTCGACCATTCGCTGTGGTTCCATGGCAACCTGCGCGCCGACGAGTGGCTGCTGTATGCAACCGACAGCCCTTGGGCCGGGAATTCCCGCGGTTTCTGCCGCGGCAGCATCTTCAACCAGGCCGGGCAACTGGTGGCATCGTCGAGCCAGGAAGGCCTGATTCGCCACCGCAAGGACTGGGCATGAGCCTGGGCGAGGTACGCAACTGGGTGTTCGACATGGACGGCACCCTGACCGTGGCCGTGCATGATTTCGACGCTATTCGCGTGGCGTTGGACATCCCCGCCGAGCACGACATCCTCACTCACCTGGCGGCCTTGCCCGCAGAGGTATCGGCAGCCAAGCATGCCTGGTTGCTGGAGCATGAACGCGATTTGGCAGTTGCCTCCACGGCGGCCACCGGCGCGGTGGAGCTGGTGCGCGAGCTGGCCGGGCGCGGGTGTCGGCTGGGTATTCTGACGCGCAATGCCCGCGAGCTGGCGCATGTGACGCTGGAGGCCATCGGCCTGGCAGACTGCTTCCCGGTGGAGCACATTCTGGGGCGTGACGAAGCGGCGCCCAAGCCGAGCCCGGACGGGCTACTGAAGATCGCCAGTGCCTGGGGCGTGGCGCCAAGCGAGCTGGTAATGGTGGGGGATTACCGGTTTGACCTGTACTGTGGGCGTGCTGCAGGCGCACGCACGGTGCTGGTGAATCTGCCGGATAACCCATGGCCGGAACTGGTGGATTGGCATGCGGCCGATTGCCGGGCACTGAAGGTGATGCTGGGCTGATTCTTGTGTCGGCAACGCGGGCCTCTTCGCGGGCATGCCCGCTCCCACAAGTATTGTGCAAGTCTCAGGTCTGTGGGGCCGGACCTGTCTATGCTCAACCCCATTCTTTCCTCTGATACGGAGACCCACCCATGACCAGCAAGGCCATCTACGTACAACCCGGCGGCGGCTACGACAAGGTCGAGGTCGGCACCAGCGAGGCCCAGGCCCCCAAGGCCGGCGAAATCACCGTGCGCCTGCACGCCAGCTCCCTCAACTACCATGACTTTGCCGTGGTCAGCGGCATGTGGGGCCCGAGCGAGCGGCGTATCCCCATGGCCGATGGCGCCGGCGAAGTGGTTGCGGTGGGCGAAGGCGTCAGCGAGTTCCAGGTCGGCGACGATGTGGTCAGCACCTTCTTCCCCGACTGGCTCGACGGCCAGGCCAATGTCGAGGGCTTTGCCCGGGTGCCCGGTGACGGCCTCGACGGCTATGCCCGCGAACAGGTGACCGCCCGCGCCACCGCGTTCACCCTGGCGCCCAAAGGCTTCAGCCATGCCGAAGCCGCTACCCTGACCACCGCTGGCCTTACCGCCTGGCGTGCGCTGATGAGCGACGACCACCTCAAGCCTGGCGACACGGTGCTGGTGCAGGGCACCGGTGGTGTGTCGATCTTCGCCCTGCAGTTTGCCAAGCTGGCTGGCGCCACGGTGATCGCCACATCGTCCAGCGACGCCAAGCTGGAGCGCTTGAAGGCCCTGGGCGCCGACCACCTGATCAACTACAAGAGCACCCCGGCCTGGGGCGAGAAAGTGCGCGCGCTCACCGACAACCGTGGTGTCGACCATGTGATCGAGGTGGGTGGCCCGGCGACGCTGGAACAGTCGATGATTGCCGCGCGCATCGGTGGGCATGTGTCGCTGATCGGCATCCTTACCGGCGTGGCCGGTCAGCTGCCGCTGGTGCAGGCGCTGGTGCGGCAGATTCGCCTGCAAGGTGTGCTGGTGGGCAGCCGCGCCCAGCAGCAGGCGATGGTGCGCGCGATCGATGCCAACGGCCTGCGGCCGGTGGTGGACAAGCACTTCGAACTGGAGCAGATCGTCGAGGCGTTCCGCTACCAGGAAAGCAACCGGCATTTCGGCAAGATCTGCCTGACCTGGTGAGGGCTGGATTCCCACACGCCCTGCCCATACGCGGTACCTGTGGGAGCGGGCGTGCCCGCTAAGGGCTGCGCAGCGGCCTCTAGTCCGGCAGCAAACGGTCGCGGCTGTTGGACAGGTGCAGGCAGACCGCCGCCCGCGCTGCGTCCGGGTCTTGCCGGCGGATGGCATTGAGGACTGCCTCATGCTCCAGGTTGGCCAGGTACGCCTGCCGCGCCAGCTTCGCCCCGCCGCGTTCGGCCAGGGCCATGCGGTTGCGCGGGATCAGGCTGTTGCCCAGATGCAGCAGCATTTCGGTGAAGTACAGGTTGCCGGTGGCCTCGGCAATCAGCAGGTGGAAACGTCGGTCGGGCTCGATACAGCTGTCGCCGGCGGCTGCCAGGTCCTGATAGTCATCCAGCGCCTGGCGCATGCGCACCAGGTGCCCCTCGTCACGGCGCAGCGCAGCCAGGGCGGCGGCCTGGCCTTCCAGGCCAATGCGCAGCTCCAGCAGGTCGCGCACATTCGCCGCGCTTTCCGCCGCGATGCGCAGCCCGGCCTGGGCCTGGCGCTCCATCACGAAGGTACCGATACCGTGGCGCGGCTCCACCAGCCCGGAAGCCTGCAACTTGGACAAGGCTTCACGCACCACCGTGCGGCTGACGCCATGCTCGCGCACCAGTGTGTTCTCTGAGGGCAGCTTGTCACCCGGCTTGAAGGTGCCCAGCAAAATCTGCTGGGTCAGGCTGGAGACCAGGTCATGGGCGCGGCTGTGGCCGCGTTTGCGGGCGTGTTCGGGGTCCATGGTGTGATCCGGTTCGCGCTGTACTTGTACGACAAGTTAATCCATAAAATTATTTTTTGCCGTTTTTTTATGCCTCCAAGCTGGCATTTGACTTCTGTACTTTTGAAAGATCGCAGCATATTGGCATTGTGACAGCTTGTATTTTGCCATTTTGCCGACACTGTTGATCTTGTCGTACAACCTCGTCGCGAATATGCTCATCCCCACTGCCATGTCAGACAACCAAGACCCGCACAAAAACAATTAGTGGGAGATTCGCACGTGAACGACATCCTCGCTCCGTCTGCCCGGAATGACGGCGACGCCCTGGCCAGTGCTGTAGCCAAGGTCAAGCGCCATGTCCTGCCGCTGTTCGTCATCATGTTCATCGTCAACTACCTCGACCGCGTCAATATCGGTTTCATCCGCCCGCACCTGGAAAGCGATCTGGGCATCAGCGCTGCAGCCTACGGCTTTGGCGCCGGCTTGTTCTTCATCGGCTACGCGTTGTTCGAAGTGCCTTCGAACATGCTGCTGCAAAAAGTGGGGGCGCGGCTTTGGCTGACCCGCATCATGTTCACCTGGGGGCTGGTGGCCACGGCCATGGCCTTTGTGCAGAACGAAACCCAGTTCTACGTACTGCGCTTTCTGCTGGGTGTTGCCGAGGCGGGCTTCTTCCCTGGGGTGATCTACTACTTCACCCGCTGGCTGCCAGGCGCCGAGCGCGGCAAGGCGATTGCCATCTTCCTCAGCGGTTCAGCGCTGGCTTCGCTGATTTCCGGGCCGCTGGCCGGGGCGTTGATGCAGATCCAGGGCCTGGGCATGCATGGCTGGCAGTGGATGCTGTTCATCGAAGGCATGGCCTCGGTCGCCTTGTGCTTCTTCGTGTTTTTCTGGCTGGACTCCAAGCCGCACGATGCCAAGTGGTTGAGCCAGGCCGAGCAGGACGCGCTGGTGGCCACCATCGACCGCGAGCAGCATGAGCGCGAAGCCGTGGGTACGGTCAAGGCTTCGGCCTGGAGCCTGCTCAAGGACCGCCAGATCGTGCTGTTCTGCGTGATCTACTTCTGCATCCAGTTGACCATCTACGCTGCCACCTTCTGGCTGCCCAGCATCATCAAGCGCATGGGTGACCTCAGCGACCTGCAGGTCGGCTTCTTCAACTCGATCCCGTGGCTGATCTCGATCCTGGCCATGTACGCCTTCGCCGCCGGCTCCGCGCGCTGGAAGTTCCAGCAGGCCTGGGTGGCCGGTGCCCTGGTGGTCGCCGCCATCGGCATGTTCATGTCCACCACCGGTGGCCCGGTGTTCGCCTTTGTCGCCGTGTGCTTTGCGGCCATCGGTTTCAAGTCGGCATCGTCACTGTTCTGGCCGATCCCGCAGGGTTACCTGGATGCCCGCATCGCGGCGGCAGTGATCGCCCTGATCAACTCGGTCGGCAACCTCGGGGGCTTTGTTGCCCCCACCACCTTCGGCCTGCTGGAGCAGCAGACCGGCTCGATCCAGGGTGGGCTGTATGGCCTGGCCGTGACCTCGGTGCTGGCGGCCATTGCCATCTTCTTCGTACGCATTCGCCCAAAGGGCGCCCCTTCCGATGACCTCAAGGCCCCCTCGGCCCTGGGCCAGACCCACTGAATACTGCGAGACAACAATCATGAATATGCAGACCAACCCCGCCGTTCATACCAGCACCCCGGTGGTCACCGACCTGCGGGTGATCCCCGTGGCCGGCCATGACAGCATGCTGCTCAACCTCAGTGGCGCCCATGGCCCGTATTTCACCCGCAACGTGGTGGTACTGCGCGACAGCGCTGGCAATACCGGGCTGGGCGAGGTGCCTGGCGGTGAACAGATTCGCCAGACCCTGGAAGACGCCCGCAGCCTGGTAGTCGGCCAGCCGGTCGGCCACTACCAGCGCGTGCTCAATGCCATGCGCCAGACCTTCGCCAGCCGTGACTCGGCGGGCCGTGGCCTGCAAACATTCGACCTGCGGATTACCGTGCATGCGGTAACGGCCATCGAGTCGGCGCTGCTCGACCTGCTTGGCCAGCACCTCAACGTGCCCATGGCGGCCCTGCTAGGCGAGGGGCAGCAGCGCGATGCGGTGAAGATGCTGGGTTACCTGTTCTACATCGGCGATCGTCAGCAGACCAACCTGGCCTACCGCAACGAAGCCGACGCTGATGACGACTGGTTCCGCGTGCGCCACGAAAAGGCCCTGACCCCCGAGGCGGTGGTGCGCCTGGCCGAGGCGGCCAGGCAGCGCTATGGCTTCAGCGACTTCAAGCTCAAGGGCGGCGTGCTGCGTGGCGAGGAGGAGATGGAAGCCGTGACGGCGCTGGCCGAGCGCTTCCCTGAAGCGCGAATCACGCTTGACCCCAACGGCGCCTGGTCACTGAAAGAGGCCATTGCCCTATGTCGCGACAAGCATCACGTGCTGGCCTATGCCGAAGACCCCTGCGGCGCCGAGAACGGTTACTCGGGCCGTGAAGTGATGGCCGAGTTCCGCCGTGCCACCGGCCTGCGCACCGCTACCAACATGATTGCCACCGACTGGCGGCAGATGGGCCATGCGATCCAGTCGCAGGCAGTGGATATTCCGCTGGCCGACCCGCACTTCTGGACCTTGCAGGGTTCGGTGCGGGTGGCGCAGATGTGCAATGACTGGGGGCTGACCTGGGGTTCGCATTCGAACAACCACTTCGACATTTCGCTGGCGATGTTCACCCAGGTGGCGGCTGCGGCACCGGGCGAGATCACCGCAATCGACACCCACTGGATCTGGCAGGACGGCCAGCGCCTTACCCGTGAACCGCTGCGCATAGTGGACGGGCACGTGCGGGTACCGCCCCGGCCGGGGCTGGGGGTGGAACTGGATGAGGACCAGTTGGCCAAGGCCCATGATTGCTACCGCAACATGGGGTTGGGGGCGCGGGATGACAGCGTGGCGATGCAGTTTCTGATTCCGGGCTGGCGCTTCGATAACAAGCGGCCTTGCCTGGTGCGTTGAAGCGGTTACAGGCCCCGCAGTGCAAAGACAGCCCCGGGTGATCGGGGCTTTTTTGTGAGTAGCTGAAATTGCCTGGGCCGGCACTGGCAACACACATCCAAATGAAAAACAAAAGCGCCAGATGGCCCGGTGGCGCGATCGGGCATGCCATTCGCGACATCTGGCGGTAATGGAACTGCCCTGTCGTGATCGAACAGTTCCGGGGCGTTCTCGTGTAATTTCCCGCAGCCCTGCGAGGCTTAAATGAAGCCCGAACCGCACGGACTCGTTGCTCTGTGATGCGCGCCAAAGATCAACAACAGCGCGCGAGCAACCTGTCGACTAACTGATTTGAAAGGAGATATTTTCGCCTACGCCTGCCCGTCCATCCTTGTGTCAGCAAAAAGAGAACAACATCAATGAGCACCGTGGGATCTGATGGCAACCTTGCACAAGGTTTCAAGCCTCGTCATGTAACGATGCTGTCCATCGCCGGCATCATCGGCGCCGGACTTTTCGTAGGCTCTGGTCACGCCATCGCGGCGGCCGGGCCAGCTACCATAGTTTCGTATTTCGTGGCCGGAACCCTGGTGGTACTGGTCATGCGCATGCTCGGCGAAATGGCCGTGGCACACCCTGATACCGGATCGTTTTCCACCTACGCCGACCAGGCCATCGGCCGCTGGGCCGGCTACACCATCGGCTGGCTGTACTGGTGGTTCTGGGTACTGGTAATCCCTATCGAAGCACTGGCTGCCGGGCATGTGCTGAACGCCTGGTTCCCGCAGGTGGACAGCTGGATCTTCGCCCTGGCCTCGGTACTGCTGCTGGCCTGCACCAACCTGTTCAGCGTGGCCAAGTACGGTGAGTTCGAGTTCTGGTTCGCCATCCTGAAAGTTACGGCGATTCTGGGTTTCATCGGCCTGGGCTTTGCCGCACTGATGGGCTGGCTGCCCAACCGCGAGGTCAGCGGCCTGAGCGGGCTGATGGCCGAGTACGGCGGCTTTGCGCCGAAGGGCTGGTCGGCAGTGGTCGGTGCGTTCATCACCGTGATGTTCAGCTTCATCGGCACCGAGGCGGTGACCATCGCCGCGTCCGAATCCAGCGACCCTTCGCGCAACATCGCCAAAGCCACCCGCTCGGTTATCTGGCGAATCAGCACCTTCTACATCCTGTCGATCTTCGTGATCATTTCGGTGGTGCCGTGGAACGACCCGCAGTTGGCGGTGGTGGGCTCGTACCAGCGTGCGCTGGAAATCATGAACATCCCCAACGCGGCGTTCATGGTCGACCTGGTGGTGCTGGTGGCTGTGACCAGCTGCATGAACTCGTCGATCTACATTGCTTCGCGGATGATGTATTCGCTGGCCAAGCGCGGTGACGCCCCGGCCTTCCTCAACAAGACCTCCAAGGTTGGCGTACCGCGCGCTGCAGTGTTTGGCAGCACCCTGATCGGCGCAGCCATCGCCGTGCTCAACTACTTCGCACCGAAGGGCGTGTTCGAGTTCCTGCTGGCCAGCTCCGGGGCCATCGCCCTGCTGGTGTACATGGTCATCGCCATTTCGCAGCTGCGCATGCGCCGCCGGCTGGAGCGCGAGAACACCGAGCTGAAGTTCCGCATGTGGCTGTTCCCGTACCTTACCTGGGCGGTGATCATCTTCATTGCCGGGGCGCTGGCAGTGATGATGTACACGCCCGAGCACCGGGTGGAGGTCAGCTCTACATTGGGCCTGGCGATCGTGATTTCCTTCCTGGGGATCGTGACCTCGCGCGGCCATGCGCAACCGGTGGGGGCGCGGTCGATGGGGTGATTGAGTTCACCTGGCGGTAGGGCGAAGGGCACCCCTGGATGGGTGCCCTTTGTTTTTTTGAAACACTTGTCTGGCGGCGCGGGCGACCGGGCGCTGGCTCGTCGGGGGTAGACTTCCTGTCGAATTCACAAAGGGAGTCGATGCATGAGCGCTGAACAAAAAACACAAGCGCCGACCGCCTGTCTTTCGGTTAAGGATGACCGGTTCGAGGAAGTGCTCGGGTTGATTAAAAATGCTAGGCAACGTGCGGTGCAGGCGGTCAATACACAATTGATCGATTTGTACTGGCAGGTGGGGGCTTACATCAGCCGCAAGCTGGAGCGAGCTGAGTGGGGGGAATCTGTAGTAAGCCAGCTGGCAGCACACCTGGCTCAGACGCAGCCTGGGCTGCGTGGCTTTACAAAGCGCAATCTCTTCCGCATGCGGCAGTTCTATGAGGCGTATCGGAATGACGAGAAAGTGTCAGCACTGCTGACACAATTGCCTTGGACCCATAACCTTAGATCGTGTCCCAGGAAGTGGTGTAACTCATCATGGCTCTGGCCACTGAGTTTGCCGTTTAGTT
>NZ_JBBMRJ010000034.1:0-70349 GCF_037993085.1 Pseudomonas sp. YNh | reverse complement strand
GGATTCGAACCTACGACCAATTGGTTAAAAGCCAACTGCTCTACCAACTGAGCTAACGACCCGATTGATGGCGCGTATAATACTGATTTCTAACGAGAAATCAACACTCCATCAAAGAATTTTCAAAAATACCGCGTCGGGTCTGCTACACCGGCCGCCTTGAAGCCGTCGGCGCGCAGGCGGCAGCTGTCGCATTTGCCACAGGCGCGGCCGTCATCGTCGGCCTGATAGCAGGAAACGGTCAGGCTGTAATCCACGCCACGGGCCATGCCGGCCTGCACGATCTGAGCCTTGCTCAGGTTCTGCAGCGGCGCCTGAATACGGAATCCCTGCCCTTCTACACCGGCCTTGGTTGCCAGGTTGGCCATGCGCTCGAAGGCTTCGACGAACTCGGGGCGGCAATCGGGGTAACCGGAGTAATCCACGGCATTGACGCCGATGAAGATGTCACGCGCCTCCAGCACTTCTGCCCAGCCCAGGGCCAGCGACAGGAACACGGTATTACGCGCCGGCACGTAGGTGACCGGGATGCCTTCGCTCGGGGCTTCCGGCACGTCGATGCTGCTGTCGGTCAACGCCGAACCACCGATACCGTCCAGGTTCAGGCCGATGACCTTGTGCTCGACCACGCCCAGGTCCTGGGCGACACGGGCAGCCGCATTCAGCTCGGCCCGGTGGCGCTGGCCATAGTCGAAGCTCATGGTGTAGCAGCTGTAGCCTTCGGCCTTGGCCATGGCTACGACGGTGGCCGAGTCGAGGCCGCCAGACAACAGGATTACCGCGCGTTTCTCAGTCATGTGCTTTTTACTCTCAATCAACGTCCGGGTTCGTCGTTCCACAGCAGCTTGTGCAACTGCAGCTGGAAACGTACAGGCAGGTTGTCGGCAACGATCCAGTCGGCCAGGTCGCTGGCACTCACCTGGTGGTGGCTCGGCGAGAACAACACCTCACCGGCACGCTCAGCCAGGTTGTACTGGATCAGCTTGGAAACCGCCCAGTCATAGTCCTCACGGGAACAGATGACAAACTTGACCTGGTCGTTGCGGGTCAGCTGCTCGATGTTCTCGTAGCGGTTACGGTGCGATTCTTCGGAACCCGGGGTCTTCAGGTCGACAACGCGGCTGACGCGGGTGTCGGTGCCCGCGATATCCAGCGCACCACTGGTTTCCAGCGACACCTCGTAACCGGCATCACACAGGCGCTGCAGCAACGGCAAGGCGTTGGGCTGAGCCAGTGGCTCGCCACCGGTGACACAGACGTAGCGGGGCTTGAAGCCGGCAACCTGCTCAAGGATCGAATCCAGGGTACGAATAGTGCCGCCAGTGAAGGCATAGGCACTGTCGCAGTACTGGCAGCGCAGGGGGCAGCCGGTGAGGCGCACGAATACGGTGGGCAAGCCAGCCGTTCGCGTTTCACCCTGCAAAGAGTAAAAGACTTCTGTGATGCGTAATGTGTCTTGCATGCTCGCCACGGGCGTGACAGCTAAACAGGCTGTCCGCCTCCGTCAGGCACTGTCGCGGACTCGACATGGCGTTATCCGCAGCAGCGTGTTTACGAAAAAAGGGCAGTGATTCTAACGAAAAAACCCGCGACTGGCGCGGGTTTCTTTCGAGCGGTACAGCTACAGGGCTCAGAGCTTCTGCAAGTCACGCTGGGCCAGCTGCGCGGCGGAGGTGCCGGGGTACTGGGTGATGACCTGCTGCAGGATGCCCTTGACCTTGTCGGTATGGCCCATGCGGCGCTCGACGTCGGCCAGTTTGTAGAGCGAATCCGGCACTTTGCTGTGCTTGGGATACTTCTGGCTGACCTGGGCGAAGGCCTGACTGGCACCTGGCAGATCGCCTTTGGCCAGGTTCACTTCACCCAGCCAGTACTGCGCGTTGCCGGCGTACTGGCTGTTGGGGTACTTGCGCAGGAAGGCATTGAACGCCTGGCTGGCCTTGTCAAAGTCTTTCTGTTTGATCAGGTCGAAAGCAGCATCGTAGTAGAGCTTCTCTTTCGCTGGATCGCCGGGCTCGCTACTGGCGGCCGGTTGTTGCGCAGCAGCACCAGCTGCTGCATCGGGGGCGGCATTTGAAGCACCACCACCGGAGGAATTGTCAGGGGTCGCGGCAGGTGCAGCGCCACTGTTGATGCGACGGTCCAGGTCCTGGTATCGCTCCAGGTTTTCCTGCTTCATGCGCGACACATCGTTCTGCAGCTCTTCGATGATGCCTTGCTGGCGGGAAAGCTGGTCCTGCATCTGTTGCAGCTGCATGAACAGCTGGCCTTGTGCAGAGGCAGGGGCCGAAGCCCCTGACCCGGCATAGGCGCCGCTCGTGCCATAACCCACAGGCGGATAGCTGCCTGCGTTGTCATCTACTACAGGGACCTCAGCCCAGGCCGCGAGCGGCAGGCTGAGTGCGAGGACGGTTACTACACGGCGGCACATACGCATAAGAACTTACTTACGCAGTTCTACGCGACGGTTCTGAGCCCAGGATTGCTCGTCGTTGCCAGTGGCAACAGGACGCTCTTCACCGTAGGAGACCAGTTCCAGCTGAGCAGGGGAAACGCCCTGCAGAACCAGGTAACGCTGAACGGCCTTGGCACGACGCTCACCCAGAGCCATGTTGTACTCGCGGGTGCCGCGCTCGTCGGTGTTGCCTTCCAGGACAACGCGGTTGCCGTTGGACTTCAGGTCCTTGGCGTGAACGTCCAGAGCGCGCATGGCTTCTGGCTTCAGGTCCGAGCTGTCGTATTCGAAGTAGAAGGTGGTGATTGCGCGCAGGGCGGCTTCTTCGCTCAGGGAACCGTCAACAGCGCCAGTGTTGGCACCGTAGCCAGCGTTCGGATCTACAGCAGCGCCTTCGCCTGCGTTGTCACCGCCCTTCGAGGAGCAACCTACAGCTACGGCCATGGCCAGAGCCAGCGCAGCGAATTTACCAAACTTCAGCATTTCCATCGTGAAACTCCTAATGAAACCCCAGTGTGTTAAGCAAAACGTATTACGCCGCAATCAGTTCAGGTAAGGGGACCAGGACGGTTCTCTGACTTCGCCTTGAGCGGTAGGAAGTGGGAGCCTCACGCGGCCATTAAGCGACACGAGCATCAAGACTCCCCGGCCCTGCTGGCGGGTGGCGTAGATTAGCATGGTGCCGTTTGGCGCAACAGTGGGAGACTCATCAAGACTTGTTTCCGAGAGAATCTTTACACTTCCGCGCTGCAAGTCCTGTGCCGCCACTTTGAAGTTGGTAAAGCCCTGTTGGCGATGGATCATCACCAGGGTCTTTTCGTCAGCGGACAGTTTCGGGTTGGCGTTGTAGTTGCCCACGAAGGTTACGCGCTCGGCACCACCACCGCTGACCGACTGTTTGTAGATCTGCGGTTTGCCGCCACGGTCGGAGGTGAAGTAAAGGGTATTGCCATCTTTACCCCAGAACGGCTCGGTGTTGATACCTGGGCCTGCGGTAACCCGGTTGATCTGACGCGATGCCACGTTCATCACATAAATGTCCGGGTTGCCGTCTTTCGACAGCACGAACGCCAGGCGCGAACCGTCCGGCGACCAGGCTGGCGCGCCGTTCAGGCCTTCGAAGTTGGTCACCTGCTCGCGGCGGCCGGTATCGATGTTCTGAATGAAGATGCGCGGGCGTCTCTGTTCGAACGACACATAGGCGATACGCTTGCCATCTGGCGCAAAGCGTGGCGACAGGATCGGCTCACGCGATTGCAGCAGGGTGACCGCACGCGCACCGTCGTAGTCCGAACGCTGCAGGGTGTAGCGGGTATTGTTGGTGGAGAAACGCTCGGCCGTCACGTACAGCATGCGGGTAGAGAACGCACCCTTGATGCCGGTGAGCTTCTCGAACGACTGGTCGGCAATGTAGTGCGCCATGTCACGCAGCTGGTCGGTGCTGCCCGCGACGCTGCCGGTCAGCACTTGCTGCTCGGTGGCGACGTTGAACAGGGCGTACTGCACCTGCAGGCGACCGCCCGATGGCACGATGCTGCCGACCATCACGTACTGGGCACCCAGCGCTTTCCAGTCACGGAAGATGACTTCGCTGGCCTGCGATGGCTGGCTGATCATGTTCTGCCGTGGAATCGGCGAGTAGTAGCCGGAGTTGCGCAGGTCGTTGCCGATGATGTCGGCAATGTCCTCGGGCAGCACGCTACCACCTTGCAGACCGAACGGCACTACCGCGATGGGCGTTGCCCGGTCGCTGCCGCTGGTGACCAGGATGTTCTTTTCCTCTGCCACGGCCATGCCTGCCACGCAGCACAGCATGACCAGCAGTCCTCTCAGACGTTTAATCACAACGCTAGATCCTCAGGTGTAAATGTCATCTTGAACGAACGATATTGGTTGAAATCGCTCGGCTTCATACCCTGCATCTCGGTCAAACGACCAATGTTCTTCACCGCAGCCACCGCCGAACTGTCATACGGGCCGTCACCACTGGAACGGGCCACGCTGACACTGGTGATGGTACCGTCCGGCAACATGTTGATCTGCAGGACCACCGTCATGCCCTTGCGCGCGGAAGGCGGACGCGCCCAGCCCTCGGCCGCGCGCATACGGATCAGGTCGTCGAAGTCGCCGGCCACCTGGTCACCCTGCTCGTCGGCCAGCGCCTGCTGCCGCTCGGTGGTGTCGGACAACAGCTCGGCCAGGGCCTGGGCTTTCTTGTCTTCTGCCGCCTTGCGGGCCGCTTCCTGTGCCTTTTTCTTCTGGGCGTCTGCAGCGGCCTTTTTCTTGGCCTCTTCAGCTGCCTTCTTCTTCGCGTCCTCGGCCGCCGCTTTCTTCTTGGCGTCCTCGGCTGCTTTCTTCTTGGCCTCTTCGGCTGCCTTCTTCTTGGCGTCCTCGGCGGCTTGTTTCTTCGCCTCTTCAGCGGCCTCTTTCTTGGCCTCTTCTTCGGCTTTTTTCTTGGCTTCTTCCTCGGCCTTCTTCTTGGCGATGTCGGCCTGCTGCTTCTCGGCGGCCTTCTTCGCCTCATCGGCCTTCTTGGCTTCTGCGGCTTTCTTGGCCTCGCTAGCCTTGGCGGCTTCGGCAGCCTTGGCAGCGTCCTCGGCTTTTTTCGCCTCGGCGGCTTCGCGAGCCTCCTCGGCCTTTTGAGCGGCGTCGGCCTTCTTTTGTTCCGCGGCCTTCACGGCCTCCTGCTCGACCTTCTTCTGCTCCAGCTGCTCGACTTCGGTCTGGCGCGAAGCGGTTTTCTTCGCTTCCCCGGCAATCTTCTGATTGGTCTGGGTGGTCGCCTGGCTCTTGGACTTGAGCTGGTACAGGGTAGCCTGAACGATCGGCTTGGAAGGCGGCAGCTCAGGCGTCATGGCGAAACTGACGAACAGCATGGCAAATACCAGCACATGCAGGCCAATGGCCCAGACACTGGGCCAGAAGTAGCTTTCCGAGGCGGATGGCTCTCGCTGTTGCATCAGGGCGCCTCGGTAATCAGGCCAACGTTACCGACACCGGCCTTCTGCAACCCGCCCATGGCACCCATGACCGCGCCATAGTCGACAGCCTTGTCGCCACGAATGAACACCTGGGTCTGCTTGCCCTGGTCACGGCCGGCAGCAATGATCTTGGTCACTGCATTGGTCATGTCGGGCAAGGTCATGGCCTTGTCCATCTGCTTGTCGGTATCGACTTCGCTGCCAAGGTTCCAGTAGTAGGTCTTGTCGGCCTTGATGGAGATGGTGAGGATCTGGACGTTGTTGTCCTGCGGCAAGGCTTCACTGGAAACCTTGGGCAGGTCGACTTTCACGCCCTGGTTGAGCATGGGCGCCGTCACCATGAAGATGACCAGCAGCACCAGCATCACGTCGATGTAGGGCACCACGTTCATCTCGGCGACGGGCTTGCGTTTGTGGCGAACTCGGGCCATGGGCTTCTACCTGATTACTCTTCGCTGGTGTGCACTTTGCGGTGCAGGATCGCCTGGAACTCGTCGGCGAAGGTGTAGTAACGACCGATCAGCACTTCGCTGCGCGCGGCAAAACGGTTGTAGGCGATTACCGCCGGGATTGCTGCGAACAGGCCGATGGCGGTGGCGATCAGCGCTTCGGCGATACCCGGGGCAACGGTTGCCAGGGTGGCCTGCTGGGCGCTGGCCAGGCCGCGGAAGGAGTTCATGATCCCCCATACGGTACCGAACAGGCCGATGTACGGGCTGGTGGAACCGACGGTGGCCAGGAACGGCAGGCTCTGCTCGAGTTTTTCTTCCTCGCGCGAAATGGCTACGCGCATGGCACGGCCAACGCCTTCCATGACGGCGTCCGGGTCAACGCCCGGCTGCTGACGCAGGCGCGAGAACTCTTTGAAGCCGGCACGGAACACCTGCTCGACGCCGGAATCCGGGTCTGGGTTGCTGCCTGCCTGACGGTACAGCTTGGACAGGTCAATGCCCGACCAGAAGCGTTCCTCGAAGGCATCCAGCGCACGACGACCGGCGCGCAGCATGGTGCTGCGCTGGAAAATCATGATCCATGAGGTGACCGAGGCGGCCACCAGGATCAGCATTACCAGCTGTACCACTACGCTGGCATTGCTGACCAGACTCCACATGGAGGTATGGTCGACGACGTTAGCTTCCACGCTTATTCTCCTGCATTCGATTGGTTACCCGAGCCGTCCGCCGCCAAGGCGTCGCGCAGCTGGGGGGGTATGGCTCGGGGTTTGAAAGTGTCGGCGCGCACGGCGGCCACCAGGAACTGCCCTTCGCAGAGCAGCGTTTCATCCTTTTCCCGCCAGACCTGCTGTACAAAGCGCAGGCTGGCGCGATTGAGTTCAAGTACTTGCGCGGTCACCCGCAACGCGTCGTCCAGCCGCGCCGGCGCGTGGTAGCGCGCTTCGCTGGAATGGACCACGAACAGCAGGTTGTCTTCGGCCAGCTGCGACTGGGAAAAACCCAGATGCCGCAGGCGTTCGGTGCGCGCGCGCTCCATGAATTTCAGGTAGTTGACGTAGTACACCACGCCGCCCGCATCGGTATCTTCGTAATAGACGCGACAACGGTGTGCGAACGATTCGAGCTGATTTTGCGCGCGCATACTCTAGTGCTTACTCCTCAGCTTGCCAATCCGCTGTGGCAACTGTTTTTTCTTCATTAATGTCTTATTGCCAGCGCACCCTTGGCATGCCAGCGGTAGGACCACGAAAAGTCGCTTTTGATCTGTCATTCATCGCCTGGCTCGGAAAAATCACCGCCCTCCCCCAAACGCCCGGGAATATTCAGGCCAAAGTGCAGGTAGGCATGCCGGGTGACCACGCGACCGCGCGGCGTGCGCATGATGTAGCCCTGCTGGATCAGGTACGGCTCCAGCACATCTTCGATGGTATGACGCTCTTCGCTGATGGCCGCAGCCAGGTTGTCCACCCCTACCGGGCCGCCATCGAACTTCTCGATCATGGTCAACAGCAGGCGGCGGTCGGAATGGTCGAAGCCACGTTCGTCGACATCCAGCAGGTTCAGCGCCATGTCGGCCACGGCTTTGGTGATCTGGCCCTTGCCGCGCACCTCGGCGTAGTCGCGCACGCGGCGCAGCAGGCGGTTGGCGATACGTGGCGTGCCACGGGCACGCCGGGCAATCTCGTAGGCGCCCTGGTCTTCGATGACCAGGCCAAGGATGTTGGCCGAACGGCTGACGATGGTGGCCAGGTCCTTGTCGCTGTAGAACTCCAGGCGCTGGACAATACCGAAGCGGTCACGCAACGGGTTGGTGAGCATGCCTGCACGGGTGGTAGCCCCCACCAGGGTAAACGGTGGCAGGTCGAGCTTGATCGAACGGGCCGCCGGCCCTTCGCCGATCATGATGTCGAGCTGGAAGTCCTCCATGGCCGGGTACAGCACCTCTTCGACGACCGGCGACAGCCGGTGGATCTCGTCGATGAACAGCACGTCGTGCGGTTCGAGGTTGGTCAGCATGGCCGCCAGGTCGCCCGGGCGCTCCAGGATCGGCCCCGAGGTGCTCTTCACCGACACACCCATTTCATGGGCAATGATGTTGGCCAGGGTAGTCTTGCCCAGCCCCGGCGGGCCGAAGATCAGCGTGTGGTCGAGCGACTCGCTGCGGCCACGGGCGGCCTGGATGAACAGCGCCATCTGCTCGCGCACCACCGGCTGGCCGATGTAGTCGTCCAGGCTCAGCGGGCGAATCGCACGGTCCTGGACCTCTTCGCGGTCGCGGCCACTGGCGGCAATCAGGCGGTCGGCTTCGATCACTTGGTAATCATCCCTTTAAGGCTGCGGCGGATCAGCTCTTCACTGCTCAGGCCGGCCTTGTCTTTGATCGCGGCGATCGCCTTGCTGGCTTCCTGCGGCTTGTAGCCCAGCGAGACCAGGGCGCTGACGGCATCAGCCTCGGCGCTCGACTCGCTGGCGGCCGGCAGCGGGCCATCGGACACCAGGGTGAACATGGCCGGGGAGGTTTCCCAGGCCTTGAAGCGGTCCTTGAGCTCGACCAGCAGGCGTTCGGCGGTTTTCTTGCCGACACCGGGCACGCGTACCAGGGCCGAGGTGTCCTGGGCTTGCACGCAGCGCACCAGCTCGTCGACTTCCAGGCCGGACATGAGCGCCAGTGCCAGCTTCGGGCCCACGCCGTTAAGCCGGATGAGCTCGCGGAACAGCTCGCGCTCGCGCTTTTCGGCAAAACCATAGAGCAAGTGGGCGTCTTCGCGCACGACCAGATGGGTGTGCACGGTGACGGGTTCGCCCACCTTGGGCAGACGGTACAGCGTGGTCATGGGAACTTCCAGTTCGTAACCCACGCCGTTGACGTCGATAATCAGGTGCGGCGGCTGTTTCTCCGCCAGGGTGCCGCGCAAACGTCCAATCACGTTCCGATCCTTCCTCTCGGGGAGCCGGTCAAAGACCGCTCAACCCTATCAGCAAATGCAACGGGTGAACGCATCACCCGAACAAAATGTGTATCAGCGCATGAAGCGCCTACAGACGCAAGCGCCCGCCGCGCCGCCGCGCCGTGGCCAGGCCATGGGGCACCAGGCTGGAACGGGTGTGAGCGTGGCACAACGCGATGGCCAAAGCATCGGAGGCGTCGATCTGCGGCTTTTGCGTCAGTTTCAGCAGGTGCATGACCATCATCATCACCTGCTCCTTGTTGGCCCCACCGGTGCCGGCCACCGCTTGCTTGACCTGTGTGGCGCTGTATTCAGCGATTTCCAGGCCGGCTTCGGCGGCAGCGACGATAGCCGCGCCGCGGGCCTGGCCGAGCTTCAACGCCGAGTCGGCATTGCGCGCCATGAACACCCGCTCGATGCCCATGGTCACCGGTTCGTGCTGGGCGATGATTTCACTGACACCACGAAAAACGATCTGCAGCCGCTCGTGCAGCTCGCCGCTGCCGGTGCGGATGCAGCCCGACGCCACGTACTCGCAACCACGGGCGGTCTGGCGTACTACGCCGTAGCCGGTGATGCGCGAACCGGGGTCGATACCAAGAATCAGAGTCATAGTGCCTGTCGTTCAAAGCTCACGGTTCAAGACCATTAGGGCCGCTGCGCGACCGATCGCCGGCAAGCCAGCTCCCACGAGTACAGTGCAGGCCTGAAGAGATGCACTGTACCTGTGGGAGCTGGCTTGCCGGCGATGGGCTGCGCAGCGGCCCCAATAGCAGCCTTGACGCGAAGGGTCAGGAGACCTTAGCCGATATTTTCCATGATCTCGTCGGAAATCTGGGCATTGGAGTAGACGTTCTGCACGTCATCCAGATCTTCGAGCATGTCGATCAGCTTGAGCACCTTTTCAGCACCGTCCTGGTCGAGCTCGGCACTGGTGGTCGGCTGCATGACGATTTCTGCGTCATCGGCCTTGAAACCAGCCTCTTCCAGGGCGTTACGCACGGCATAGAAGCTGTTGAACGAGGTAAACACGTCGAACGAGCCGTCATCGTTGGCCACCACGTCGTCAGCATCGGCTTCCATCGCCGCTTCCATCAGCGCGTCTTCATCCACGCCCGGGGCAAAACTGATCTGCCCCTTGCGCTCGAACAGGTAGGCCACCGAGCCGTCGGTACCCAGGTTGCCGCCACACTTGGTGAAGGCATGCCGCACGGCGGCGGCGGTGCGGTTGCGGTTGTCGGTCATGGTCTCGACCATGATCGCCACGCCACCCGGACCGTAACCTTCGTAGCTGAGCTCTTCGACGTTGTCGCTTTCGTTGGTGCCGGCACCACGGGCCACGGCGCGATCGATGATGTCGCGGCTCATGTTGGCGCCCAAGGCCTTGTCCAGCGCCAGACGCAGGCGCGGGTTGGATGCCGGGTCAGGGCCGCCCTGCTTGGCAGCGACCGTCAGCTCGCGGATCCACTTGGTGAAGACCTTGCCTCTCTTGGCATCCTGGCGCTCTTTGCGGTGCTTGATGTTCGCCCACTTGGAATGACCAGCCATAACGACTCCGAATACTTTGAATCACAAACAGCCCCGCCCCTGTACGGGGCGGGACGGGAAAATACCTGCGCCGAAACGCAAAGGCGCATCCATGTGGATGCGCCCGGGGACCGCTTACTCGACCTTGGTCTGTTCGCGCAGTCGGATGTGCAGCTCGCGCAGGGCCTTGGCGTCGACCAGGCCAGGGGCCTGAGTCATGACGCACGCGGCGCTCTGGGTTTTCGGGAAGGCGATCACTTCACGGATCGACTGGGCGCCGGTCATCAGCATGACCAAGCGGTCCAGACCAAAGGCCAGTCCACCGTGCGGCGGCGCACCGAACTTCAGGGCGTCGAGCAGGAAGCCGAACTTCTCTTCCTGTTCCGCCGCTTCGATGCCCAGCAGGCGGAACACAGCCTGTTGCATCTCTTTGCGGTGGATACGAATCGAACCGCCACCCAGTTCAGTACCGTTCAGGACCATGTCGTAGGCACGGGACAGGGCTGTGGCCGGGTTGGCCTCAAGCTCTTCCGGCGAGCACTTCGGCGCGGTGAACGGGTGGTGCAGCGCGGTGAAGCTGCCGTCTTCGTTCTCTTCGAACATCGGGAAGTCGACGACCCACATCGGTGCCCACTCGCAGGTGTGCAGGTTGAAGTCGTTGCCGACCTTGATGCGCAGTGCGCCCAGGGCCTCGCTGACGATCTTGAACTTGTCGGCACCGAAGAAAACGATGTCGCCATCGACCGCGCCAACGCGATCGAGGATCACGTTGAGGTTGGCTTCAGGGATGTTCTTGACGATCGGCGACTGCAGGCCTTCGACGCCCTTGGCGCGCTCGTTGACTTTGATGTACGCCAGGCCCTTGGCACCGTAGATGCCAACGAACTTGGTGTACTCGTCGATCTTGCTGCGCGGCATGCTGGCGGCGCCAGGCACGCGCAGGGCGGTAACGCGGCACTTCGGATCGTTGGCCGGGCCTGCGAATACCTTGAAGTCGACATCCTTCAGCTGGTCGGCAACGTCGACCAGTTCCAGCGGGTTACGCAGGTCTGGCTTGTCGGAGCCGTAACGGCGCATGGCTTCTTCGAAGGTCATGTGCGGGAATTCGCCGAATTCCAGGTCCAGCACTTCCTTGAACAGCTTGCGGATCATGCTCTCGGTCAGGCCCATGATCTCGCTTTCATCGAGGAAGCTGGTCTCGATGTCGATCTGGGTGAATTCCGGTTGGCGGTCAGCACGCAGGTCTTCGTCACGGAAGCACTTGGCGATCTGGTAGTAGCGGTCGAAGCCGGCGACCATCAGCAGCTGCTTGAACAGCTGGGGCGACTGCGGCAGGGCGAAGAAGCTACCGGCGTGGGTACGGCTTGGCACCAGGTAGTCACGCGCGCCTTCCGGGGTGGCACGGGTCAGGATCGGCGTTTCGACGTCGAGGAAGCCGTTTTCATCGAGGAAGCGACGGATGCTGGTGGTGATGCGCGAACGCAGACGCAGCTTCTCGGCCATTTCCGGGCGACGCAGGTCGATGAAGCGGTAACGCAGGCGGGTTTCCTCGCCGACGTCGGAGTATTCGTTCAGCGGGAACGGCGGGGTTTCTGCTTCGTTGAGCACGGTCAGCTGGTAGCCAAGGATCTCGATGGCACCGGAGGCCATGTTGGCATTCACCGCGCCGTCAGGGCGCTTGCGCACCTTGCCGGTGACTTGCACGACGTATTCGCTGCGCACGCGGTCGGCGGCGGCGAAGGTTTCGGCGCGATCCGGGTCGAACACGACCTGGGCCATGCCTTCGCGGTCACGGATGTCGAGGAAGATCACCCCGCCGTGGTCGCGGCGACGATGGACCCAGCCGCAAAGGGTGACTTCCTGGCCGTCCAGGCTCTCGTTCAGTTGGCCGCAATAATGGCTGCGCATCATGATGGTGGTTTCGCTTCTCGTGATTCGTGTATTCGGTGGAGGCCTTGGCCGCCCGGAGGGCTAATACTGCAAGACCCGGTCACAGCATTCAACTCAGTCGGCCTTGTCGCCGCCTGCAAGATTCTTTTTCGCCCCGGTCTTGAAGTCGGTTTCGTACCAACCATTACCGCTCAGGCGGAAGCCTGGCACCGACAGCAGCTTCTTCAGCGCCGGCGCCTGGCAGGCCGGGCAATCGGTCAGCGGCGCGGCGCTGATCTTCTGCAGTGCTTCCATGCGGTGCTCGCAGGATGCACATTGATAGTCATAAAGGGGCATGGGTGTCTCTCGTCAACCACAACGCTCGCTGCCAGGGCAGCAAAAAGCGGGATTATATATGGTTAGCAAGCACTGCGCAGCCCGCCAGGCGATCAGCGCACACTTGGGGGGTCTTGCAGCCAGGCAACGCAGATTACCCGAATCAGCCCACTGAAGTTGCGCACTCCACCCTGGCGCAGGTGCACTTCGCGGTCCACGTAGGACAACACCGCACTGACCGAACAGCGGTTGGCGGCGGCGATGCGTTCCAGGATGCCCCAGTAGACGGCCTCCAGACGCAGGCAGGTGGAAAAACCGTTGAGCCGCACCGAACGTGACACCGGCTGCGTCTGCAACATATCGAAATCTGCCTTGAACGGATCAATGCACTGTTTTCCTGGCCAGCTCCCCTGACCAGCCACACGCTTGCTCGCTTGCATCATGCGCCCTTCTTCCTCGTCACCGGTAACAGGTGACCAATGAAGCGCTGGGCAGCAGGTTTAGAGCAGCGGCAAAGTCTTCCCGCACAGTTACCGACAGGCGCAGCCTTGTGCTGCACCTGCCGGGGACGCACCGCTTGTTGATTACTTGCCGTCGAGCAAGACCCTCAGCATCCACGCGGTTTTCTCGTGCACCTGCATGCGCTGGGTCAGCAAGTCGGCAGTCGGCTCGTCACTGACCTTGTCCACTACCGGGAAAATACTGCGCGCAGTACGCACCACGGCCTCCTGGCCCTGGACCAGCTGGCGGATCATCTCGTCCGCCGGGGGTACGCCTTCCTCCTCCTTGATAGAGGAATGCCGTGCATAGAATGCATAAGACCCCGGCGCAGGGAAGCCCAGGGCACGGATGCGCTCGGCAATCGAATCGACTGCCAGTGCCAGTTCGTTGTACTGCTCTTCGAACATCAAGTGCAGGGTGCGGAACGACGGACCGGTGACGTTCCAGTGGAAATTATGGGTTTTCAGATACAGCACGTAGGTATCCGACAACAGGCGGGACAGCCCATCGACGATGGACTTGCGATCTTCTTCACTGATACCGATATCGATTGCCATTGAAGTTCCCCTTTCCATAAGGCTTGAGACTCAAGCGGACGCCGACCACTGTAGCAACACTTGACCCACACTGCCTGTGACATGGCGCAACACATCGCCCACTGAGGCCTGCGGTTTGAGTAGCCTTCGCCTTTGCTGTTAAATAGGCACCGTGCCACCCGTGCGGACTGTCATTGCCGGGTGCATAGGCTGGCTTGTCACGTGTTCGCGCCCAACACCTCATGCGCACCGTGCTGCCAGCTCTTCCTGTGATCGGCCTTATCAACTGTGAGCCAACCCCATGTTCAAGATCGTCCATCTGGTGACGGGCGTGGCAGCCTTGCTGCTATCGCTCATACCCAGCCTGAAAACCGATGCAACACCCTTCCTGCAACAACCCGACGCGGTTTACCTTGCCCTGCTCGGCCTGCTCAACCTGGTCCTGGCCCCGGTCGTGCCGCTGTACTACCGCGGCGCCCGTCAGCAGTTGCAGCACCTTGCCTGCGCCCTACTGGTGGTGGCGGTGGTGCTGCAGACCCTGACGCTGCTGGCTCGCCCGGAAATGGGCAACCTCGCGGCGCTGGTCTGTGTGGCACTGGCCGTGGCCCTGCACCTGGCGGTGGGCTTTGCCCGCAGCCCGCGCAAGGCACGCAGCAGCCAGCATGCCGCCCAGGATGCTGGCAACCGTGATACCGGTACGGTGAAGTGGTTCAACACCTCGAAAGGCTTTGGTTTCATCTCCCGCGATTCGGGTGATGACATCTTCGTGCACTTTCGTGCCATACGCGGCGAAGGCCACCGCATCCTGGTCGAAGGCCAGCGCGTGGAGTTTTCGGTGATGCACCGCGACAAGGGTCTGCAGGCCGAAGATGTGGTGGCAGTTACCCGCCGCTGATTGTCTTGCGATAGCGCTCCTGGTGGGCG
Organism: Pseudomonas sp. YNh; assembly: GCF_037993085.1. Lineage (NCBI taxonomy): Bacteria > Pseudomonadati > Pseudomonadota > Gammaproteobacteria > Pseudomonadales > Pseudomonadaceae > Pseudomonas > Pseudomonas sp. YNh. The sequence continues at coordinate 55,817 of NZ_JBBMRJ010000034.1, read as the reverse complement.
CGGCCATGCCCGCGCCCACCAGGATTCGTGTGATCAGTAATGAGGCGGCGGTGCCTCTTCACCTTCGGTGCCGTACTGGCCGACCATCTCTTCATGACGCTTGATCAGTTCGGCCACCTGTAATTTCAGCCGCTCGATCACCTGCGCCTGCTCGACCACCACATCATTCAACGCCTGCAGGGTGTCATCCTGGAACGCCTGGCGGGTTTCCAGTTCGACGATTCGCAATTCCAGCGACATGTCAGGCCTCCTGATAGCCAGCAAGCTGCAGCCCACGCACGCGCTGGCGAACGGCTTGCAACTGGTCGTCGCGGTAGGCCACGGCCGGGCACTTGCCCCACACCGGTGCTGGCCAGGCGGCATCGTCACGCTGGCGCACGATCACGTGCATGTGCAACTGACTGACCACATTGCCCAGGGTGGCCACGTTCATCTTGTCGGCGCCGTAGCTGGCCTTCAGTGCTTCAGCCAGCAGGGTGGTTTCCTGCCACAACTGCTGCTGCTCTGCCGCTTCCAGCTCGAACAGCTCGCTGATGCCGGCGCGCTTGGGCACCAGGATGAACCATGGGTAGTTGGCATCCTTGCTCAGCAACAGCTGGCACAACGCAAACTCCCCCAGCACCAGGGAATCCTGCTGCAAACGCGAATCCAGGACGAACACGGCATATCTCCTTCAGGCAAAAACAACCCGCTTTCAAGCGGAAAACAGGCCTGCAAGGATACCTTGCACATTCCCGGTAACACAGCGCTACTTTTCGCACCAAAATGAGGCCGCCTGCGCGCCGCCACCACACTTGTCACCCCACAAACGACTCTGGATGAACAAGTTGCGGTAACACATTGACTTTCATGGCAGCTTTTTAAATTTTAATGATTCTCGACTCCATCATGCCCTGAGGCAGCCTTCGCCCCGTGTTTACGGCACTTTCCGACCCTCGGTAGCAGATTTTGTGAAAATTTCATGAAGTGTTGCGAATTTTGAGCACGCTTGTTGCATTCACTTCACGCCAAGTCGGCACGACATCTGCAGTGGCAGGTGTACGCGACAAATAACAACAGCGGCATTGGTTACCAGGGAGTTTCCTCAACCAGAATCAGTAATTACAGATTCGTTACGGTGACAGGAACAGCGCTGGCGTTATACGGCCCATAAACCGGGGCGTGATTTGCGACATGGAAATACCTAAAAGCGACATGGCAAAAAAGTTCCGCAAAGAGTCTATATAGCCATATCGCCAACAACAGTCAGCGTGCTATACATTTTCGCCGACATAACAAGAAAGAGCTGCACCCTATAACTAAAACACTTGGGCGCGGCGGTACTCTTCCTAAAAACCAAAGGAGCAAATCACGATGCGCGTGATGAAGTGGAGCATGATCGCCCTGGCCGTTGCGGCAGGGACCTCGCAGTTGGCAATGGCCTCGGCACAAGACGAGTCCAAAGGTTTCCTCGAAGACAGCAAGCTGAACGTAAAAACCCGCATGCTGTACTTCAGCCGTGACTTCCGTAACAACGACAGCGGCAAGAGCCGCGTCGAAGAAACCGGCCTGGGCTTCCTGGGCACCTTCGAATCGGGCTTCACCCAGGGCACCGTAGGCTTCGGCGTTGACGCCATCGGCATGCTGGGCCTGAAACTGGACAGCGGCAAAGGCCGCGCCGGCACCGGCCTGTTCCCGACTGCCTCCGATGGCCGTTCGCAAGATGACTACTCCGAAGGCGGCGGTGCAGTAAAACTGCGCGTGTCCAATACCGTGCTGAAGTTTGGCGACCAGTTCACCGCCCTGCCGGTACTGGCCACCGACGATAGCCGACTGCTGCCAGAGGTCGCTGAAGGTGGCCTGATCACCAGCAACGAAATCGATGGCCTCACCCTGCACGCCGGTCACTTCACCGCGCTGAACGCCCAGGCTCAGACTTACCACGACAGCCTGCGCCTGACCGAGGCCAACGTCTTCGGTGGCACCTATGCCATCAACGACAACCTCAGCACCAGCGTCTACTACTCGCGCATTGAAGACCACTTCCGCAAGTGGTACGGCAACATCAACTGGGCGCTGCCGATCAGCGACAAGCAAGGCCTGGTGTTCGACTTCAACATCTATGACACCAAGTCCATCGGCGACAACCTGACCGGCGCATTCGTCAGCAAGGCTGACGGCAGCAACGAACTGGACAACATTGCAGCCAGCCTCTCGGCAGCCTACAACATTGGCGCCCACACCTTCACCCTGGCTTACCAGAAGGTCAGCGGCGACGGCGACTACGCTTACGGCGTCGACGGTGGCGGCACCATCTTCCTGGCCAACTCCGTTGCCCGTTCCGACTTCAACGCCGAAGACGAGAAGTCCTGGCAGGCGCGCTACGACCTGAACTTCGCCGAATACGGCGTACCTGGCCTGACCTTCATGACCCGTTATGTTCGCGGCTCGGGTGCCACTACCGAAAGCACCAACAACGGCAAGGAATGGGAACGCGACGTAGACGTCAAGTACGTACTGCAGAGCGGCCCGGCCAAAGACCTGAGCTTGCGCGTGCGTCAAGCCACCTACCGCTCCAGCGACGGCGTTTACTACGGTTCGAGCTCGATCGACGAACTGCGTCTGATCGTGGAGTACCCGCTGAGCATCCTGTAAGCCTGGCTTGCAGTGCCCCGCACCTGAAAAAGCCCGGCGATCTCGCCGGGCTTTTTCTTGGCTGACAAGCGGCCCGCCCTGGGGCATCCTGTACGCCTTCGTTTCGCCCCCGTACAATGCGGGGCTATTTCAACGTCTTAGGCAATCGACACGGCTAACCATGCGCACCAGTCAATATTTGCTCGCCACCCAGAAAGAAACCCCTGCCGACGCAGTGGTCATCAGCCATCAGCTCATGCTGCGTGCCGGCATGATCCGCAAACTGGCCTCCGGCCTGTACACCTGGCTGCCGATGGGCCTGCGGGTAATGCGCAAGGTCGAGGCCGTGGTGCGTGAGGAAATGAACGCCGCCGGCGCCCTGGAAGTGCTGATGCCAAGCATCCAGCCTGCCGAGCTGTGGCAGGAGTCCGGTCGCTGGGAACAGTACGGCCCTGAGCTGCTGCGCCTGAAGGACCGCCACCAGCGCGACTTCTGCGTTGGCCCGACCCACGAAGAAGTCATCACCGACCTGGCCCGTAACGAGCTGTCCAGCTATAAACAGCTGCCGCTCAACATGTACCAGATCCAGACCAAGTTCCGTGACGAGATCCGCCCGCGCTTCGGCCTGATGCGCGGCCGCGAGTTCATCATGAAGGACGCCTACTCGTTCCATGCCGACCAGGCTTCCCTGCAGGAAACCTACGACCGCATGCACCAGGCGTACAGCAACGTATTCACCCGCCTGGGCCTGGACTTCCGCCCAGTGCAGGCCGACACCGGCTCGATCGGTGGCAGCTACTCGCACGAATTCCACGTGCTGGCAGAATCCGGCGAAGACGACGTGATCTTCAGCGACAGCTCCGACTACGCCGCCAACATCGAGAAGGCCGAGGCCATCCCGCGTGAAACCGTGCGCCCTGCCCCTACCGAGGAGCTGCGCCTGGTCGACACGCCAGAGGCCAAGACCATTGCACAACTGGTTGAAAACCACGGCCTGGCGATCGAGAAGACCGTCAAGACCCTGATCGTGCGCGGCGCTGAAGAAGGCAAGCTGATTGCCCTGATCGTTCGCGGCGACCACGAGCTGAACGAAATCAAGGCCACCAAGCTGGAACAGGTTGCCGACCCTCTGGTCATGGCCACCGAAGCCGAACTGCGCGACGCCATTGGCGCCGGTGCCGGCTCGCTCGGCCCGCTGAACCTGCCGCTGGAATGCATCATCGACCGTTCGGTTGCCCTGATGAGCGACTTCGGCATCGGCGCCAACATCGACGACAAACACTACTTCGGCGTGAACTGGGAGCGCGACCTGCCGGTTCCACAGGTCGCCGACCTGCGTAACGTGGTCGAAGGCGACCCAAGCCCGGACGGCCAGGGCACCCTGGTGATCAAGCGCGGCATTGAAGTGGGCCACATCTTCCAGCTGGGCACCAAGTACAGCGAAGCGCTGAAGTGCCAGGTACTGGGAGAGAACGGCAAGCCGGTGGTTCTGTCGATGGGCTGCTACGGTATCGGTGTGTCCCGCGTCGTCGCCGCTGCCATCGAGCAGAGCTATGACGACAAGGGCATCATCTGGAACGATGCCCTGGCCCCGTTCCAGATCGCTCTGGTACCGCTGCGCTACGAAACCGAGGTGGTTCGCGAGGCAACCGACAAGCTGTACGCCGAACTGACCGCCGCCGGCTTCGAAGTGCTGCTGGACGACCGCGATAAAAAGACCAGCCCAGGCATCAAGTTTGCCGACATGGAGCTGATCGGCATCCCACACCGCATCGTCGTCAGCGATCGCGGCCTGGCCGAAGGCAACCTGGAGTACAAGCACCGCACCGAGCAGGACGCCCAGGCGTTGCCGCTCAATGAAGTGCTGAGCTTCCTGCAGGCCCGCGTTCGCCGCTGATAACCAATGCACGAGTGATCATGTTCAAGCGAAGTACCTTTACCCTGGGGGGCGCCGCACTGTGCGGCGCCCTGCTCGTCAGCGGCTGCGCCAACCAGATGTCCCAGCGCAGTGACCACGAGGAGCGCGTCGAGCGCAAATTGCTCGAGCACACCCTGCAGATCGATGTCGGCGAGCCGAAGGTGATGGAGCTGCCGCAACGACGTGTGCGCGTGCATGAGCAAAAGCGCTTCGAAGTCACCGAGTTCGAAGTCACCCGTCGCTATGACCGCTACACGCCTTACCAGCCCTGGCGGGAGGTCTACGAGATCCCGCTGGGTGCAGTGGCCGTGGTAGCGGGCGTCGGCGCCAACGTGGTCAACGTCTTCGCTTTGGGCAACCTGCCGGAAAGCATCACCCATGACTGGCTGAGCTATGGCGTGGACGGACTCAACCCGTTCATGAACGTGCCGTCCAACGGGCGTGCCCAGCAGAACCTGGCCGGGATCAGCGAAGTGCAGAAAGGCAAGCGCGAGGAATCGACCAGCGTGCCCTGGAGCGAACGCCTGGTCGAGGTCAAGGCCGGCAAGATGACCCACGAGCTGACCACCGACAGGAACGGCGTGCTGCGCCTGAACCTGCTCGACAGCCCGTTCTCCGAGCAGAATCTCAACCACGTCGGCACCCTGCACCTTCAGGTACTCGACGAGGACAACGCGGTGCGGGGTGATGCCAGCCTGCTGGTCAGCGCCACCTTGCGCAACAAGCTGCTCGAAGCCCATGAGCTGATCTTCGACGACCTCGAAGATGATGATGTCGGCCAGTGGGTACATCGGGTGAAGCGTCTGTCGGAGCTGGGCCTTGAAGAAGAAGCCAGTGAAATGGAACAAAGCCTGATCGAGCTGACTCGCAACGATCCGGAGCTGCAGCAGGAATTTCTGCAATCGCTGACCAAGGCCACTGGCCGGTTGGTGGCAGATCCGGGCGTGCAGTAAAAGAAGGGGCCGCTATGCGGCCCCTTTTCATTCAGGCGTAAACAGCTCCAACTGCTCATGCGCTCCGCGCAAATCGCGCAACCTCACCCCTACCCCCAGCAAGCGCACCGGCTTGCCACCCCGGGCGAACGCCTGCCCCAGAAGCTGTCGATAACTTTCAAGGTCCCGCCCGGCCCCTGCCTGCTCCATCGTGGTCTGGCTGAAGTCATGGAACTTGACCTTGACGAACGGCTTGTCCGGCCGATAACTGCTGTCCATACGGGCGATGCGCTCGTTCAGGCTCTCCAGCAGCTCGGGTAACCGCGCCAGGCAACTGGCCAGGTCCGGCAGGTCGGTGTCGTAAGTGTTTTCCACACTGACCGACTGCCTGCGGCTGTCATTGTGTACTGCACGCTCATCTACACCCCGCGCCAGCCCCCACAAACGCTCGCCAAAGCTGCCAAACTCACGCACCAGTGCCAGGCGCGACCATTCACGCAGGTCAAGGCAGGTTTCGATGCCCAGCCGCGTCAGTTTATCTGCCGTCACCTTGCCCACCCCATGCAGCCTGGCCACCGGCAAGGCGGCGACAAAGGCCTCGACCTCGCCCGGGGTAATCACGAACAGCCCGTTGGGCTTGCGCCAGTCACTGGCAATCTTGGCCAGGAACTTGTTTGGCGCAACGCCCGCCGACACGGTGATATGCAGTGTGCGGGCGACACGCCGGCGGATATCCTCGGCGATGCGCGTGGCACTGCCCGAATACCACTGGCTGTCACTTACATCCAGGTAGGCTTCGTCCAGCGATAAAGGCTCGATCAGCTCGGTGTAGTCGCGGAAGATCGCATGGATTTCCCGCGAGGCCTCACGGTAGGCCTCGAAGCGCGGCTTGACGATCAACAGGTCGGGGCACAGCTTCAGTGCATGCCGTGACGACATGGCCGAGCGCACACCATAGGCACGCGCTTCATAGTTGCAGGTAGCGATCACCCCACGGTGCTCAGGCGAGCCCCCAACCGCCATGGGCCGCCCGGCCAAGCGGGGGTCGTCACGCATCTCGATCGCGGCGTAGAAGCAATCGCAGTCGACGTGGATGATCTTGCGCAAGGACATGGATGGCCGTCAGCACTGTAAATTCATACAGATAGTATCGCATGCGACCTGCCTGAAACACCTCACCCGCTGCATCACCCGACAATCTGCCTGAAAGCCCCGTCACGCCTGAGCCGCTTGCTGCTGACGAGCGCTAAGGGTTTGAACAAAAAAGGGTTTTTCAATGAAACTGCTTGACACTGTGGCGTAAATCCGTAGAATTCGATCTCACAGGCGCGGGATGGAGCAGCCTGGTAGCTCGTCGGGCTCATAACCCGAAGGTCGTCGGTTCAAATCCGGCTCCCGCAACCAGATTCAAGAAAAGGCCACTGTTCATACAGTGGCCTTTTTCTTTGCCTTCGAAAAAGTAAAACCGAAAAACCTTTGATAAATCAGAGCTTAGCGCTTGACACACCCTCAGCAAACTGTAGAATGCGCCCCACAGACGCGGGATGGAGCAGTCTGGTAGCTCGTCGGGCTCATAACCCGAAGGTCGTCGGTTCAAATCCGGCTCCCGCAACCAAGTTCAAGAAAAGGCCACTGTTAACGCAGTGGCCTTTTTCTTTGTCCACTGAAACTGCCATCGGAAAAACATCGACAAATCAAAGCTTAGCGCTTGACATACAAACCACACGCTGTAGAATCCGCCCCACTGACGCGGGATGGAGCAGCCTGGTAGCTCGTCGGGCTCATAACCCGAAGGTCGTCGGTTCAAATCCGGCTCCCGCAACCATATTCGTCAGAACAAACCCCGCCTGTTTAACAGCAGCGCGGGGTTTGTTGCTTCTGCCCTTCCTGCTTTTCGTCGCATCAATTTTCCCCGCCCTCCAGCCAACACGCAGGCTTGAGGCATCGTGCCCAGGATGAACTATCTTTAACCCTGCCAAGCCGCTGAAAGCGCCTGAGGCCGGAGTAACATTGGATACGTTTTCTTAAGGGACTTTAACTTGGCCGTACCTCCCCTCAACCTCGCGCTGCATGCCCGAGGCAACCCATGACTTCTCACAACCCCGAACCTCCGGTGCCACTGGCCTCGGCGCTACCCGGTGCCGTGCAGCGTCTGCCCTTGCTCGAACGCGTGAGCCGCTACCGCCAGCCCATCGGCCTGGCAGTGACCCTGGTGCTGTTCACCATGGCGTTGATTGCCTGCCGCCACCTGCTGAGCGAGCTGGACATCTATGCCTTGCACGATGCCATGCTCAGCGTACCGGCCCAGTCAGTGCTGGGTGCATTGCTGGCGACCGTAATCGGCTTCGTGATCCTGCTGGGTTACGAGTGGTCGGCCAGCCGCTATGCCGGCGTGAAACTGCCGGCACGCAGCCTGGTGCTTGGCGGCTTCAGCGCCTTTGCCATTGGCAACGCCATCGGGCTGTCGATGCTTTCGGGTGGCTCGGTGCGCTACCGCCTGTATGCACGCCAGGGGCTGGGCGCTGGCGAAGTCGCACGCATGACCGTGTTTGCCAGCCTGTCGCTGGGCTGCGCGCTGCCCCCCCTCGCCGCCTTGGCAACCTTGAGCGACCTGCCGGCAGCCTCGACCGCACTGGGGTTGGCGCCTGGCCTGCTGGCAGGTATCGCCGCCGCCGTGCTGGTGGCGTCCGCCCTGCTGGTGTTCGGCCTGTACCGCCGGCGCTTGGCCGAACAACCGCTGGCCAATAACCTGCTGGTGCAACTGGGCCGCCGTACACTGCGGCTGCCGGGCGGGCGCCTGGCCGCCCTGCAATTGCTGATTACCGCGCTGGATGTGGCAGCGGCCGCCACCGTACTGTATCTGCTGCTGCCTGAAGCACCACCCTTTGGCGCGTTTGTGCTGGTGTACCTGCTGGCCCTGGCCGCAGGCGTGCTCAGCCACGTACCGGGCGGCGTCGGGGTGTTCGAAGCCATCCTGCTGGCGGCCTTTGCCGACCAGCTGGGTGCCGCGCCGCTGGCGGCCGCCCTGCTGCTGTACCGGCTGATCTATGTGGTGCTGCCCCTGCTGCTGGCCTGCGTACTGCTGCTGGCCAATGAAGCCCGGCGCCTGCTGTTCGCCCAGCAGGCCATCAAGGCCGCCTCCGGGATGGCCGCCCCCATCCTGTCGATAATGGTATTCCTGTCTGGGGTGGTGCTGCTGTTTTCCGGCGTCACGCCCGAGATCGACACGCGCCTCGAGCACATGGGCTTCCTGGTGCCGCACCGGCTGATCGATGCCTCGCACTTTGGCGCGAGCCTGATCGGCGTGCTGTGCCTGTTGCTGGCCCAAGGCCTGCGCCGGCGGCTGTCCGCGGCCTGGCTGCTGACCACCGTGCTGCTCCTGGTCGGTGCCCTGCTGTCGCTGCTCAAGGGCTTTGACTGGGAAGAGGCTTGCCTGCTGACCTTCACCGCGGCCCTGCTAGCCCTGTTCCGTCGCTCGTTCTACCGCCCCAGCCGCCTGCTGGAGCTGCCATTTTCGCCAGTGTTCCTGGTGGCCAGTGCCTGTGCGGTCGGCGCATCGGTGTGGCTGTTGTTGTTTGCCTACCAGGATGTGCCCTACAGCCATCAGCTGTGGTGGCAGTTCACCCTCGACGCTGATGCCCCGCGCGGCCTGCGCGCCGCCATGGGCAGCGCCTTGCTGCTGGCTGCCTTGGCGCTGACCTGGCTGCTGCGCACCGCGCCGCCGGTGATCCACCTGCCCGACGACGAAGAACTGCAGCGCGCCAACCGTATCCTGCTGGCCTCCGACCAGCCCGACGGCGGCCTGGCCCTGACCGGCGACAAGGCGTTGCTGTTTCACCCACGCGACAATGCCTTCCTTATGTACGCCCGTCGCGGCCGTAGCCTGGTGGCCCTGTACGACCCGATCGGCCCGGCCCAGGAACGCGCCGAAATGATCTGGCAGTTCCGTGACCTGTGCGACCTGCACCACGCCCGGCCAGTGTTCTACCAGGTGCGCGCCGAAAACCTGCCGTTCTATATGGACATTGGCCTGACCGCACTGAAGCTGGGCGAAGAAGCCCGGGTGGACTTGCGCCGCTTCGACCTCGAAGCCAAGGGCAAAGAGATGAAGGACCTGCGCTACACGTGGAACCGCGGTGGCCGCGACGGCCTGAGCCTGGAAATTCACGAACCTGGCCACGCCCCGCTGGCAGAGCTGAAGGAAATTTCCGATGCCTGGCTCGACGGTAAAAACGTGCGCGAAAAAGGCTTTTCGCTGGGGCGCTTTAGCCCGGAGTACCTGCAGCATTTCCGCATCGCCCTGATCCGCTTCCAGGGCCGGCCGGTGGCGTTCGCCAATCTGCTGGAGACCCACAGCAACGAGCTGGCCAGCCTCGACCTGATGCGTGCACACCCCGAGGCACCGAAGCTGACCATGGAGTTCATGATGATCGGCCTGATCCTGCACTACAAAAGCCATGAGTATTCCCGCTTCAGCCTGGGCATGGTGCCGCTTTCAGGCCTGCAGCCGCGGCGTGGCGCGCCCCTGACCCAGCGCCTGGGCTCGATGGTGTTCCGCCGTGGCGAACAGCTTTACAACTTCCAGGGGCTTCGACGCTTCAAGGACAAATTCCAACCGGATTGGGAACCCCGCTACATGGCCGTGCCGGCCGGGCTCGACCCGCTTGTGGCACTGGCCGATACTGCCGCCCTGATTGCAGGCGGCCTGACTGGATTGGTGAAACGTTGATGACCCGACGCTTTTGGCTGTACCTGCTGGTTCCTCTGCTGCTGGCCGCCCTGGGAGGGGTGCTGGCATTCTGGCTGTGGACGCGCCCGGCCCCCGAGGCGCGCCTGGAGCAATTGAGCAGCAATGGCGCCAGCATCACCCGCGTGACCCCGGGCGTGCACCCCAAGGCCCGAGTGGCCATCGGTGTGCCACAGGATCAGGCGCTGACGGACAAGCAGTTGCTCGACCTGAGCCAGGCCGGTGAAGCCCAGCTGGTGCAGGTGGTTTTGCCGCCTAACGACTGCAGCAAGCAGCAACAGGTCATGGACCAGGCCCTGGCCGAGCTGTCCGACAAGCCGACATTGGTCGCTGGTATCGGCCCTGGCGCCGCCCAGGCCTGGCGCTGGCTGGCCAGCCAGAACGACGACAAGGCCCGGGCAATTTCCGTGGACTTCACCGTCGAGCAACCCGGCTGCCAGGCACCGCTGCCCAAAGCGGCTGCCCATGGCCACTGGAACGTCGCCTGGAACGACAACCCGGATGACGCCAGTGCCGCGTTCGTACGCGACCAGGCCAATGCCGAAACCAGCATCAGTGACTACGACATCCACTTGCCACAAGTGCTCAAGGCCCAGCTGACCCAAGCGCTGGTAGGCCACGATGGCAACGCCCTGGCTATCCCCGTGGTAGAAGTGCCGGCCGGGCAGACAACCGACACAGTCACCCTGTTCCTCTCCGGTGACGGCGGCTGGCGTGACCTGGACCGCGATGTCGCCGGGGAAATGGCCAAGCTGGGCTACCCGGTGGTGGGTATCGACACCCTGCGCTATTACTGGCAGCACAAGACCCCGGAGCAAAGTGCGGCCGACCTGTCCGAGCTGATGCAACATTACCGGCAGAAGTGGGGTACCAAGCGCTTTGTACTGACTGGCTATTCGTTCGGTGCCGATGTGCTGCCGGCAATCTACAACCGCCTGCCGGTGGAGGACCAGCAACGCATCGACGCGGTGATGCTGCTGGCCTTTGCCCGCAGCGGCAGCTTCGAGATCGAGGTCGAGGGCTGGCTGGGCAAGGAAGGCCAGGAGGCCCCAACCGGTCCGGAAATGGCCAGGCTGCCGGCCGCCAAGGTGGTGTGCGTGTATGGCGTGGAAGAGACCGACGAAAGCGGTTGCACCGAAAAGACCGCGGTGGGTGAGCGCCTGAAGCTGCCTGGGGGGCACCACTTTGATGAGAACTACCCGGCGCTGGCCAAGCGCTTGATTGGTGAGATCGAGACACGCCAGGGCAAGTCCAGCGTCGCCGAACAGAACTGATAATGATTGGGGCCGCTTTGCGGCCCATCGCCGGCAAGCCAGGCTCCCACATCTACTGCGCACATCTCCACCATTGTGCTCTCCCTGTGGGAGCCTGGCTTGCCGGCGATGGGCTGCATAGCAGCCCTTGGCAATCAGATCTCGACCTGGGTCCCCAGTTCGATCACCCGGTTCAGCGGCAGGTTGAAGAAGCGCAGATTCCCGTTGGCATTCTTCAGCAAGAACGCGAACAGGTTGCCCCGCCAGCGCGACATCCCCTCCAGCCGCGACGCGATTACCGTCTCGCGGCTGAGGAAGTAAGTGGTGCGCATCGGGGTGAAGTCCAGATCGTCCAGATGGCACAGCTTCAATGCCGCCGGCACGTCGGGCTCGTCCATGAAGCCAAAGTGCAACAGCACTCGGAAGAACCCGTCACCATAAGCCTCCACCTCGAAGCGCTCCTGCTCCGGTACACGCGGCCGGTCCTCGCTGACCACAGTCAGCAACACCACCTGGCTGTGCAGCACCTGGTTATGCAGCATGTTGTGCAACAAGGCGTGGGGCACGGCATCCGACCGGGCAGTGAGGAACACCGCCGTCCCTTCGACCCGGTGCGGCGGCTGAATGCGGATACTGCTGATGAACAGGGGCAATGGCAGCGCACCTTCGTCAATGCGCTCCACCAGAATCTGCTTGCCGCGCTTCCAGGTGCTCATCAGCAGGAACAGCACACCGCCAGCCAGCACCGGGAAGGCACCGCCCTGGACGATTTTCGGCACGTTGGCGGCGAAGAACAGCCCATCCACAAACAGGAAGCCCACCAGGATCGGTACTGCCAGCACCGGCGGCCACTTCCACAACAGCAGCATCACCGCCGACACCAGAATGGTGGTCATCAGCATGGTGCCGGTTACCGCCACGCCGTAGGCCGCCGCCAGGGCGCCGGACGACTCGAAGCCGATCACCAGCAGCACCACGCCCACCATCAGCGTCCAGTTCACGGCGCCAATGTAGATCTGCCCCTGCTCGTCGCTGGAGGTGTGCTGGATCTGCATGCGCGGAATGTAACCCAGCTGGATGGCCTGGCGGGTCAGGGAAAAGGCCCCGGAAATGACCGCCTGCGAGGCGATCACAGTGGCCATTGTGGCCAACCCGACCAACGGCAGCAGCGCCCAGCTCGGCGCCAGCAGATAGAAGGGGTTGCGGGCCGCCTCCGGGTTTTGCAGCAGCAGTGCACCCTGGCCGAAATAGTTGAGCACCAACGCGGGCAGCACCAGGATGAACCAGGCCCGGGCGATCGGCTTGCGGCCAAAATGGCCCATGTCGGCATAGAGCGCCTCGGCACCGGTCAGCGCCAGCACCACGGCACCGAGGATGGCGACGCCCATGCCTGGGTGAACCACGAAGAAGTTCACCGCCCAGCCCGGGTTGAAGGCCTTGAGCACTTCCGGGCTCTGTGAGATACCGTGCACGCCCAATGCGCCCAGCACCACGAACCAGGTGACCATGATCGGGCCGAACAGCTTGCCGATTTTCTCGGTGCCGTGCTTCTGCACCAGGAACAGCGCCACCAGCACCACCAGCGAAATCGGCACCACCCAGTGGTCGATTCCGTCAAACGCCAGGCCCATGCCCTCCACGGCCGAGAGCACCGATACCGCCGGGGTGATCATGCTGTCGCCATAGAACAGCGAAGCGCCGATCAAACCGCAGATCACCATCAGCGTACGCAACCGCGGGTAGGCGGCCGTAGCCCGCCGCGCCAGCGCGGTCAGCGCCATGGTGCCACCCTCGCCCTGGTTGTCGGCGCGCAGGATGAACATCACATACTTGAACGACACCACCCACAACAGCGACCACAGGATCAGCGACAGGATCCCCAGCACGCCATCATGGTTGACCGGCACCCCGTAGCCGCCGGTGAAGACTTCCTTGAGGGTATACAACGGGCTGGTGCCAATATCGCCATAAACCACCCCGACCGCCGCCACGAGCAGGCCCAGCGACCGCGCCGCCCCCTGCTTCCCCGCGTGCCCGCCCTCGGCGTGACTGCTTGCCTGAACCATCGACCACTCCCGCAGACGGCCATCTCGGCCTTTAGTATTCACTCGCGCGCCAGGCCCCCGAAGGCACCTTCACGCAACGGCGCGAAGCATAGCGCAGCGTTCGTCGTATTTCTGCTGGTCAAGCGACCTTGCGCTCGCTAGAATTGCGCACTTTTTGATCAGAGGCGCCAAAAAGCGCCCGTCAAGATCGCCCGCGATTCCGGCCGGGCGACCTGCATTCAATACCGAGGTTAGTCATGTCCACCACGCCCGCCACCCCCAAGGTAGGTTTCGTAAGCCTGGGTTGCCCAAAAGCCCTGGTCGATTCCGAGCGCATCCTCACCCAGCTGCGCATGGAAGGCTATGAAGTCGTGCCCACCTACGAGGACGCCGACGTGGTGGTGGTCAACACCTGCGGCTTCATCGACAGCGCCAAGGCCGAGTCGCTGGAAGTGATCGGCGAAGCGATCAAGGAAAACGGCAAGGTCATCGTCACCGGCTGCATGGGTGTCGAGGAAGGCAGCATCCGTGACGTGCACCCCAGCGTGCTGTCGGTCACCGGCCCACAGCAGTACGAGCAGGTGGTCAACGCCGTGCACGAAGTGGTACCGCCACGCCAGGACCACAACCCACTGATCGACCTGGTGCCGCCACAGGGCATCAAGCTGACCCCGCGCCACTATGCGTACCTGAAGATTTCCGAAGGCTGCAACCACAGCTGCAGCTTCTGCATCATCCCGTCGATGCGCGGCAAGCTGGTCAGCCGCCCGGTGGGTGAAGTGCTGAGCGAGGCCGAGCGCCTGGTCAAGGCCGGGGTCAAGGAGATCCTGGTGATTTCCCAGGACACCAGCGCCTACGGCGTCGACGTCAAGTACAAGACCGACTTCTGGAACGGTCGCCCGGTCAAGACCCGCATGCTCGAACTGTGCGAGGCCCTGAGCAGCCTGGGTGCCTGGGTACGCCTGCACTATGTGTACCCGTACCCGAACGTCGACGACGTGATCCCGCTGATGGCCGCCGGCAAGATCCTGCCGTACCTGGACATCCCGTTCCAGCACGCCAGCCCGAAGGTTCTCAAGTCGATGAAGCGCCCTGCCTTCGAAGACCGCACCCTGGCGCGCATCAAGAACTGGCGCGAACAGTGCCCTGAGCTGGTGATCCGCTCCACCTTCATTGTCGGCTTCCCAGGCGAGACCGAGGAAGACTTCCAGTACCTGCTGGACTGGCTGACCGAAGCCCAGCTCGACCGTGTGGGCTGCTTCCAGTACTCGCCTGTAGAAGGCGCCCCGGCCAACGACCTGGGCCTGGAAGAAGTGCCGGACGACATCAAGCAAGCGCGCTGGGACCGCTTCATGGCCCACCAGCAGGCCATCAGCACCGCCCGCCTGCAACTGCGCATCGGCAAGGAAATCGAAGTGCTGATCGACGAAGTCGAGGAACAGGGTTCGGTTGGCCGCAGCTTCTTCGATGCCCCGGAAATCGACGGCAGCGTGTTCATCGATGGCGACCATGGCTTCAAGCCAGGCGACAAAGTGCGTTGCCGTGTAGTGGATGCCGACGAATACGACATGTGGGCAGAGCCCATCTAAAACGGCTGAAACCTGAAAAGCCCCTGCCCTGGCATTCCCCGCGAGAATGACCGGCGCAGGGGCTTTTTTCGTTAAAACGTGTGAAACAGCATCAGGCCACCCTCTGCATCCGGGCTGACATCAGAGAAGCCTTTGACCGCATAGAGCTGGACTTTCCATTGCTGGTTGAGCTTGTGGGTCAGGAACAGGGTGAGTTCCTTGATCTGCGAACCAGTCGAGACCACTTTCTGCCGCCAGTCGTAGGAGGCGCCCGCGGAAGTACCTGCAGCCACAGGCAGGGCGAAGCCAAGGCTGATAAATACCGGGTCGTCAAAGTCGCTGTCGGGCGGGTCGCCGAACTTCTTCCAGCCCAACGTCGCGAAGCCGGTGACCGGGCCAAAGCCCTTGGTGATGTCGACCTGGGCGGTGTAGTCGTATTCACCGGTGCCAAGGCACTGGTCTTCATCGGCGGTGGGGAATTTGACCTTGCCGATCAGGTCGAGCATCAGGCCGCCGTCACTGCCATCCAGCAAGGCATACCCGGCGCTGGCGACCGTGTCACCCAGCCCGCTTTCCTCATCCCGGCAACCTCCGGGCAGGGGGTCACCATTGGGGCCTACTTCCGGGTTGGTAATACGCAACCAGGGCACGGTGACCTTGTAGGTCATGGGGCCGGTTTCATATTTGCCGACCACAGGGACGTACCAGATTTCCGAAGTGGTACCTGTGCCATAGTCGCCACTTGAATAGTCCATGCCGATGGCGGTGCTGAAGGTATCGGCCATGGTCGACGCACTGGTGCATGACAGCAGGCAGGCAAAAAGAGGGAGCGCGGGTCTCATCTGCACCTCAGTACCCATTCGGGAAGTGTGGTCGGACTTCCCCAGCCTAGTTGCCTAACGCCCGGACCGCTCCGGATGCTCTACTTTTTCGACGGTCTCTACCTTTTCCGGCCTTTCGATGGTTTCGATTTTCTCGACTTTTTCCACCTTCTCGACCTTTTCAGGCTTTTCTACTTTCTCTACCTTTTCGACTTTTTCGACTTTTTCGACTTTTTCGACTTTTTCGACTTTTTCGACTTTTTCGACCTTTTCGACCTTTTCGACCTTTTCGACCTTTTCGACCTTTTCGACCTTTTCGACCTTTTCGATCTTTTCAGGCTTTTCGACTTTTTCGACCTTCTCAACTTTCTCGACTTTCTCGACTTTCTCGACCTTTTCAGGCTTTTCGGCCTTCTCAACCTTTTCCACTTTCTCGACTTCAACCTTCTCTACCCGATCACCCTTCCCACTGTTGCTGCTCTCGGGCTGCTCCACGGTTTCGACATGCTCTGACTTGCCAGACTTGTCCACGCTTTCAGACCTGCCGTGACCGCTGGCGTCTTCAACGTTACTGCGCCCACTGTGATCATCACTGCTTTCGCTGCGAACACTGATCGCCTCGCTTGTTCCATGGCCGCTATTGTCGGAGCCGCCTGACTCACTGCTGCCGTGCTCGCCGCCGTGCCCCGAATGGCCTCGGTCCGGGTTGTCAGCACGGTCATCCTGGAGTTCCACACGGGTGGCCCGTAACTCGTGAGTACCACTGAGCACGCCGCTGACCCGAACGCGTTGATCGAGCGCCAACACTGCAGGCTGCCTGCCGACAACCACGGTGCCCTGCCCCAGCGTCACATTGATGCCCGCGACCACCAGTTGCCGTGCCTGCACGCGCTGCACCAACCCTTCGACCACCGCCTGCTGGACGCGGCCAGCAAACGGCAGGCTCGGGTCTGGACGGGTTTGTGCCACTTCCAGCTGGCGCCCGGTCCACTGACCGCGCACCAGCACTTCGCGCGCGGGGGCTACGCGGGTGCCCAGCGTCAACCCTTGCAGGCTGCCTGGGCGGTCGATTGCACCAATGGCACTGGCCTCTCTGAGGCCCGGCGCCCGTTCGATACGGGTTGCCACCACTTCGCCCGTGGCATCGCGCAGACCACTGACCCGGACCGGCTCGCCTGCACGCAGCCCTTCAGCCACCCGCGCGCCTGCGGCGAGCCGCACAGGCTGGCCCATCACCCGCAGGGGGGCCGATGCATTGGGGAGCGCCGTCAGCGGCCCTTCGTAGACGTTGAGGATCGAGATACGCCCTGCCTGGAGACCACGCTGGGTGGCAATTGCCTCCACCGCTACAACCTGCCCGATCGCCAGGTGAGCACTGCTGGCGGGTGCACCGTTTTCACTCACCGGCACGTCTTTGCCATAGTGCACTTCCATGCCATTGACGCAGATCGAAGCAAACCCGGTGATGGTGCCGACGATGCCGGTACCACCGGTACCGCCTGGGCGCAGGATCGGCGCACCGGTACCACCTACCCCGCCGTTACCGTGATCAAAGTAGGTGCCGTCCACACCTTCGGCCACCGCGCCAGTGCCGCCGGTGCCGCCAGGGCGTTGCGGGAGAGGCGCGCCAGTGCCGCCGACACCACCGTTTTCACTGCGTGCACCGGTACCGCCTGTCCCCCCCGGAAACTGCAGGCCTGTGGCACCGGCCATGCCCACTTCGTCGCGGCTGACACAAACCGGTGCTGCAACCACCTCGGTAGGCGACGCCAGGTTCAACCCCAGGACCAGGGCAACGGCAACGGCACGGAGGCAGCGCGTGAGGGGCGTCATGGGCCTGGCGTCTTGGACAATTCGGGGTCGGTAGCTTCAGTGTAGAAATAAAGCCCGACAGTGATGCGCTGACGTTGCTCCGCGCTGGGCCCATCAACGTTTTCCAGCTCTGCTGCGAGCCGGCTGAAGGCCAGCAGCGTCTGCATGCCATCTTTGGCAACCACTTCACGCACGTGCTCGACGCTGGCCGGGCTCAAAGCATCATAGTGCACACTGCGCTCGAAGAACGGCAGGCCTTGGCCACTGAGGTTGTGCACCGCTGCGCTGGCATGGTCATGCAGGTTGTGGCCGAAGTACGCGGCTTTTTCATCGAAACCTGTCTGCGGCACGAACGCCTGGGCTTGCAGGTGCACACGATCCTGCTCATCAAGCCGGACGATGCCAAGGCGCAACCACTCATCCAGCACCACACGCCCGCGGATATCAGTGCTGACCGTGGCCACCAGGGCATCGAATGAGCCCTCGCCACCCACACTTGCCAAACGCGGCAGTGCCAGTGCCTGGCCAGGTGCCGAGCAGAACGGCGGGCGGGTGGTCCATGCATTGACCAACTGTGCGCCCAGGGTGATGTTCGCCGGCAAGGCCTCGAGTTCCATGCCACCTTCGCTGCGCAGCCGCCGGACATCCTTGCGATGCACGCCTGTAAGCAGGCTGACGCGGCTGTCAGTGGGCGGGGTGCCGTCCAGACGAAACTCACGATGGGCCACGTCGACGAACACCTCCTTGAGCAGGTCGGCGAACATCGTGTAGGTAACCCCTTTGCGCAACATCAAGCGCACCAGCGGTCGCATGACACGCCGCAGTGCGCTTAACATCGAAGGGGGCAGAGTTGGGCTGATCAACGCCTGTCAGCTCCTGCTGTTGTCATCACCCGGTTCGCCACCCACATGGTTGCCGTGATCATCACCAGGTTCACCACCAACGTGATTGCCGTGATCATCGCCAGGCTCGCCGCCGACATGATTACCATGATCATCCCCGGGCTCACCGCCAACATGGTTGCCATGATCGTCACCGGGCTCACCGCCAACGTGATTGCCGTGATCGTCACCGGGCTCACCACCCACGTGATTGCCATGATCGTCACCCGCTTCAGCATGGTTGCCGCTGCGCCCAGCGTTTGAATCACCGGCGTGGCCCAGGCCGGAGTTGCCATGGCCGCTACCACTGTTGCCGGCATGGCCGCCGCCGTCACCGCCACTGCCGTGGCCACCACCGCCGCCACTTCCACCACCGCTTCCGCCGCCGCCACCGTGGCCGCCACCACCGCCGCCGCTTCCGCCACCACCACCGTGGCCGCCACCACCGCCGCCGCTTCCGCCGCCTCCGCCGTGGCCACCACCACCACCACCACCACCACCACCACCATCTTTGGCGTAGGCGCTGGAGCCATGAGAAATCGAGTCAGGGATCAAAACAATGGAAGTCGACAGCACGCCAGCCACGGCAACCGCCAGTAAAGCCTTCTTGAACAGCAGGTGGATTTGCATAGTCCGTCTCCAGGTCGTCGCCACGAGAACGCCAAATCAGCAGAAATCTTGTTTTCAGTGTTTTCTGTTCTTTGCGTGGGATTTTTTCCCACGCTTAACTAATAGACCCCTGCGCCCCGCGCTTCAAGCGGCGCGCGAACAAGCCGACCGGTGGTTGGCCTGCTATGTTTTCCTGATCGCCATGGAGGACCACCGGCATGCCATCGCTACTGACGCTACAAACCCCGCACTTGCGCGACTACGGCGAGCTTGTGCAGGTGTGGGAGGACTCGGTACGTGCCACTCACGATTTCCTGCCAGAGGGCTACATTGTTTTACTGCGCGAACAGGTACTGCGCCGCTACCTCGACGCAGTGATGCTGATCTGCTGCAGGGACCGGCAGCGCATCTGTGGCTTTGCCGGGGTCGCCAACGGGCGCGTGGACATGCTGTTTGTTGCACCGGACTACCGTGGCAAAGGGGTGGGCAAGCGCCTGCTGCACTATGCCATCGACGAGCTGAACGCCGAGCGACTGGACGTCAACGAGCAAAACCCTCAGGCCTTGGGCTTTTACCTGCACGAAGGCTTCGAAGTAATTGGCCGATCGGAAACCGACGGCCTGGGGCAGCCCTACCCCCTCCTGCACATGCGCCTTGGCAAAACGGCGTAAATGACACAGATTCCCAGCCCCTCTGCCGCTCAGGCAGGTACAATGCTGGCCTTTCCCTGCCTTTGCGAATTGCCGTCATGTCCGAACCCGTCCGCCTGTCCAAACGCCTTATCGAGCAACTTGGCTGCTCTCGCCGCGATGCCGAGCTCTATATCGAAGGTGGCTGGGTCACGGTCGACGGCGTGGTGGTCGAGCAGCCGCAGTTCAAGGTAGAGGACCAGCGCGTCGAGCTGCTCCCGGGTGCCCGCGTCGAAGCGCTGGAGCCGGTAACCCTGCTGCTCAACCAGGCGGCCGGCATGGACAGCGAAAGCGCCCGCGCCAGCATGAACATGGCCACCCTCAGCGAGGCGCACCGCGAAGGCGTGCGCGCCCTGCATGGGCACTTTAACCGCCAGGCCTGCGTGGCACCGCTCGAGCGCGGCGCCAGCGGCCTGCAGGTATTCACCCAGGACTGGCGGGTAAGCCGCAAGATCGAGGCCGACCTGCGTCGCCTGGAGCAGGAGTTCATTGTCGAAGTGCGCGGCGAGACCACACCTCAGGCGCTGGAACGCCTGGCGCGCGGCGCCACGCGCAATGACCGCGAGCTTCCCAAGGCCAAGGCCAGTTGGCAGAACGAGACCCACCTGCGCATGGTGCTGAAAAACCCCCAACCCGGGCAGATCGCCGAGCTGTGCGCCTACCTGCGCCTGGAACTGGTAAGCATGCGACGCATTCGCCTGGGTGGTGTGTCGATGGGCAAGTTGCCCCTCGGCCAATGGCGCTACGTGGCAACTACCGAACGTTTCTAAGCAATACGCCACGCACAAGCGTGGCACCTGAACAGGATTCTGCAGCAATGAACCACAACGACGTCCTGCGCAGCCTGCGCTACATGCTCAAGGTGAACGACGCCAAGATGGCCGAGATCATCGGGCTTTCCGGCCTCGAGGTGAACCCTTTGGTATTGGCCACTTACCTGAAGAAAGAAGAAGAGGAAGGCTTCGTCCGTTGCCCTGATCGGGTGATGGCGCACTTCCTCGATGGCCTGGTAATCCACCGCCGTGGCAAGGACGACAGCCGCCCGCCACTGCCGGTCGAGCTGCCTGTGACCAACAACCTCATCCTCAAGAAGCTGCGGGTGGCCTTCGAGCTCAAGGAAGACGACCTGCACGTGATCCTCAAGTCGGTCAATTTCCCGGTCAGCAAGCCTGAACTGAGCGCGCTGTTCCGCAAGGCCGGCCACGAAAACTACCGCCCGTGCGGCGACCAGTTGCTGCGCAACTTCCTCAAAGGCCTGACCCAGCGCGTGCGCGGCTAAGTGGCCATGCAGCATACGGTTGCACCCGTCGGCATCGTCCGCTCCTGCTTCAAGGAGAAATTCGCCATCCCGCGCCAGCCCCAACTGGCGCCTGCTGCGCGGGGCGTGCTCGAACTGCTGCCGCCGTTCGACCAAGGTGATGCGGTCGAAGGCCTGGAGCAGGTCAGCCATGTCTGGCTGCTGTTCCTGTTTCACCAGGCCCTCGAGGACAAGCCGCGCCTGAAAGTGCGGCCACCGCGTCTGGGCGGCAACAAGAGCATGGGGGTGTTCGCCACCCGTGCCACCCACCGGCCAAACGGCATCGGCCAGTCGGTAGTGCGCCTGGAGGGCGTGGAGCCCGGGCGCCTGTTGCTGTCCGGGATCGACCTGCTCGATGGCACGCCGGTGCTGGACATCAAGCCGTATGTGCCGTACGCCGACTGCATTACAGACGCCAGCAACCAGATGGCCAACGCAGCGCCCGCCGCGATTGCCGTGCAGTGGGGCGAAAACGCCCTGCCCCAGGCCCGCGAGCATGCACTGCGGCTGGCTGAACCGCTGGTGGAACTGATCGAACAATGCCTGGCGCAAGACCCGCGCCCGGCCTACCAGGTACCACCAGCCGAGCGGGTGTACGGGGTGAAGTTCTGGGATGTGCAGGTGAGGTGGCATTACCCTCAGCCGGAAGTGATCCGGGTGTTGGAGGTGGTGCTGGCCTGACCACGCACCGACGCGAATAGCGCACATGAAAAAGGCGACCCTAGGGTCGCCTCTTTCGTTCTATAGCCGCGCGATCAGCGAGCCGGGCCTTCGGCCACGCCCAGGTCATCGGTCGGACGGGTATCGACCAGCGGTGCACCACCGGAGGCGAGCTCCGAGGCCAGCTTGTCGTTGTCCATTTCCTTGACCCACTTGGCCACGACCACGGTGGCAACGGCGTTGCCCACAAGATTGGTCAGTGCGCGGGCCTCGGACATGAAGCGGTCGATGCCGAGGATCAGCGCCAGGCCAGCTACCGGCAGGTGGCCAACAGCCGACAGGGTGGCGGCCAGCACGATGAAGCCCGAACCGGTGACGCCGGCAGCACCTTTGGAAGCCACCAGCAGCACCAGCAGCAGGGTGATCTGGTGGGTGATGTCCATGGTGGTGTCGGTGGCCTGGGCGATGAACACCGCAGCCATGGTCAGGTAGATCGAGGTGCCGTCCAGGTTGAACGAGTAACCGGTCGGAATAACCAGGCCGACGACCGACTTCTTCGCGCCCAGGCGCTCCATCTTGGCCAGCATGCGTGGCAGGGCCGATTCCGAGGAGGAAGTACCCAGCACGATCAGCAGCTCTTCACGGATATAGCGGATCAGCTTGAGCACGCTGAAGCCGTGGGCGCGGCAGATACCGCCCAGCACCACCAGCACGAACAGCAGGCAGGTGATGTAGAAGCACGCCATCAGGTAGCCCAGTTGCACCAGCGAACCCACGCCGTACTGGCCGATGGTGAAGGCCATGGCGCCGAAAGCACCGATCGGGGCCAGCTTCATGATCATGTTGATGATGTTGAACATGACATGGGCGAAGCGGTCGATCATGTCCAGCAACGGCTTGCCGTAGCTGCCCAGGCGGTGCAGGGCAAAGCCGAACAGCACCGAGAACATCAGCACCTGCAGGATGTCGCCGTTGGCGAAGGCACCCACCACGGTGTTGGGGATGACATTGAGCAGGAAGCCGACGGTGGTCTGCTGGGCGCCGGCGGCGGCGTAGGCGGCCACGCTGCTGGCGTTCAGGGTGCTGACGTCGATGTGCATGCCAGCGCCCGGCTTGACCACGTTGACGACGACGAGGCCGATGATCAGGGCGATGGTGGAGACGATTTCAAAGTACAGCAGCGCGTAGCCGCCAGTCTTGCCGACCGACTTCATGCTCTGCATGCCGGCGATGCCGCTGACCACGGTGCAGAAGATGATCGGGGCAATGACCATCTTGATCAGTTTGACGAAGCCGTCACCCAAGGGTTTGAGGGCGACGCCCGTTTCCGGGTAGTAGTGGCCGAGCAGGATGCCGATGGTGATGGCAACGATCACCTGGACATACAGGGATTTGTACAGCGGCTGACGTGTCGTCATGGCTCATTTTCCTCAAGTGTGCCGGTTCACCCTTCCCAGGGTGATGGGGCACCTGAATCGCTAACCCTCCTGCACTTGGAGGGATTTGTCGTTGTGTTCGAGCTGCCTGGGCAGGCCTCTGCGAAGATCAATAGCAAGGGTGGTGCCAAAATGCCCATGAAGGGTGCAAGGGCCCTGTTTGCTAGGGATAAATGCCCAACGACAGGGCGATTTGCCTGAGGAAGGCTGGCGGATTTCCGCCCGGTGGCGGGTTTTGTACAGGGGGGATGGCGGGAATCCGCCCAGCATTCGAAGGCTGGGCGATCCCTGTGGGAGCAGGTTTACCCGCGAATGGGCCGGTACAGGCTACAAATCAGTCCAGGTGGAAAGTGATCCTGAACGCCGCGCCACCCAAGGGCGAATCCCCCAGGCTGAGCTCGGCGTCATAGCTGTCGACAATGTCCTTGACCACCGCCAGCCCGATCCCCTGCCCGGGGTGCTGGCTGTCGAGCCGCTCGCCGCGCTCCAGAATGCGCTCACGCTGGTCGGCCGGCACCCCCGGCCCATCGTCTTCGATACATAAGGCCAGCTGCCCGGGCGCCTGCTCAAGGCTCACCCGCACCTGGCCCAGGCTCAGGCGGTAGGCGTTTTCCAGCAGGTTGCCGAGCATTTCCAGCAAGGCGCCCTGCTCCATCGGCACCTGCGCCGCATCGGGCAGTTCCAGCGTCACGTTCACCCGCTTGTCCCGGTACACCTTGGCCAAGGTGCTGCACAGGCTGTCGAGCAACGGCCGCAGCCTCACGCTGTGGCGCACCAGGCCGCTCTTGCGCAGGCTGGCGCGTTGCAGCTGATAGTCGATCTGCTGGCTCATGCGCTCGATCTGGCTTTGCAGCACCCGCGCCTGCTCGCGCTCACCGCTGCGCTGCTGCAGGCTTTCGCCCACGCCTTGCAACACCGCCAGCGGCGTCTTCAGACTGTGCGCCAGGTCGTCCAGCGAGTCGCGGTAGCGCGTGCGCTGCTCACGTTCACTGCGCAACAGGCGGTTGAGCGAACGGGTGAGGCGCAGCAGCTCGCGCGGGTGCTCGCCGCTCAGGCCATCGCGCGCGCCCGACTCCACTTCATCCAGCTCGTGGCTAAGCCGGCGCAACGAGCGCAGGCCCCAGGTCAGGCCAGCCCATAGCAGCACCATCAGCGCCAGCAAGGCAGCACCGAAGCCCAGGTAGAGCTTCTCGCGCAGGCCGTTGAGGGTGGCCTTGTACTCGCTCACCGGCTGCAGGGCGACAATGCTGTAGGCGGCACTCTGGCCCCCCAGCAGCTTTACCTCGACGTCGTAGACAAAGAACTCTTCGCCATCTGCTTGATGAATACGGGCGAACTCATTGCCACGCCCGTCGTAGCGCGGGCGGTAGTTGATGTGCCGGTCGGCGGTGGCCCGCGACTGCCAGACCAGGTTGCCGTCGCGGTCGAAGATATAACCGAGCAGGCCCGTGTACGGCAGGTTATAGCGCTCGTCCGGCAGCAGGGCCGGCATCTGCAACTGACCATGCTCGATGCGCGCGGCGGAAATCAGCGTGGTCACATCCGAAGCCAGGCGCTGCTCGATCGACTCCTGCAGCGCCAGGCTGAAGGCCTTCTGCAAGGCCGGCAGCAGCGCCAGCATGAACAGCAAGGCCAGTACTGCTGCGGCCAGCATCAGGCGTACCCGCAGCGAGCGGATCATCGGCAGCGCTCGGTGAACAGGTAGCCCAGGCCGCGCACGGTGTCGATGGGTTTGAAGCCGTGCTCGCCCTCAAGCTTGCGGCGCAGGCGGCCGACCAGTACTTCGATGACATTGGGGTCGCGCTCCTCGTCGCCTGGGTACAGCTGCTCCATCAGGCGATCCTTGGCCACCACCTGCTGATGATGGCGCATCAGGTATTCCAGAATGCGGTACTCGTAGGCGGTCAGCGCCAGGGGCTGGTCGTCGAGGGTGGCCTGCTTGCGGTTGAGGTCGAGTACCAAGGGGCCTGCGGCGATGGTCGACTGGGTGAAGCCGCTGGAGCGGCGCAACAGGGCATTCAGCCGCGCTTCGAGCTCTTCGAACTGGAACGGTTTGACCAGATAGTCGTCGGCACCGGCGGCCAGGCCCTCGACCTTGTCCTGCCAGTTGCCGCGGGCGGTGAGGATGAGAATGGGGAAAGTCTTGTCCTGGCTGCGCAGGCGCGTGATCAGTTCCAGGCCACTGATACCGGGCAGGCCCAGGTCGATGATGGCGAGGTCGAAGTGGTACTGCCCGGCCTGGTACAGCGCCTCCTCGGCATCGGCGACCGCCTCGACCACATGGCCGCTTTCGCCCAGGCGGGTGTAGAGGTGATGGCGAAGCAGGGCTTCGTCCTCGACCACCAGCAGTTTCATGTGCAGCTCCTTGTATGTAATGCCTGTACCGGCCCTTTCGCGGGCACGCCCGCTCCCACAGAGACTGCACAGTTTCTGAAAATTGTGCAGCACCTGCAGAAGCCACAGGTACTGCACGGTTTCCGAGGTTTGTGCAGTCCCTGTGGGAGCGGGCGTGCCCGCGAAGAGGCCGGTACAGGATAACGCGGCTCGCTGGTCAGAACTTGTAGCTCGCTGCCAGATAGGTCTGCGCGCTGCTGGTCAGACGCAGGGTGCCGTCCTTCGGCCCGCCATGCGCGCCCACTTCGGTCGCGGCATTGGTGCGCAGGTAACGGTAGCCCAGTTCCACCGAAGCCTTGTCGGTGATGTCCTGGATCACACCGGCCTGCAGGCCGTAGGCATAACCGTAGTCGGTATCCCGGCTGGCGCCTGGCGAGTCCTGGGTGAGCTTGGTCATGCCCAGGCTGCCACCGCCGAACAGTTTGGTGGTATCGCCCACCGGCAGGAACAGGTCGTAGCTGCCCAGCAGGTTTTCCTGGCGCAACTTCAGGCCACTGTGGTCACCCGAGACGTTGTCGTAGGTCATGTAGTAGCGGCCCTGATCGTTGATCTTGCCCACACGTACACCCCAGGTGTCGTCCTTGCCGATGATGCCATCGGCGTTGAGCTGGTCGGTGTTGCGTTGCAGCAGGCCGGACTTGCGAACCTTGTCGCTGGTCTGGCCGTAGGTGAGGCTGGCGAAGTTGTCGTCGGCGGCCTGGGCAGTGGTGATGCCAGCGGCACAGACGGCCATGGCGGCAAGCAGGGTGTTGAAGGTTTTCATGGCTGGTAACTCCAGTTGGGTGCGCTGTTTCGGTCTGGAAGCTAGAGTAAGGAGGGCACCCTGAACCGCGACTGAACCCTGGCTGAACCTCGGCTGAACGAACTGTCTGCAAGACAAGGAGTAGTAAAGATGCGTGCCCTGCTGGCCCTGACCCTGATGTGCAGCGCCGCCCTCGCCCAAGCGGCGGTCGTGACCCGTGAAATTCCCTATCAGGACGCCGACGGCAACCGCCTGGTCGGCTACTACGCCTACGACGATGCGTTGGACGACAAACGCCCAGGCATCGTCGTGGTGCATGAATGGTGGGGCCTGAACGACTATGCCAAGCGCCGTGCACGAGACCTCGCGGCCCTGGGCTACAAAGCGCTGGCCATCGACATGTATGGCGATGGCAAGCACACCGAGCATCCGCAGGATGCCCAGGCTTTCATGGCCGAAGCGATGAAGGACCCGGCCGCGGCAGCAGCGCGCTTCGACGCGGGCCTGGAGTTGCTGAAAAAGCAGCCGAACGTCAACAAGCACCAACTGGGCGCTGTGGG
Source organism: Pseudomonas sp. YNh (assembly GCF_037993085.1). Taxonomy (NCBI): domain Bacteria; kingdom Pseudomonadati; phylum Pseudomonadota; class Gammaproteobacteria; order Pseudomonadales; family Pseudomonadaceae; genus Pseudomonas; species Pseudomonas sp. YNh. The sequence continues at coordinate 28,840 of NZ_JBBMRJ010000034.1, read as the reverse complement.
CTACTGCTTTGGCGGCAAGGTGGTGCTTGATGCCGCACGCAGGGGCGAGAAGCTGGACGGCGTGGTGAGCTTCCATGGCGCGCTGGCCACCCAGACGCCGGCCAAGCCTGGCGTAGTACGTGCGGACATCCTGGTTGAACATGGCGCTGCGGACAGCATGGTCACCCCGCAGCAGGTGGACGCGTTCAAGGCGGAAATGGATGCGGCCAAGGTCAACTATCAGTTCGTCAGCATTGACGGCGCCAAGCATGGGTTTACCAACCCCGATGCTGACCGGCTGAGCCATGGCGAACATGGGGGGCCGGACATTGGCTATAACAAGGCGGCGGACGAGAGTTCCTGGGCGGATATGCAGGCGTTCTTCAAGCAGGTGTTCAAATAAGGATTGTCGGGGGCCGCTGTGCGGCCCATCACCGACAAGCCAGCCCCCACAAGCACAGCGCAAACCTCAAGCCCTGCGCAACACCTGTGGGAGCTGGCTTGCCGGCGATGGGCTGCAACGCAGCCCCAGCAATCCCACCTCCCACACCGCCGCTGCGGCTGGCACAATAGCGCCATGAACACTCTCCCCGCCTGCTGCGCCCCGCTCCAGCACCACTGGCCCTTGCCTCGCCCGCTGCCCGGCGCGGTGCTGGTCAGTTGCGCCTTCGACCCTGCCCACCTGGCACCCGACGACTTCCAGCGCGCTGGCGTCGTGCCCAGTGCCAGCCTGCAGCGCTCGGTGGCCAAGCGCCAGGCTGAGTACCTGGCCGGTCGCGTATGCGCGCGCGCGGCGCTGCAGCGCCTGGACGGTCGCGACTACGTGCCCGGCACCCATGAGGACCGCTCGCCGATCTGGCCGGCGGGCGTTCGCGGCTCGATCACCCACGGCAAAGGCTGGGCCGCCGCCGTAGTCGCCGCCGAGGGCAGTTGCCAGGGCCTGGGCCTGGATCAGGAGGCCTTGCTGGATGACGAACGCGCCGAACGGCTGATGGCCGAAATCCTCACCCCGCCCGAGTTCGAACGCCTGGACCCCCGTCAACTCGGCCTGACGGTCACCCTGACCTTCTCGCTGAAGGAAAGCCTGTTCAAGACCCTCTACCCGCTGACCCGCCAGCGCTTCTATTTCGAACACGCCGAAGTGCTGGACTGGTCCACCGAAGGCCTGGCCCGCCTGCGCCTGCTCACCGACCTGTCGCCGCAGTGGCGCCAAGGCGCCGAGTTGCAAGGCCAGTTCTGCCTGCAGGACGGCCACCTGCTCAGCCTGGTCAGCGTCTGACCTTTACTGTGGCGCTTGCTGGCGTGGCCAGTTCAGGCTGAAGCAGGCGCCACCCAACGCTTCGCTGCGCCCCACCGTCGCCCGGCCCGTGTGCCAGTAAATGATTCGCCGCACGATCGACAGGCCCAGGCCGTGCCCACCCGAAGCACGGGTGCGGCTGTCGTCCAGGCGGGTGAACGGGGTGAAGATACGGTCCCAGAAGCCCTCGGGGATGCCGGGGCCGTCATCTTCGACATCAATGCGGCACCGCTGCTGCCCCAACTGGTAACTCACGCGCACCTCAGAACCGGCATGGCGCATGGCGTTGCCGACCAGGTTCTGCAGTGCCCGGTGCAAGTACCGCGGCTCGGCCTCGACCCAGGCGCCTTCGGCATCCGCGCCCTGGCAGTCGCCGCGCACTACCCGCACCTCGGCACGCAACGGTGCCAGCTCTTCGATCACCCGCGCGAGCAAGGCGTCCAGGTCGACCCGCTGGAACTTCAAGGCCGGCGCGCCTTGCTCCAGGCGGGCGTAGGTCAGCATTTCGTCGACCAGCTTGTCGAGGTCCTGGATATCCCCGTCCATGCCGGCCAGATGCTTGGCCCGTGCCTGTTCGGTGGTGGCACTTTCGATCATCTCCAGGCCAAAGCGCAGGCGCGCAACCGGCGTACGCAACTCGTGGGACACCGCCCGCACCAGCTCGCGCTGCATGCTCAGCGAGCGCTGCAGGTGCTCGGCCATGCCGTTGAAGGCGGCGGCCAGCCGCCCTACCGAGTCGGCGTCGCCTGCGGGCACGCGGGTGTCCAGGCTGCCCTGGGCGATGCGTGTGGCGGCAATCTCCAGGCCCGACACGCGGCGCTCCAGCTGGCGCACCAGCAGGTAGACCACCAGGCCGATCAGGCACAGGCCAAGGAAGGCAATCAGGATCAGCAACTGCGGCGGATATGGGTTGAGCTGGTACAACGGGCCTATTTCCAGCACCCAGGGCGAGCCAGCCAGCCCGGCAAACACACGGATCGAGTCGCCATCCTTGCCCAGCGCCATGACCGTGTCGCCCTCCTCGACCCGACGCCGCTGGTCATCGTCCAGGCTTACCCGCTCGATGCGCTGCAGCGCGACGCCAAAGCCAAAGCCCTTCTCCTGCTTGATCTGGGCCAGCCGCTGCTGCTGCTCGGTGATCGGGTAGCGCACCAGTTCGTCAGCCAACAGATACAGCGTGGCCCGCGCCAGTTGCTCGCTTATCTGTTTGATCTGCGCCACCAGCATCAGGTCTTCCTGGCCGACCTTGCGCAGCACTTGCGCCGCATGCGGGCCCGTCTTCTCGACCACCACCAGGCCGCGATACAGGCGCGCCCGCTGGCCGCCGTCGAGGCTGCGCGCAGTCATCGGCTGCAGCGCCAGCGGCACACCGAGCAATCGCTCCCAGATCAGCAGCGAGCGCTTGCGTTCGGTTGCATTCTGCTGCGCCAGGTTGTCAGCCATCAGGCTGAACGTGCCTTGGGCCAGGCCCTCGCGGTGCTGGGCGGCGCGCACTTCGTTGACCAGGTGCAGGGTGAGCACGCCGAGCAGCGCCACCAACACCAGCACAGCCAGCATGCCACCGTAGATACGCAGAAAGATCGAGTTGTTCATGGCGCTTCGCCGACAAACAGGTACCCCTTGCTGCGCAGGGTCTTGATCAGCCGTGGCTGAAGCGGGTCATCGCCGATCTTGGGGCGGATTTTCGAGATACGGATGTCGATGGAGCGGTCCTGGCCGTCGTAGCCCACGCCACGCAAAGCGGTGAAGATCTGTTCGCGGGTCAGTACCCGGCCGGCGTTGCTGGCCAGCAGCCAGAGCAGGTCGAATTCGGCGCCGGTCAGCTCGATCAGCTGTTCGCCCAGGCGCGCCTCGCGCAGTCGGTTGTCGATACGCAGTTCGCCAAAGGTCACCTCCTGGCGCTTGCTGTCCACGGCTTCGCTGCGCCGCAGCAGGGCCTGGATACGCGCCAGCAGCAGGCGTGGGCGTACCGGTTTGCAGACGTAGTCGTCGGCACCCAGGTCCAGGCCCTGGACCTGGTCGAGTTCGTCGCTGCGTGCGGTGAGCATGAGGATCGGCCCGGGGTACTGGCTGCGCACCCGGCGGCAGATGCTCAGGCCGTCCTCGCCAGGCAGCATGAGGTCGAGGATGACCAGGTCGGGCTGGCTGTCGACGATACGCCGCGCGGCACGGGCGCCATCCCCCTCCACCGCGACCTCGAATCCGTTGGCCTGCAGGTACTCGGCGGTGAGCTCGGCCAGGCGCTGGTCGTCTTCGACAATGAGGATGCGGGGTACGGGGTGGTCCATGGCCTCTGCCTTTGCTTGTTGTTTTATTAGCTGTACCGGCCTCTTCGCAGCACAAGGCTGCTCCTGCAGGATACGGCGCTCTTCTGTAGGAGCAGCCTTGTGCTGCGAAGGCGCCGATACAAAGAACATAACCCTTTAACCAAAAGGCAACATCCCCTCTGGATACTCAGTAGCACCTCCGGCGCTGCCAAACCGCCCGCCGCCCCCTCGACTGAACCGTTTTTTGTGATAGGGTTCGCGCCCGAAAAAAACTGCCCTGGGGCAGCAAGGTGCAGAAAAATACTGCAAACCACTTGGCACAAGGCCTACAGCGAATACCCACCATTCACTCACAAAGTACGCACACGTTATCCACAGGCGCTCGCCTTGCAAAGCCCCCAATACCGCATTATCTTGTATCCCGAACGCAGCGAACCACTACATATAGGGGTTCGTGCAAAATCACACACAAAAGTCAACCCGCAAAATCAAGCGATTTTCCGGGCTGAACTTCAGGTGATTTCAGCAGCCAAACCGCTCCTGCGGAGGCGACCGAGGCAAGCCCTTTCAGGGCGTTGTTCGGGTATGAGTGTTGCAGGCAACGCCTGGCACTCATCAGCACCGGTTTTTGGGATGTACCCAGAACCTTTGACTTCGGCCAGGGAGCGGCAAGCTATTGCCCCTTATTCCTGAGTCTGTCCCGAAGTCGGTACGCCCGTGCGGGCGGATGCGCATGCACTGCGCATCCCCGCCGGGTCATCGAGCAAGTGGACGGAACGGTGGGCGCCCAAAAGGCGCCTGAACAATATAGAAACTGTGGAGACACCCACCCATGCAAACCGACACAACTCGCGAGAACCCGCAGGCCAAGGTGCCGCAGGCCGCCGATTCCAACCAGGATCTGGCCGCCACCGCCCCTGGCCAACTGCGCGTGATCAAGCGTAACGGTACTGTCGTCCCCTACACCGACGACAAGATCACCGTTGCCATCACCAAGGCGTTCCTTGCAGTTGAAGGCGGCACCGCCGCCGCTTCGTCGCGCATCCACGACACCGTCGCGCGCCTGACCGAACAGGTTACCGCCACGTTCAAACGTCGCATGCCATCGGGTGGCACCATCCACATCGAAGAAATCCAGGACCAGGTAGAACTGGCCCTGATGCGCGCTGGCGAGCAGAAAGTTGCCCGCGACTACGTGATCTACCGCGACCAGCGCGCCAAGGAGCGTGCCACCCGCGCCAACACCGACGCGGTGGTCGAGCCGCACCCGAGCATCCGCATCACCCTGGCCGACGGCAGCCTGGCGCCGCTCGACATGGCCCGCCTGAACACCATCATCAGCGAAGCCTGCGAAGGCCTGGCTGAAGTGGATGGCGACCTGATCCAGCGCGAAACCCTGAAAAACCTGTACGACGGCGTTGCCATCAAGGACGTCAACACCGCCCTGGTGATGACCGCCCGTACCCTGGTAGAGCGCGAGCCGAACTACTCGTTCGTTACCGCCCGCCTGCTGATGGACACCCTGCGCGCCGAAGGCCTGGGCTTCCTGAATGTAGCCGACAGCGCCACCCACCACGAGATGGCTGACCTGTACGCCAAGGCCCTGCCGGCCTACATCGCCAAAGGTATCGAGTTCGAGCTGCTGAACCCGGCCCTGGCCGACTTCGACCTGGAAAAACTGGGCAAGGCGATCAACCACGAGCGCGACCAGCAGTTCACCTATCTGGGCCTGCAGACCCTTTACGACCGCTACTTCATCCACAAGGATGGCGTGCGCTTCGAGCTGCCGCAGGTATTCTTCATGCGTGTGGCCATGGGCCTGGCGCTGGAAGAGAAAGACAAGGAAGCCCGTGCGATCGAGTTCTACAACCTGTTGTCGTCCTTCGACTACATGGCCTCGACCCCGACCCTGTTCAACGCCGGTACCCTGCGCCCGCAGCTGTCCAGCTGCTACCTGACCACCGTGCCAGACGACCTGTCGGGCATCTACCACGCGATCCACGACAACGCCATGCTGTCGAAATTCGCTGGCGGCCTGGGCAACGACTGGACCCCTGTGCGTGCACTGGGCTCCTACATCAAGGGCACCAACGGCAAGTCCCAGGGCGTCGTACCGTTCCTGAAAGTGGTCAACGACACAGCCGTTGCCGTCAACCAGGGTGGCAAGCGCAAGGGGGCCGTGTGTGCCTACCTGGAAACCTGGCACCTGGACATCGAAGAGTTCATCGAGCTGCGCAAGAACACCGGTGATGACCGCCGTCGTACCCACGACATGAACACCGCCAACTGGATCCCTGACCTGTTCATGAAGCGTGTCTTCGATGACGGCAAGTGGACCCTGTTCTCGCCTTCGGAAGTGCCAGACCTGCACGACCTGACCGGCAAGGCCTTCGAAGAGCGCTACGAGTACTACGAAGCCCTGACCGAGTACAACAAGATCAAGGTGTTCAAGACCATCCAGGCCAAAGACCTGTGGCGCAAGATGCTGTCGATGCTGTTCGAGACCGGCCACCCGTGGCTGACCTTCAAGGACCCGTGCAACCTGCGTTCGCCGCAGCAGCACGTAGGCGTGGTCCACAGCTCGAACCTGTGCACCGAGATCACCTTGAACACCAACAAGGACGAGATCGCGGTCTGCAACCTGGGCTCGATCAACCTGCCGAACCACATCGTCGACGGCAAGCTGGACACCGTTAAGCTGCAACGCACCGTGAACACTGCCGTGCGCATGCTCGACAACGTGATCGACATCAACTACTACTCGGTGCCGCAAGCGCGTAACTCGAACCTCAAGCACCGCCCGGTCGGCCTGGGCATCATGGGCTTCCAGGACGCACTGTACCTGCAGCACATCGCCTACGGCTCCGACGCTGCCGTCGAGTTCGCCGACAAGTCGATGGAAGCGGTCAGCTACTTCGCGATCCAGGCGTCCTGCGACCTGGCCGACGAGCGTGGTGCCTACGAGACCTTCCAGGGTTCGCTGTGGTCCAAAGGCATCCTGCCGCTGGATTCGCAACAGATCCTGATCGAGGCCCGTGGCCAGAAGTACATCGACGTCGACCTGAACGAGACCCTGGACTGGGCACCGGTGCGTGCTCGCGTACAAAAAGGTATTCGTAACTCGAACATCATGGCCATCGCGCCAACCGCGACCATCGCCAACATCACCGGCGTGTCGCAGTCGATCGAGCCGACCTACCAGAACCTGTACGTGAAATCGAACCTGTCGGGCGAGTTCACCGTGATCAACCCGTACCTGGTCCGTGACCTGAAGGCCCGCGGCCTGTGGGACTCGGTCATGATCAACGACCTGAAGTACTACGACGGTTCGGTGCAGCAGATCGAGCGTATCCCGCAAGAGCTGAAAGACCTGTACGCCACCGCGTTCGAAGTCGAGACCAAGTGGATTGTCGACGCTGCTTCCCGTCGCCAGAAGTGGATCGACCAGGCTCAGTCGCTGAACCTGTACATCGCGGGTGCATCGGGCAAGAAGCTGGACGTTACCTACCGCATGGCCTGGTACCGTGGCCTGAAAACCACCTACTACCTCCGTGCCCTGGCTGCGACCAGCACCGAGAAGTCGACCATCAACACCGGCAAGCTCAACGCCGTTTCCAGCGGTGGCGACAGCGCCCCGGTCCAGGCAGCCGGCCCGGCGCCAGTGCCGAAAGCCTGCGCGATCGACGAGCCTGACTGCGAAGCCTGCCAGTAAGGCCTGAATGCCGCGCGGGGTGCCTACGGGTGCCCCGCGCGGCATTTTTGTATCCGTGCCTCAGAGAAACCCTGCCCTTTGCCCACCGCTCGCGCGGCTCGGTAAAAGAACAGGACCTCTCAAAACAGGACGCAAGCCCATGGCACGGAAAAAAGTGGCAACTCGCAAGATTGGTCGTAATGCTGAAACCGGCCGTTTTACCTCGGTAGAAGTAGCACGCAAACAACCCAAGACGCATGTCGTCGAAACGCTGCGCAGCCACCGCTGCTAGTGTTGTGTGCCCGGGCCTCATCGCCGGCAAGCCAGCTCCTACAGGTACTGCATCGCCCTGCGGTCAGGCGCGGTGCCTGTGGGAGCTGGCTTGCCGATGATCAGGCCCGGGCACACAAAACAACCCGTCATAAAACACTATATGGTGTGTCTCAAAATTTAAACTGGCACAAGATATAGGTTGGCGCTACACTCTCCCCCCGTAGAAGAACACAGCCATTTCGTGAACGGATGCACGCAAAACCGGTCGAAAAAGTTACCCTCGCCCGCAAGACATGCGCCCCGATCGAAGGTGAATTCCGGTATACTTTGCGCCCTCTGAAAAGAGCGCCATTCAATTGTCCTGGCCCCTCCCCGAGGCCTGGCCAGGTACAAGCCAGAACACATTCAGATGTAAACGAGAGTCAGCCTCTCGAGCTGTCCATTCGCCGTTACCGGCCTTGCGTCAGGCATCACATTTTTTAAAATCCAACCGGTTGCCCCAGGGCGACCCTCAAGCAGGAGCCAAACCATGCTGAGCTGGGACGAATTCGATAACGAAGACGGCGAAGTAGCCGCTAAAGGCAACACCCCTGCGCAGGCCGCTGCCGCCGCCACCCTCGACAAGCTCGACAGCGCCGGTGGTGCCGCCGCTCTGGAAGCTCGCGCTGCTACCGCGTCTGACTCCGAAGCCGTCAAACGTGCCAAAGCTGCCCTCGACGCCCTCGACGTGGCCGAAGGCCTGGCCGAGCTGGAAGGTTCATCGGCCCGTGTCGCGGTAGACGAAAAGCGCATGATCAACTGCCGCGCCGACCTGAACCAGCTGGTGCCGTTCAAGTATGACTGGGCCTGGCAGAAGTACCTGGACGGCTGCGCCAACCACTGGATGCCGCAAGAGGTCAACATGACCGCCGACATCGCCCTGTGGAAGAGCCAGGACGGCCTGACCGAAGACGAGCGCCGCATCGTCATGCGTAACCTGGGCTTCTTCTCCACCGCCGACTCGCTTGTTGCCAACAACCTGGCCCTGGCTGTGTACCGCCTGATCACCAACCCGGAGTGCCGCCAGTACATCCTGCGCCAGGCCTTTGAAGAGGCGATCCATACCCACGCCTACCAGTACTGCATCGAGTCGCTGGGCATGGATGAAGGCGAGATCTTCAACATGTACCACGAGATCCCGTCGGTCGCTAAAAAAGCCGCCTGGGGCCTGAAGTACACCCGCGCCATCTCCGACCCGGAATTCAACACCGGCACCGTCGAAACCGACAAAGAGCTGCTGCGCAACCTGATCGCCTACTACTGCGTACTGGAAGGCATCTTCTTCTACTGCGGCTTCACCCAGATCCTGTCCATGGGCCGCCGCAACAAGATGACCGGCGTTGCCGAGCAGTTCCAGTACATCCTGCGTGACGAGTCGATGCACCTGAACTTCGGTATCGACGTGATCAACCAGATCAAGATCGAGAACCCGCACCTGTGGGATGCGGCGATGAAGGAAGAAGCGACCCAGATGATCCTGCAAGGGACCCAGCTGGAGATCGAATACGCCCGAGACACCATGCCACGCGGAGTGCTGGGCATGAACGCGGCGATGATGGAGGATTACCTCAAGTTCATTGCCAACCGTCGCCTGACACAGATCGGCCTGAAGGAAGAGTATCCAGGGACTACCAACCCGTTCCCATGGATGAGCGAGATCATGGACTTGAAGAAAGAGAAAAACTTCTTTGAGACCCGTGTGATTGAGTATCAGACGGGTGGTGCTTTGAGCTGGGACTGATTGTCCGGGCTGAACATCGAGGAGGCTGCCGTTTGGCAGCCTTTTTTATTGGTAGAGGAAGCATAGCATGTCAGCGGACGGTTTCGCCTGTGCTGGCCTCTTCGCGGGCATGCCCGCTCCCACCGACGCTCGATATTAGCCGGGGAGCATTGCGAAAAAGGAAGAGGCCCCGCCCACGCCGACAGGAGGGGTACGGCACCAACTAGGATGCCGGGACTGGACATGCCAGTCTAGGTGGTCGAGGGCGGGGCCAGATCTGAAGATAGCGCAGGCTAGCGGCAGGGTCCACAGCCAATCGGATTTGATTTGTAAACCATGTCCCGCGTATGGGGCGTGGAATGCAGCAACCGGGACCCTCCCGGCTCAGCTATCAGCCGTTGACAGCCCGCCTCCCCCTTGCTAATAATCGCCCACAGTTGTACGACAACACATAACAAAAACAACAATCAGTGGACGATCCCATGTCGACACCCATCCCGCTCCACCCACGTCTGTTGCATACCCCTCTTCGCCCGGCCAGCTCGCGTACACCTGCCAGTACGTAGCGACGGGTTACCGCGCATTCACCCCTGGCCCTGACCGGCTCGTTAACTACCCGCCCCCTGCCGCAGGCCGCTTGTGCGTGCCCGGTGGACGGGCTGCCATACCCTTCGGGAGCACAACAATAATGAGAATCTGCCATACCCTTCCTTTCGCCCTGCTCGGCGCCGGGGTCATCGCCGGCCTGCCGGGCACCAGCCTGGCTGCGGGCTTTGTCGAGGACAGCAAGGCCACCCTCGGGCTGCGCAACTTCTACATCAACCGTAACTTCACCAACCCCAGCAACCCGCAAAGCAAGGCCGAGGAGTGGACGCAAAGCTTCATTCTCGATGCCCGTTCGGGGTTCACCGAGGGGCCGGTCGGGTTCGGCGTGGATGTCTTGGGGCTGTGGTCGGTCAAGCTCGACGGCGGCGGCGGGACCTACGGCACGGCGTTGCTGCCCCGCCATGACGATGGCAAGCCGGCAGACGACTACGGGCGCCTGGCGGTGGCGGGCAAGGCGCGTATTTCCAAGACCGAGCTGAAGATTGGTGAGTGGATGCCAGTGCTGCCGATTCTTCGCTCGGACGACGGTCGCTCGTTACCGCAGACATTCCGTGGCGGGCAGGTCACCTCCAATGAAATCGCAGGGCTGACCCTGTACGGCGGCCAGTTCCGCGGCAACAGCCCGCGTAACGACGCCAGCATGGAAGACATGAGCTACGGCGCTGGCGTGTCGGACCGGTTCAACTTCGTCGGCGGCGAGTACAAGTTCAACCAGGACCGCACGCTGGTGGGCCTGTGGAATGCGGTGCTGAAGGACGTGTACCAGCAACAGTACCTGCAACTGAGCCACAGCCAGCCGGTGGGTGACTGGACCCTGGGTGCCAACCTGGGCTACTTCCATGGCGATGAGGACGGCTCCGAACGCGCTGGCGAACTGGACAATAAAACCTACTCGGGGATGTTCTCGGCCAAGTACGGCGGCAGCACGTTCTGGGTGGGGCTGCAGAAAGTCGATGGCGATACCTGGATGCGGGTCAACGGCACCAGTGGCGGGACCTTGGCCAACGACAGTTACAACTCCAGCTTCGACAATGCCAACGAGCGTTCGTGGCAGGTGCGGCATGACTTCAACTTTGTCACCGTCGGGGTGCCGGGGCTGACCTTGATGAACCGCTATATCAGCGGGCGCGACGTGCACAGCGGGGTGGTGACCGATGGTAAGGAATGGGTGCGTGAGACCGAGCTGGCGTACGTGATCCAGAGCGGGGCGTTCAAGGATTTGAGTGTGAAGTGGCGAAATTCGTCGATTCGGCGGGATTACAGCAATAACGAGTTCGATGAGAACCGGTTGATCTTCAATTACCCGTTATCGCTCTTGTAACCGAGAAGCCCGGCACTGATTGAAATTAGGGCCGCTTTGCGCCCCATCGCCGGCAAGCCAGCTCCCACCAGGCCGCGGTAATTTCCAGCCAAGTGGAGTACCTGTGGGAGCTGGCTTGCCGGCGATAGAGCCCTGACAGGCCATAAAGAGATGCAGGCCTCATTGACAACAATCGAACCCACCGCCAATAATTAGCAAAGTCATACGACAACCTACAACAATTAACAACAAGAGCCGGCCATGACCACTACCCCCCTCAATCGCCTGCTGCTCACCGGAGCCGCAGGCGGCCTGGGCAAGGTCCTTCGCGAACGCCTGCAAGGCTACGCCGAGGTCCTGCGCCTTTCCGATATCAGCCCGATGGCACCTGCTTCAGGCCCGCATGAAGAGGTGATTACCTGCGACCTGGCCGACAAGGCTGCGGTACATGCGCTGGTTGACGGCGTTGATGCCATCATCCACTTCGGCGGTGTGTCCACCGAGCATTCCTTCGAAGACATCCTCGGGCCAAACATCTGCGGCGTGTTCCATGTTTACGAGGCCGCACGCAAGCATGGCGTGAAGCGCATCATCTTCGCCAGCTCCAACCACACCATTGGCTTCTACCGCCAGGACGAGCGCATCGACGCCCACTCGCCGCGCCGCCCCGACAGCTACTACGGGCTGTCCAAGTGCTACGGCGAGGATGTAGCCAGTTTCTACTTCGATCGCTACGGCATCGAGACCGTCAGCATTCGCATCGGCTCTTCGTTCCCGCAACCGCAAAACCCGCGCATGCTCTGCACCTGGCTGAGCTACGACGACCTGGTGCAGCTTATCGAGCGAGGGTTGTTCACGCCCGACGTTGGCCACACCATCGTCTACGGCGCCTCCGATAACCGCACCGTGTGGTGGGACAACCGCTATGCCGAGCACCTTGGCTATGAGCCCAAGGACAGCTCCGAGCGCTTCCGCGCCGCTGTGGAAGCCCAGCCGGCGCCCGCCGCGGATGACCCGAGCATGGTCTACCAGGGCGGCGCCTTCGCCGTGGCCGGCCCGTTCAACTAAACCCACGCACGCCAGGAGGCACGGCCATGAACTGCGAACTGATTGTCGACGCCCGCAACGGCACCGGCGAAAGCCCCGTGTGGCACGCCAGCGAACAGGCCCTGTATTGGGTCGACATTCCTGCCCGCCAGCTGCACCGCTGGCAGGCGACTGATGGCAAGCACCAGGTCTGGCAGGGCGACGAGATGCTGGCCTGCATCGCCCGCAGCGGCCAGGGCTGGGTGGCCGGCATGGAAAGCGGCATCTTCCAGCTCCAGCCCAAGGCCGACGGCAGCCTTGATAGCCGCCTGCTCAGCACCGTGCCGCACGCCCAGGCCGGCATGCGTTTCAACGATGGCCGCTGCGATCGCCAGGGCCGCTTCTGGGCCGGCACCATGCTGCTGGACATGCAGCAAGGTGCTCACGTGGGTGCACTGTACCGCCATGATGGAGAGGGCCAGCTGCACCTGCAGCAAGACGGCATGATCGTACCCAACGGACTGGCCTTCAGCCCCGACGGCACGCGCATGTACCTGTCCGACTCGCACCCAAACGTGCAGAAGGTCTGGGCTTTCGACTACGACATCGACAGCGGCACGCCTTACAACAAGCGGCTGTTCGTCGACATGCGCGGCTACCCCGGGCGCCCCGACGGCGCCGCTATCGACCAGGATGGCTGCTACTGGATCTGCGGTAATGACGCCGGGCAGATCCATCGCTTCACCCCTGACGGCCGCCTTGACCGCTCACTGAGCGTGCCGGTGAAAAAGCCGGCAATGTGCGCCTTTGGCGGCGCCAACCTCGACACCCTGTACGTCACCTCCATCCGCCCCGCAGGCACAGACCTCAGCGACCAGCCCCTGGCTGGCGGGGTATTTGCGCTCAACCCTGGCACCAAGGGCCTGGAGGAACCTGCCTACCGGGGCTGAGCCCCACTGCCACACCCACACTTGCACGCCCGAAACCGGATAATAAAAACCACGGAGTTTCATCATGACGTTCAAACGCAAGCTGCTCCTTGCCGTCCTCCCCTTCGCCTTCAGCGTGGCCATGCCTGCTTCGGCACTGGACATCAAGTTCGCCGAAATTCACCCAGCCGGCTACCCGACCGTGGTCGCCGAACAGAACATGGGTAAAAAGCTGGAACAGGCCAGCAATGGCGACATCACCTTCAAGATGTTCGCCGGCGGTGTGCTGGGCTCGGAAAAGGAAGTGATCGAACAGGCACAGATCGGCGCCGTGCAGATGACCCGTGTCAGCTTAGGGATCGTCGGCCCGGTAGTACCGGATGTGAACGTGTTCAACATGCCGTTCGTGTTCCGTGACCATGATCACATGCGCAAGATCATCGACGGCGAGATCGGCCAGGAAATCCTCGACAAGATCACCAACTCCGATTTCAACCTGGTGGCCCTGGCCTGGATGGACGGTGGCTCGCGCAGCATCTATACGAAAAAACCGGTACGCAGCCTGGAAGACCTCAAGGGCATGAAGATTCGCGTGCAGGGCAACCCGCTGTTCATCGACATGATGAACGCCATGGGCGGCAACGGCATCGCCATGGACACCGGGGAAATTTTCAGCGCCTTGCAGACAGGGGTGATCGATGGCGCCGAGAACAACCCGCCTACCCTCCTTGAGCACAACCACTTCCAGAGCGCCAAGTACTACACCCTGACCGGCCACCTGATCCTGCCGGAACCTGTAGTGATGTCCAAGACCACCTGGAACAAGCTCAGCCCCGAGCAGCAGGCACTGGTGAAGAAGGTCGCGCGTGAGGCGCAGATGGAAGAGCGTGCACTGTGGGACGCCAAGTCCGCCGCCAGCGAAGAGAAACTCAAGGCCGCTGGTGTCGAGTTCATTACCGTGGACAAGAAGCCGTTCTATGACGCCACCGCTTCGGTACGCGAGAAGTACGGCGCGCCGTACGCCGACCTGATGAAGCGTATCGACGCCGTCCAGTAATACCAGCCCCTTCCAAGACGACCTCGGCAGTGCGGCGCCCGCCGCCCTGCCGCTTTGGTGATGCCTATGAAATCGCTTTTCCTGAGCGTGAACGACACGCTGTACCGCAGTTGCATCTGGATCGCGGGCCTGTCGATCCTGGCCATGACGCTGATCATCCCGTGGGGCATCTTCGCCCGCTACGTGCTGGGCACCGGCTCCAGTTGGCCAGAGCCAGTCTCGATCCTGCTAATGGTGGTGTTCACCTTTGTTGGTGCCGCCGCCAGCTATCGCGCTGGCGCGCATATGGCGGTGGGGATGATTACCGACCGCTTGCCGCCGCTGCAGCGCCAGCTGGTCGCCCTGCTGGTACAACTGCTGATGATCGTGGTGTGCGTGTTCATGACCTATTACGGCACCCGGCTGTGCATCACCACCTGGAACCAGTCGCTGGCCTCGCTGCCCGGCGTGCGGGTGGGCATGACCTACGCGCCGATCCCGGTCGGCGGCGTGCTGACGCTGGTGTTCGTGCTGGAAAAACTCCTGCTGGGCGATCAGAGCAACCGCAAGGTCGTGCGCTTTGATCTGGTCGAAGAAAACGAAGGAGCTGCGTAAATGGAAGCGTTCATTCTGTTGGGCAGTTTCATCGTGCTGATTCTGATCGGCATGCCGGTAGCGTACGCCTTGGGCCTGTCGGCCCTGATCGGCGCCTGGTGGATCGACATCCCGCTGCAGGCGATGATGATCCAGGTGGCCAGTGGGGTTAACAAGTTCTCGCTGCTGGCCATTCCATTCTTCGTGCTGGCCGGCGCGATCATGGCCGAAGGCGGCATGTCACGGCGGCTGGTGGCCTTTGCCGGGGTGCTGGTGGGCTTCGTGCGTGGCGGCCTGTCGCTGGTCAACATCATGGCCTCGACCTTCTTCGGTGCGATTTCCGGCTCGTCGGTGGCCGACACCGCCTCGGTGGGCTCGGTGCTGATCCCGGAGATGGAGCGCAAAGGCTACCCGCGTGAATTTTCCACCGCCGTGACCGTCAGTGGCTCGGTGCAGGCGCTGCTGACCCCACCCAGCCATAACTCGGTGTTGTACTCGCTGGCGGCGGGCGGCACGGTATCCATTGCCTCGCTGTTCATGGCGGGGGTTATGCCCGGCTTGCTGCTGAGCGCGGTGATGATGGGCCTGTGCCTGATCTTCGCGAAGAAGCGCAACTACCCCAAGGGCGAAGTGATCCCGCTGCGCCAGGCGTTGAAAATTGCCGGTGAGGCGCTGTGGGGCCTGATGGCCATGGTCATCATCCTCGGCGGCATCCTGTCGGGCGTGTTCACCGCGACCGAATCGGCAGCCGTGGCAGTGGTGTGGTCATTCTTCGTGACCATGTTCATCTACCGCGACTACAAGTGGCGCGACCTGCCCAAGCTGATGCACCGCACGGTACGGACCATCTCCATCGTGATGATCCTGATCGGCTTTGCCGCCAGCTTCGGCTACGTGATGACGCTGATGCAGATCCCGTCGAAGATCACCACGGCGTTCCTGACCCTGTCGGACAACCGCTACGTGATCCTGATGTGCATCAACTTCATGCTGTTGCTGCTGGGTACGGTGATGGACATGGCGCCGTTGATCCTGATCCTCACGCCGATCCTGCTGCCGGTGATTACCGGTATTGGTGTAGACCCGGTGCACTTCGGCATGATCATGCTGGTGAACCTGGGGATCGGGCTGATAACGCCACCGGTGGGCGCCGTGCTGTTCGTGGGCTCGGCCATCGGCAAGGTGAGCATCGAGTCGACGGTGAAGGCGCTGCTGCCGTTCTACCTGGCGCTGTTCCTGGTGCTGATGGCGGTGACTTACATTCCCGCCATCTCCCTGTGGCTGCCTAGCGTGGTGCTGTAACTGTAATCGGGGCCGCTCTGCGCCCCATCGCCGGCAAGCCAGCTCCCACAGGATTGTGCAGCCTTCCAGCCCTGCGCACCCCCTGTGGGAGCTGGCTTGCCGGGGATGGGCTGCAAAGCAGCCCTCTGGTTCTTTCTGCAAATGGATCCTGCACATGGCTGTTCCCTCCTCGGCAGTACCTCTATTCCCGCGCAAATTGGCCATCGCCCTGCTCGCCCTGCTGGCCTGTTCATTCGCAGGCAACCACATCGCCGCGCGCATCGCCTTCGATGACGGCACCGGCGTGCTGCTGGCGATTCTCTGCCGCTCAGGCATCACCTTGCTGGTACTGGCCTGCCTGCTGTTGTGGCAACGCCAGGCGCTGGGCCTGCCGGCAGGCACGCGGCACTGGCAGCTGCTGCTGGGCCTGCTGATCGCCACCCAAAGCCTGTGCCTGTACTCGGCGGTGGCGCGCATTCCGGTAGCCCTGGCGCTGCTGGTGGGCAACACCTTCCCGATGCTGCTGGCGCTGCTCACCTGGGCGCTGGGTGGCGCACGCCCCACCGGCCGCACCGTGCTGTTCATGGGCCTGATCCTGTGCGGCCTGGTGCTGGCGCTGGATGTGCCGGCACGCCTTGCCGACAGCGGCACGGCCAACCCGCACTGGGCGCTAGGGGTCGGCCTGGCCTTCGGCGCCGCCTGTGCCTTTGCCTGCGCCTTGTGGATCACCGACCACAAGCTGGCCAGCGTGCGCGGCCCTGTGCGCAGCCTGCTGACCTTGCTGATCGTGTTCTCCAGCATGCTGGTTGCAGGCGCAAGCGGCGTGATGCCGTCCGGCTTGTCACTACCTGGCAGCAGCGCCGGCTGGGTGGCCTTGGCCAGCCTGGTGGTGCTGTATGGCCTGGCCTTTACCTTGCTATTCGTGTGTGTGCCAAGGCTGAACATGGCGCAGAACGCGCCGGTGATGAACGTCGAACCCATCGCCACGCTGTTGCTGGGCTGGGCGTTGCTCGACCAGCAGCTCGGCAACCTGCAATTACTCGGCGGCGCCGTGGTGGTGTGCGGCATCGTGCTGCTCACCTACCGTCGGGCCAGTTGATTGTTCATGTGAAAGGAGCCTTGAATGGCTGTGACCGAACTGCACCTGCAGGACCGCCTGACCCGCCTGAGCCTGGCGCCGGAGCTGGGCGCCAGCCTGGTCAACTGGGAAGTGAAAGCGACCGGGCAAGCGCTGCTGCGCCATTCTGACCCGGCCGCGCTGGCCAGTGGCACCCCGCGACGCCTGGCCTGTTACCCGCTGGCGCCATGGTCCAACCGCATTGCCGGGGGTGGCTTCGCTCGCCGGGATGGCTGGCAGGCGCTAACGCCCAATACCGGGCACGACCCCTACCCGATTCATGGCAGCGCCTGGCAGCAGGCCTGGCAGGTGGAGCACCACAGCGAGCGACGCGCGCGCCTGAGGCTGCACAGTGAAGTGCCGTTTGCCTACCAGGCAACGCTGGATGTGCACTTGCATGAGGGGTGCCTGAACCTGGACCTGCATGTAACCCACCTGGATGGGCCGGCTACCTGGTATGGGTTGGGGTTGCATCCTTACTTTCCGCGATACCCCGATACCCAGCTGTATGCCGCGGCGCGCAAAGTGTGGCTGGCCGAGCATGGGCGGTTGCCGTCGTACCAGGCCGAGGTGCCCGAGCAGTGGTGCTTCAATGCCTTGGGCCGGTTGCCCGACACGGTGGTCGATCACGCCTTCAGTGGCTGGCCGGGAGAGTGTGTGATCGAACAGCCAAGCGCGGGTTATCGACTGGCGTGCAGTGCCAGCGGGGCTGAACACTTTTTGCTGTTTTGCCCGCAGGGGCAAGGTTTTTTCTGCTTTGAACCGGTAAGCCACCCGGTCAATGCGCATCACCTGCCAGGGCGGCCTGGGTTGCGGTTGTTGCAGCAGGGGGAAGGGATGAGCCTGGGGTTCAGGATGCAGTATCGACCCCTTTGATTGTGTTGCCTTGATGTGGGCTGCTGCGCAGCCCATCTCCGGCAAGCCAGCTCCCACTTGATCGTATAGACCTCAAGCCTTGTGCAGTACCTGTGGGAGCCTGGCTTGCCGGCGATGGGCCGCAAAGCGGCCCCTGAATTTCAAGCCTTATGCCAATGCCCCGGTCGGGTTCGCCATCGGCGTGACCGAAGGCTCGCCACGCACCTCCCGCGCTACCTTCCACACCAGCACTGCTGCCACGATATCGAACGCCGCCAGCACCACGAACAGCGGGCTGTAACCGATCTGCGTGACCAGAATGCCGAACACCAGGGTAAACGCTGCTGCCCCCAGGTAACCGCACATGCCGCCCATGCCGGTCGCCGTGGCCACCTGGTCCTTGCTGAACGAGTCGGAGGTGATGGAGTACAACGCCCCTGACAGCGTCTGGTGGGCAAACCCGCCAATGCACAGCAGCAGGATCGCCGTATACGGGCTTTCCACCAGGCCGATGCAGGCCGGGCCGATCATGCAGCTGGCACCGAACACCAGCACCATCTTGCGCGAGGTGAACAGCGACACCTTGAAGTAGCGGTGGAACAGCGGGCTCAGATACCCGCCCAGCACACAGCCGATATCGGCAGCCAGGAATGGCAGCCAGGCGAACATCGCCACTTCCTTGATGTTCATGTGCCGCTCGGTCATCAGGTACAGCGGAATCCAGGCGTTGAAGGTTTGCCAGGCCGGCTCGGAGAGGATCCGCGCCGAAGCGATGGCGTAGAAGTTGCGGGCCTTGAAGATGCGCTTCCAAGCGCCCTTCTCGCGGCTGTCCTGTTTGAAGTGCGCTTCCTGCCCGGCCAGGATGTAGTCGCGCTCCTCATCACTCAGGCGCTTCTGGTCACGCGGGTGCTTGTACAACAGCATCCACAGCAGGGTCCAGACAATGCCCGAGGCGCCAACGATCACAAACGCCAGCTGCCAGCCACTGTGCAGGATCGCCCACACCACCAGCGGCGGCGCCAGCAAGGCGCCAAGCGACGAGCCGATGTTGAACCAGCCGATCGCCACCGAGCGCTCCTTGGCCGGGAACCACTCAGTGGTAGCCTTGACCCCGGCCGGCAAGCCAGCGGCTTCGGTCATGCCCAGCAGCCCGCGCATGAACGCCATGCTCTGCCAACCGGTGGCCAAGGCCGCGCCAGCACACGCCAGCGACCAGGCCATGGCAAACACGGCAAAGCCCAGCTTGGTGCCGATGAAATCGATGAACCAGCCGGCTACCGGCTGCATGAGGGCGTAGCACACCTGCCAGCTGGCAACGATCTTGGCGTATTGCTCGGTACTGATGGAGAGGTCGGTCATCAAGGTGGGGGCGGCCACCGAGAGGGTGTTGCGGGCGAGGTAGTTGACGACGAGCCCAGCCGTGACAAGGCTGACCATCCACCAACGCATGCCTTTCATCTTCATGGTTCACCTGAATTTCTTGTTTTTAGTGTGGCGAGCGATTGGCGCGAACACCGGCAGAGGCATTTGCGACAAATTGTTTCAGGCGAAAGAGTGCCACGTCATAGGTCATCGTACAACACTTATTATTTCTTAATGTTTCACCCTGCGTTGTACGATCTCAGTCCAGCTGCTGGGCCCGCAGCGCCTGCGCCAGCATGTCGATGAAGGCCCTGACCTTGGCAGAGCCGTACTTGCTCTCGCGATGCAACACATGAATCGGCCAGGGCGCCTCCTCGTACTCCGCCAGGATCACCTGCAACTGCCCACTGGCCAGCTCATCGGCCACTTGGTACGACAACAGGCGGGCAATCCCCAGCCCGCCGCTGGCGGCAGCGATCGCCCCGTCATTGCTGGTCACCGTCAGGCGCGGCTTCATACGCACCAGGGTTGGCTCTTCTGTCACCCCAAAGCGCCAGCCGGCACGGGGCGACAGGTTGGTGGTGCCGATCACCGAATGCCCGGCCAGGTCGGAGGGATGCTTCGGCACGCCATGCCGCGCCAGATAGTCGGGGGACGCACACAACATGCGCCGTACCCTGCCGACCCGCAACGCCTTCAACCCGGAGTCGGGCAACGGGCCGATGCGCACGGCCACGTCCATGCCCTCCTCGACCATGTTCACCACACGGTCGAGGAAGTAGGCGGAAACATCGACGTCCGGGTACTGCTGCAGGTAGCGGACGATACAGGGCATGACGAACTTCTTGCCGAACAGGATCGGGGCGGTAACTGCCAGGTCGCCTTTGGGGGTGGCGTTGATGCCAGCGGCCGCCTCGTTGGCCTCGTGGATGCTGGCCAGGATGTGCCGGGTGTCCTCCAGGTAGCGGCCACCGGCTTCGGTAAGGCGCACGCTGCGGGTGGTGCGCAGCAGCAGCTTCACGCCAAGCTGGTCTTCCAGGGCGCTAACGGCGCGGGTGACGGCGGCCGGGGAAATGTCCAGGCGGCGCGCGGCGGCGGCGAAGCTCTCCAGCTCACCTACCGCGACGAACACCTTCATCAGGTGGATCTGGTCCATGCGGGCTCCTGGGTAATTGGGGGTGCCGGGATTATCGGTTATCCGGGCGCTTTGTGCTGCCTGCCTTGGCCTCATCGCCGGCAAGCCAGCTCCCACCTCGACCGCATTGAACTCAAGGTATGTGCGATCCCTGTGGGAGCTGGCTTGCCGGCGAAGAGGCCAGGACAGGGATATCAGATATCCAGCACCAGCGCTTGTATCCCCTCCTCAACCTGCGCCGGCACCGCACAACAGATCAGCACCGACCCCGCCTCCGGGAGCTCTGCCGGTGGGTTCGGGTAATGCACCTGGCCGCTCACCAGCCTGGTCTTGCAGGTACCGCACGACCCACCCCGGCAACTGAAATCCGGCGCCAACCCACGCGCCTCGGCCAGTTCCAACAGGGTGCCGCTGCCTGGTGCCCAGCGCGCCTCCTTGGCCGACGCCGCGAAGTACACAGGTACTGGCTCGCTGGCCGCAGGCGGCTGTTGCAAGGTGGGCTGGCCGGCATCCGTGTGGCGCCGCAGCGTTGACGGGCCAAAGGCTTCAGCGTGAATGCGCGCATCCGGCACATGCACCGTGCGCAGCCCTTCATACAGGTCCTGAGTGAAGCTGCCCGGGCCGCACAGGTAGAAATCGTAGTCATCCAGCGCCAGCGTCGCCTTGACCTGCTCGATGCCCAGCCGGCCGGTAAACTCATAATCCTGCCCGGCCACGGCATGGTCTTCTGGCTGGCTCAGGGCGCGATGAACGTGCAGCAAGCCGCCAGCCTGTTGCCGCAAGCTTGCCAGCTCCTGCCCGAATGGCAGGTCGGCCAGGGTGCGAGCGCCATGGAATAAATGGATGCGCCGTGCCTGCCCTTTACTCAGCTGCTCACGCAGCATGGCCAGCAACGGCGTTATACCTACGCCGGCGCCAATCAGCACAAGCGGGCGGGTACTCTGCTCATCCAGCGTGAAACTGCCCATAGGCGAGCGCACATCCAGCACATCCCCTGGCTTGACGCGCTCATGCAGGTGCCGAGAGGCGGGGCCCTGCGCTTTTACGCTGATACGCAGGTAGCCATCGGACGGTGCGCTCGACAAGCTGTAGGTCCGGATCATCGCGGCCTCACCATCGATCTGAACCTGTACCGGAATGTGTTGCCCTGGCGCAAAGACCACGCGGCTATCGCTGGGCGGTTCAAGGTAGAACGAGCGGATATCGCGGCTCTCCTGCTCCACCCGCAGCACACGCCAGGCTTGCCATTGGCGCTGTCGCTGGCGTTGCTGCAGGCGTGCGTCGGCCTCGGCCCAGGTGCCAGTCATCAGGCTGGTCGGTGCGTATTCCTTGAACGCCCAGCGCAGGGAAACCGCAGCCGGGCGCCACACTACCTGCTCCACCTCCAGCGTCCACAGCCGCTCGGCGCCTTCGAAATCCTGGATGGCCGGGCTGTCCAGCAGCACCTCGGCACGCCCGCACAGCTGCAGCACGTTGCCGTTGCGGAAATCGATGAACAGCAAGCCGGCCCGCGGGTTCACCAACAAGTTTCCCAAGGTGTTGAAGTGCAGGTTGCCCGCGTAGTCCGGAATGATCAGCCGATTGCCCTCGACCTTGACGAACCCTGGCCGGCCGCCACGGTGAGAAACATCCACAGCGCGCTGGCCGTCACCTTGCTCGACATAGCTGGCGACGAAGAACGTGTCGGCAGCCTGGATCAGGCTGACACATGTGGCATCCAGTGTGGTCGCATCGACACGCGCCTGGGCGGGCTCGGCAACGCGGGTGTAGTCACGCAACTGGATATACTGCGGGCAGTTGCCGAACGACTGCTCCACCCTAACCTGCAGTTGTCCTTCTGCAGCCTGGCGGATCTGCCCGTTGATGCGATTGCGCCGACGGCTGTGCAGTTCGATACCCAGCAGGCCGACCGCCTGCCCGGCTACCAGCCCCGGGGTGGCGGGGTCATCTGCTGGCAGCGTGGTGTCGATCGTCAGCACGCGAGGGTCGGGCGAGCTGACGAACCCTTCCGGCCCTTCCAGCAGGGTGGCCCAAGGCCGGCCAAGAACGTCCACACTGGCGGCCACCATGAACGGCAACTGGTGATAGAAACTACGGTGCTGGTCGGGCATGTAGTCACGAATGACCTTTTGCCCGAACGCCTCCATGCGTTCTGCTACACCGACCTTTTCCTGCAGGGTTTTCTCGCCCGCATGCCAGGGCGAGGGGCGGTGGTCCGGGGGCTGTTGCATGGTGGCGTTCCTCTCGAAGGCGAGGTATCAGGCGCTGGTCTGCAGCCCGATCACAGTGCGCGGCATGGCCACGAAGCCCGGCAGCGACTCGATCCGTGCCAGCCAACTGCGCACGTTGGCATAGGGCTCCAGCGACACGTTGCCTTCTGGCGCGTGGGCGATATACGAGTAGTTGGCGATGTCGGCGATGGTGGGCGTGCTGCCCGCCAGGAATGGCGCCTTGGCCAGCTCGGCGTCGATCACCTTGAGCAGGGTATGGGCACGGGCGATGACTTCGTCTGTGTTGAACGCAGCGCCGAACACGGTCACCAGGCGCGCAGCAGCGGGGCCAAAGGCCAGCGGGCCGGCAGCCACCGACAACCAGCGCTGCACACGGGCGGCGGCAGCGGGCTCTTCGGGTAACCAGGTGCCGTTGTCATACTTTTTGGCCAGATAGACGAGGATGGCATTGGAATCGGCGATCACCGTGCCGTTGTCATCGATAACCGGGACCTGGCCGAACGGGTTGAGGGCCAGAAAATCCGGCTGCTTGTGCGCGCCTTTGGCCAGGTCGACGAACACCAGCTCGGTGGGCAGGTTGAGCAGCGACAGCATCAATTCGATGCGATGGGCGTGGCCAGACTTGGGGAAGTTGTAGAGCTTGATCGGGTTCGACATGGGTTTGGCTCCTGATCAGCACCGGGATGGGCTGGTGGAGCCTATGCTGCACTGGATCAGCAGGCAGCAGAATCAGTGCGTAAGGGAAACCATAATTTCGCGGGGCGCAATAATGACACATTCAAGGCCGGCAGCTATTACGTGGGGCTGCCTTGCCAGGTGCCGAGCCGACCGTAAAGCGGCCCCACACCAAACGCGCTACCGCCCAGGCAGCACATCTGGCGCTATGCGAACACTCAGCCAAATCGCTGCTGGCGTTGGTAGAGGTAAAGGACATGCACTGCCTCAACCACCTGCGGAACGGTGGCCTGATGTTCCTCCAGGCTCATTGTGTCGAGAATGGCAAAACCCTCCTCCTGACCATGCAGGGCAATAGCGTCGAGATGTTTTCGAAGTGAGACAGGTAACGCTGTCCATTTTCCCAAACGAACGCCGCGCATATACCCGAAGCACCACTCTTCAAGCACCACGATTTCGCCCTGCTCCGTGTCTCTGACCTCAAAGAGCAGGTTCAGCTCATCCGTGGCTTCGCTGAGCATGACCGCTACAGTGTTGTAGAACTTGATGATCAAGTCCGTGTAGCGTCGAGCCTGTGCTTGCGTTTTGAACGCAGGCAGCTTGCCACCGGAAACCTCAGGCAGCCACTCACTCGGGGGCACCAGGCGCGGCGAGCTACACAAGGCATTCATAAAACCGTCGAGTTCGCTGATATCAAGTATGGCGTCATCATTGCCATACTTGAAAAGCAGCTCACCCAGTTCGTCCAACTCTTGGTCAGTGATCGCCTTACTCATAAATTTCAGTTTTGCAGCCGGTGGAAACGGAAAATCGTGCGTGCTGCCTCAATCACTTTCGGCACGCACGCCTGAATATCTTGCTCGGACATCTGATCAAGCAGCTCGAAGTTATCTTCAAGCCCATGCAGGGAAATGACCTTCAACAGTTGGTCCTGCTCCTGCGGCAACTCACCCCACCCGGCAATCTGGGTGCCGCGCATGTAGCCGAAGCACCACTCCTCCATGACGATGACAGTGCCCACCTCGCCCTCGCTTTCCTCGAACAGCGGCTCGAAGTGGTCGACGTCATCAGTCAATGCCTCTTTCACCTGATTCGCATAGCGCAACATCAACGCGGTGTACGCTTCTTCATGCGCTGGCTTCTTGAACTTCGGCACCTTGCCACCGGCCACTGCGGGCAGCCATTGCTCCGGGAAGACAGCGACCGGCGAACTGGCCAGCGCGGTGAAAAAGCCATTGAGCTCGGCCAGGTTCAGCACGGAATAGTCGTTGCCGTAGGTGATCAACAGGTCTTCGAGACGGTCGAGTTCTTTTTCGCTGAGTACGGGGAGCATGGGTGAGAATCCTGGGAAGCAAAAGTGTGTGCACCCTAGCACAGCAACGCCGGAAGGGCTGCCCGCGTGAACTACCGCGCGGGCAGATGGTTCAGTAGTGCAACAACCAGTCCCGCAACTCATGTCGCCTATCGGTGCCAATCAACAGCCACAGCAAGATTCGGCATTTGCGCGGGCAGAGCTGCCCTGCCATGTATACGCCTTTTTTCTGCAGGTCGATTTCTGCACCAGCAAACCCATAGGTTGTCCGCGCGGTTGGCCCATTACCTGTGCGCGTGGCAACCACTACTGGCAAGGTGGGCGCCAGGTGTTCCAGCACCTCGGACCAACTAGCAGCAACATGCCCAGCGCCGAAGCCGGCAATGACCAATCCTTCATAACCCAATGTAGCCACAGCCTGCAGCAGCGCCGTGTCTGCGTCCACGCAGGCTTCCAGCAGGGCAACGCGCTGGTCGGTGCGATGCGGTATGGGCAGCACTTCCCGTCGTGCTGGCGGATGACGATAGACCACTTCCCCCTCTACCACTTCGCCCAATGGGCCACATCCCGGCGACTCGAACGCGGCTATCGCCATGCTGGCCGTCTTGCGCACCCTTGCCGCGCGGTGGACCTGGTCATTCATCACCACAAGCACACCTCGCCCGCAGCTGTCTGGTGCCAATGCAACCTGAGCCGCAGCCAACAAGTTGGCCGGCCCATCATTGCCCGGCTGGCTGGCCGAGCGCATGGCACCGGTCATCACCAATGGCGCATCGAATGGCCACAGCAGATCCAGGAAATAAGCCGATTCCTCCAGGCTATCGGTCCCTTGGCTCACTACCAAGGCCTGGGCTCCGCGCTCCACCTCGCACCGGGCCCATGCCAGCACATCCAGCAACGTCGCGAAGTCCAGCGATGCACTAGGGACCAGGCACAATGAAGCAACATTCAATTGCGCCATCTGGCGTAACTGTGGCACCTGAAGCAGTTGCTGCTCGCAGTCAAGGGTTGGCGTCACACCACACCCAACAGCCTGGGCCTGCATACTGACCGTGCCCCCCAGGCTAGCGATCGACAGCCTGGGCAGGCTCGAATGTTCAATCATGCTTTTCCCCCCGCAAGTAAGCCGATCAGAGGCACGATCCCCAGGGTGCTGATGGCCATCGACATCACGTTGCCGACGTAGCCATGCACATAAGCCGGCAACCGCTGGGTGATCGCCATTGCCAGCGGCGGAGCCACCAGCGCCCCCAGCACTGCGCTGGCCACCACCACCTGCCAGCTGCCGCCATGCGTCAGCACTGCGGCCGGAACGATCGAGACAATCGGAATGTAGGTAGGGTACCACCCCCGGGCTTTCCACTGTCCACGCCAGAACACGACCCCAACCAACGATGCCAAGGCCTGGCCGGCCACTATCTGCATCACCAGCATTGAACCGTAGGACGGTGCAGCCGGAGCTAACAGGTAAGCCAGCAACACCCCCAGCAGTAGCCCGAGGCTGGCCAGCTCATTACCGAAAAATGGCGCTTCGCTGAAATCGGCCAGGACCCGACGCAACGTCCAGACCACACCGTAGTCTGGCAGGTTGACGACCGGCGCCACTGCGGTGGCCACACGGCTTTGGCGTACCCATGAAGGAAAGCGCTTGCACAGGCTGAAGGCCACGACACTGGCAACCGCCATGCCGCTCACGTTGCCAACTACTACGGGCAACTGCAGGGGATAGCACAGGTAGTTGACTATCAGAAGGCTGGCCGGTGTTACCAGTAGAGCACCCAGTACCGCCCCCGTGATCGTCACCCGCCAGCCCGCACCAAACAGCAATACCATAGCGGCCGGCAATGACACGAAGGCGACGAAGGTGGGTTGCCAGTTGCCACTGGCCAAGGTCCACCCCCACAACGCGTGGCTAAGCACCAAGCCCAGGAACGAACTGGTGAACACCCATGGCCATAGTCCGCTGCCATAGCAAATGGCAAAGCCCTGCCAGCGATACCCTCGCACGTGGCCCCAGTGCGCCAGGCAAGCGCCAAGCAGCAAGCCCAGTGCGGGCAGCTCGTGCTTGTAGAATGCCACTTCGCTGATATCACCGACGATCCAGCGCAAGCGGCTCAGCGGCTGATCGAGCGTCGCCACCATAACTGCATAATCCGGCCATTGGCCATGGGCAAGGCTCGCAGCGAGCACCAGCAGCACACAGGCAAAAATCAACACAGGCCAACGCTGCTGTCCTGAGAAGAGTAGCGTGTTCATTTACGACTCCTCAACGTGGCATGGGCCCGTGCAAGCGGTAGCCAAGACTGGCATCGTAGAGGTCGGTACGCCGGTCTCGTGGCAGGTCGTTGAGGGTGTTCCAGATCGGCGCCGAGCGTGCACTGCTCAGATCTACATCCGCATAGAGAATTTCTTCGGCCTCTGCACTGCCCACTTCGCCAATCGGCCAGCCATTGGTACCGGCGATCAGCGAGCACCCCAGGAAGCGCCCGCCCCGCTCGCTCCCGACACGGTTCGCGGCGGCGATATAAACGTTGTTGACATGCGCTGCGGTCATGGTCAGGTACGAGGCCATGCAGCGCCCTGCTTCATCGAACAATGGTGGCGGGGTCCATACCCAGTTGTTGAGGCTGCAGATGATGTCGGCGCCTTGCGCCGCCATCAGACGCGGGACTTCCGGGAACCAGATGTCCCAGCATATCAGCAGGCCGATACGGCCGATCGGCGTCTCGAATACCGGGAATCCCAGATCGCCGGGGGTGAACCAGAGTTTTTCCTGGTTCCAGAGATGAGCCTTACGGTAGTGCCCGAGCCGGCCTTCAGGGCCAAACAGTACGGCGCTGTCGTAGAGCTTCAGCCCGTCGCGCTCGGAAAAACCGGCGGCCAGGTAAACTTGGTACTCCTTTGCGAAGTCCGCCCAGGCTTTCAGACTGGGGCCGTCCTGCAGCGTCTCTGCATGGGCATAGGCTTCGGCGCGGGAGTTGAAGGCATAGCCGGTATTGGCCAGCTCAGGCAACACTATCAGGTTGGCGCCTTCGCCTACTGCGCGCCGGGCCAGTGCCAGCCCTCTATCCAGGTTTCGCTCACAATGCTCAAGACCGACCTGGGGATCGTACTGGATGACAGCGATACGTACAGGGCTGACGGGGGAACAGGTTTCAGACATGGCGGCTTCCTTTTTGTGGTTGTTTTGGAAGGACGCCAGTAAAGCGATGTTGGGCCTGGGAGGGACAGTCAGGGGGGTCCTATGGGACCGAAGGAAAATCACATGATCGCAGTAGGACTCCCCCTACAAAATGCCCCGTACGCCGCTATTTCCCAACCTGATAATGTGGGTAGTGCTCAAGGGTAAAGCCACCATTGAATTGCGCTGAAGTGTTGTTGCAGAGGTTGATGACCGTATCAATTGCCGTGCGCAAACACGGCTCTGTCCACCCGGCGTCAACTGAGAAGGACTCTCCAGCCAGATACAACCCTGAGCTCGCGCTCAGATCCCGGTTGTATTTCATCAGGTTTACCGCATCAAAGTAGGTACCTGCCCTATACAATTTCGCACACCCGAGCGCATTTCGGTCTGTGCTCCAACGCTGTATGCGAATGTTTCGAGTATCGATGTAGGGCGATATCGCCTCACCCACATTGGTGCACCGCAGAAGGATCCTATCGAGCTCCTTCAGGCACTTGGTCGCCAACTCCTCATCAGAGAAGGCTGCCAATTTCGTTGCATCATCCGCTTGCAGAGCTGTTCACGACTGTCAGGTGTCGCCCGCCTACACGCCGGGACTGCTCGATCAAGGTGATACGGCTAAAACCACAGCGCAATAATTCCCGGGCCGCAGTCAATCCGGTAACGCCGGCACCGACAATACAAATGCGATGTTCGGGCTGTGTGGCCCGTGCAACGCCTCCCTCTTGTTCGATCAGGCGGCGGTAGTCAAAGCAGAGATCTGGGGGATTAGGGAAACGCGCGGCCCACGGCTGCATCGGCAGTGATGGGTCGATGGTCAGATCGGCGGGGTGGTTGTGTGTAGAACCAATTGTCATGCTCTCGTGTTGATCGTGTCCCAGGAAGTGGTGTAACTCATCATGGCTCTGGCCACTGAGTTTGCCGTTTAGTT
>NZ_JBBMRJ010000033.1:0-74128 GCF_037993085.1 Pseudomonas sp. YNh | reverse complement strand
AACCTCTTTCGCCCGCAGGGCGCCTTCGGCTGGTTCAGTTACACCACTTCCCGGGACACGATCTTGCTGGCTGTAGATGCGGTACTTGCCTTCGCGTTGCGGGGGGGGCAACAGGCCGATTTCTTCGTAATGTCGAATGCTTTTGACGGTGGTGCCCGACAGCTGGGCAGCTTTGCCGATGTACATGAAAATCCCTTTTTATGACGCATCAGAAGCGAAAAGATGTCGCGTGCTCGTACAGGCGCGCGACATCTTTGCACAAGCGTCAGGGTGTGGGAAGCCAAGTTGGACAAGGTGTCACAGCAGGGAGGCCCGGCTGGGCAGCGCAGGGGCACGGCCCGACCGGGGCCGATCAACGGCTGGCGACTGCCTGGACTTGCTTGAGCCAGGCTTCACGCTGTTCCGGCTTGGAGCCCAATACCGGACCGAAGGTCAGGGTTTTCAGGGGTTTTATGCCGCAGAACTCCAGGGTGGTCTTGCGCATTTGGTGCAGGCCCGGCATGCGATACACCCACCGGTAGTACCACGGCGGCGTGTCCATGGTCACCAAAAGGTGAGCCGTGCGGCCCTTGAGCAGCTTATCCGGGAAGGGCGAGCCCTTGCGGTACTTGAAGGCAAAGCCGGGCAGAAACACGCGGTCGAAGAACCCCTTGAGCAACGCCGGAATGCCGCCCCACCAGATCGGGTACACCAATGTCAGGTGTTCGGCCCAGGTAATGTCGTTCTGTGCGTTGATCAAATCGGGCTCAAGCAACTGGATCTGGTTATAGCCATCGTGCAAGACCGGATCGAAATCCAGGGTGTCCAGGCGTAGCAGGCGCACCTCATGGCCTGCTTGCGTGGCAGCCTCGACATAACGTTCGGACACAGCGCCGCAAAAGCTGTCGTTCGAAGGGTGGCCGAGGATTACGAGCATGCGTTTGCGCTTCATGACAAACTCCAGGTAATGAAGTGCCAAGGGTAAAGTCTGCCCCTTACGGTAGAGTCAAGCCTTGCCGGTCAGTGGTAGAGACAAACAGTCCAGCAGCGCTCGGCTAGCGCCCGGCAAACTGTCGAAGAGCGGGCGCAGAAACGCAATGTGCGTTGAGCCCGCACTCGCACTTGCAAGCTCCAACCGGCTTGAAGGGCTTGCGGCTCAAGATAGACGGCGAGGGCACTGTTGGCGTTGACGGCGACATAAGCGTGGCTGAGGGTGTCGTTGAACGTCAGGGGGGCGAGCCCTGTCAAGGCATGCTCGACCGGCATCACCAACACTGACGGGTCGCGATCACGCAGGGGGCATGCCGACCTGGGTGGAAGAGGTCAACCCGCAATCGCTACGAAGTGATCTAGCAAAAAACCAATCCGACCGTCGAAAGTGGGTTAGAGACTGTCAGGGTCGCCGAAGAACATTTGGAAAGGCCTCTGGAACGGCGTTTCTGGCTTCAAAAAGCAGAAATGTACCCCCAAAAATACCCGCGATACCCCCAGCAGGATGCGCGATCGAGAATGGCGATTTCTGACAGCTGTCAAAGTCAGCCAGACGGCTTGCACTCGACCTGCCAGGCAGTCCGATGCAGCAACCTTGAAGTGCTCGCAGTCATACGCTTTAACCGTCCTCGGAAGCCGCTGCCATGCCGATCAAGATCGAACCAACGAGCGCCTGTGAAGAGCGCCGCACCAGCAGAAAGCCTCATCAGGCCGGTACCTGTCAATGGACCTGATCTGGCAAACAATCCAGGCCGAATTCGCCGACATTGGCGATGAGCGCGAGATCGTACGAATCCTCGTACGCCTGGTAATGGCTGCCGTACTCGGCGCAGTGCTGGGCTTCGAGCGCGAGCACAAGGGCAAGTCCGCCGGGGTGCGCACGCACATGCTGGTGTCGCTGGGGGCGGCGCTGTTCGTGCTGGCACCGAGCATGGCAGGTGCCGATGCGCAGGCGCTCAGCCGGGTGATTCAGGGCATCGTTGCCGGTATCGGCTTTCTGGGCGCGGGCACCATTCTCAAAGGCAATGGCCAGGACACCAGTCATGTGAAAGGCCTGACCACAGCCGCGGGGCTATGGATGACGGCGGCCATCGGTACGGCAGCCGGGATGGGACGCGAAGCCACGGCGCTGGTCAGCACGGTGCTGGCGCTGTTGGTGCTGGGCACGATGCCCTTGCTGGTGGAAAAGGTCGAAAGGCAAGACGAAGAAAAACAGAAGGAGGAGGGCAGGAAGCACTGAGGGGCGTGGGTCGCCCCCGCAAAGCCTGCCTTCCCTTATTCAGACCGACGCTGATCCATTCAGGCGCTCGATCGCTTCGATCAGGTCGTCATAGCCCACAGGCTTGTTCAGGTGACGGTCGAACCCGGACTGGCGAGACTTGTATTGGTCGGCGCTGGCCCCATAGCCTGTCAACGCGATGGCCGGGATGTAGCGCAGATGCTCCAGGCCGCGCAGCGCCCGGATCAGAGCATGGCCGTCCATGCCAGGCATGCCGATGTCGGAAATGATCACGTCGTAACGCGCATCTGCCGCCGACTGCAGCGCCAGTTTCGGGTCGCTGTAGGCATCGACGTCGGCATCTTCCATCAACAGCAATTGTTCCATCACTTCCAGCACATCGACCGAGTCATCCACCAGCAGGATACGAACCCCTTTCAGCCGACCTTCTGATGGCAGCACTTCGCCTTGCACCTGGGGTTGCTGGGCGTACGCGCACAAGGGCAGGGTGATGATGAACGTACAACCCTGGCCTATTCCGGGAGACTCTACGCTGACCGCTCCGCCATGGGCTTCTACCAATTGACGAACCAGGGAAAGGCCAATACCTAGCCCCTCTCGCCCATGGCCGGTGGGTGCAGCCTGGTTGAACAGCTCAAAAATATCTTCCAGGGAGTTTTTGGCGAGGCCTATGCCCTGATCGATGACTTCAAGTCGCGCCTGCTCATCCTGCCGAGCAAGTCTCAACAGAATTTCGCCATCGGCAGGGCTGAACTTCAGTGCGTTGTTCAGCAGGTTCCAGATGATCTGGTCGACACGGGTGCTGTCGGCCTCCACATAGACCGGTTCCCCATCGGCCGGCAGCGTCAGCCGAACACTTCGGCCGCGCTGCTCATTGCAAGCTACGGAGCAGATACCCTGCAGCACGGCGCACAAATCGACCGGCTGGGTCTTCAGTTTGAGTTTGCCCGTGCGGATGCGCGCTACATCGAGCAAGTCATCGATGATCCGCGCCTGGCTGGTGACCGCTTCGCGAATGACGTTGACCGCTTTGCTCGCCATGCCGGTACTTGTGACCGATGGTATACGTCGCAAGATATCGGCATTGAGCTGAATCAGGTTCAACGGGTGCTTGAGCTCGTGGGACATCACTGCGAAGAACTCGTCCTTCATGTGGCTGGAGCTTTGTGACTCGGCCAGGCGCTTGCTTTGTTCGTCCTGCAGGCGCTTGTGGCCGGTCAGGTCACGGGCGATCTTCACGTAACCGCGCAGGCTGCTGCCCTTGAGGCGTGACACTTCGCCACTGCAATAGAAGCGGCTGCCGTCCTTGCGCACATGCCAGCGTTCGTCCTGGCCGCGGCCATGCAGGCGCGCGGCACGCAGTTCACGTTCTGGTTCGCCATCTTCGCGGTCCTGATCGGTGAAGATCAGCGCATAGTGCTGGCCAATCACTTCATCCTTGGCGTAGCCGAAGATCAACGCAGCGCCCGTGTTCCAATCGATTATCAGGCCCTGTTCATCAAGCAGGATGATGGCGAAGTCATGGGTGCTCTCCGCGACCAGGCGCATGCGCTCCTCACCTTGGCGCAAGCGTTCTTCGGCTGCGCGGCTTTTGGTGATATCAATGAACGTCAGCACGGTGCCATCGACATTCTGCTCGCTGGCCCGGTACGGTAGCAGGCGCGCCAGGTACCAATGCTGGTCCTGGCCGATCACTTCACGCTCGATCGTGGTTTCGCGCTCGATCACCGCACGCGCATCGTCCGCCAGGCCTGGATATTCCAGGCGATGGGTGATGTCGAGCAGCGAGCGGCCGGTGTCGACCGGCAGTATGCTGAAAATGGCGGTGGCCCCAGGGGTGAACCAGCGAATGTGCAGGTTGCGGTCGACAAACACGGTGGCGATCTGGGTGGAGGCGATCAGGTTGCTCAGGTAGTCGTTGATCTTGTCGGTTTCATCGACCTTGGTCTTGAGCTCGTAGTTGACCGTCAGCAATTCCTCGTTGATGGATTGCAGCTCTTCCTTGCTGGTTTCCAGCTCTTCGCTGGCCAGGCGCAACTCTTCGTTGACCGCCTGCATTTCTTCGTTCGAGGCCATCAGCTCCTGGCTGGAGATGTCGGACTGCTCGATGGTTTCCTGCAACTGCTGACGGGTACGCTGCAGTTCGCGCTCCAGGGTGCTCAACACCATGCCTTCGGTTTGCTGAATGGCAGGCGGGTTGTGGGGATCAGCTTCGCGAACCTGGAAAATCACCAGCAGGCATTCGCTGCCACTGGGTTCGTCCTGGTGGGGCTGTACCTGTACCTGGACTTCGACGCGCTGATCGTCGACGGTGATGATCACTGCGCCCGAGCTGACCGGCTGGCCGGTGTTTTGAGCCTGCAACAGGGTACTGCGCAGGGCAGGGCGCAGCGGCGTGAGTACCAGGTTGAGCAGGCTGGGGCTGACTTCGCCACCGGCGTGGCGCAGGAAGCGGCCGACACCATCGCTCATGTGCAAGATGTTGCCGTCAGCATCGACGATCAGGCTGGGCGGTGTGCGCCTGGACAACGCCCGGTGATGGATTTCAGCATAGGACAGCTTGCGCAGGGGCTTGGGTTTGGCGCGTACTGCTGGCGTGTCGGGCGTCTGAAGCCGCCCCGGGCGGCGCGCCGGTTCCACTTCCCTGGCGCGGAAGATGCGATGGCGCTTGTCCACGGCAATAAACAGGTCGGCCGCCACGTCCGCTGATTCCGAACTGCCCAGGAACAGGTAACCTCCTTTACGCAGGGCGAAGTGGAACAGCCGCAGGATTTCCCGTTGCACTTCCCGGTCCAGGTAGATGAGCAAGTTACGGCATACCACCAGGTCCAACTGAGAGAACGGTGGATCGGACAACAGGTTGTGCCGGGCGAACAGCACTTTTTCGCGAATGTCCTTGCGTACGCGGTAATTCTGATTTTCCTTGATGAAGAACTGGCGCAGCCTGGCCGTGGGAACATCGGTGGCGATGGCATCGGGGTAAACGCCCAGCCGGCCGACATTGATCGCGCGCTCGTCGAGGTCGGTGGCGAACACCTGCACCTTGGCACTGCGCTGCTCCATCGCCAATTGCTCGGTTGCCATCATCGCCAGGCTATAGGCTTCCTCGCCGGATGAACACCCCGCCGACCAGATGCGTATTTCGCGCTGCGGATCCTCGCTGTCATCGTTGGCCAGCCCCGGCATCGCCTGTTGTTGCAACGCTTCGAAGGCGTCCCGGTCGCGAAAGAAGTTGGTGACCCCGATCAGCATGTCCGCCAACAGGGCGCGAGACTCCTCAGGATGCCGCTCGAGGTAGTCGCGGTAACCGGCAAGGTCGGTCTGCGCGGTGACGTGCAGGCGACGTTCAAGCCGGCGCAGCACCGTCGCGCGCTTGTAGTGCTGGAAGTCGTGGCCGGTGCTGGCATGCAGCCGGGCGAGGATGTCGTCGAGGAGCGGGTCGCATTGGGCTGGGTCGCCTGAGCGTTCGCCTAGCGGCGGCGGGAGGCTGTCATCCTCGATTTCCGGCAGTTTGACCTTCTGAGCCGAGCGACACAGTTCTACCAGCTTGCCCGGAATCTCGGTCACCGGAAGGATCAGGTCGACCATGCCGGTGGCGATGGCGGCCTTGGGCATGTCAGGGTACTGGGCGTCATCGGGCGACTGCACAAGCGTCACGCCACCTTGTTCCTTGATCCGCGATAGGCCCACTGCGCCATCGCTGCCGCTGCCCGAAAGGATTACGCAGAACGCATGGTCCTTGTGCACATCAGCAAGGTCGCGAAAGAACAGGTCGATGGCGACGTGGTCGCCGCGGCTGCGCCTGGCCGGGCTGACCCGCAGGTAGCCGTCATTGGTGGACAGGCGGTTGGCTGGCGAAATGACATAGACGTGATCACGCTCGATCGGTACCGGCTCGCTTACCTGGCACACCGGCATTCGCGTGACGCGCTGGATCAAGCGGTCTGCCTGGCTCTGGTGGTCCGGCGACAAGTGCAACACTACAACGAACGCCATGCCGCAGTTTTCGGGGACGCGCTGAAAAAACGCCTGGACCGCCTCCAGGCCGCCGGCCGATGCACCGATACCCACCACTGGGAAGTCCAGATGGCTGGGGCTTAGGGCAGGGTTTTGCGGCGAGGCGGGCGTGGGTTTGCTGGACGATTTCATGGGCACGAGCCTTGTGCGAACCGGGAGTGAGCAGTGGCAGCGATTATAGGCCTGGCACCGATCAATCTACGAGCGGGGTTCAAGTAGGACTGCCCATGCTGGCCAAAGTGCCGCTGTCGGTCAAAGGGCCTGGGGCTGCTCGAGGGATTGTGGCAGTGCGGTCACCTTGATGGCACGTACCGGTACGGCAAACTTGGCTCCGATCCTGTTGAAGCGCTCGAGCAGGTGGAAATTGATCGCCTGCTGAATATCCATGTAGAGGTTGTAGCCAGGGTCTCTCACGATATAGACGCATTCGAACTCCAGTGCCTCTTTGCCAAAGCCGCGCAAATGGGCGCGATCAAAACGCACCTGCTGTTGGGCTGTGATCGCCTCTTCGACGATGGCGGGCGCCTGTTTTACCGCATCAGTGGGCGTGTCGTACGACAAGCCGAACTCGAACACGATGCGTCGCTCCTGCAAGCGTTTGTAGTTCTGGATCGTGCTGCTGATCATGCTGGCATTGGCCATGACGATCTGCTCGCCACCCAGGCTGCGGATGCGTGTGGTCTTAAGCCCCACGTGCTCCACCGTGCCCGCCAGCGGACCGATGACGATGAAATCACCGACTTCGAACGGTTTGTCGACGGCGATCGACAATGAGGCGAACAGGTCACCCAGGATGTTCTGCACGGCCAGGGCGACGGCAATGCCGCCCACACCCAGGCTGGCCACGAAGGCGGTGACATTGACGCCCAGATTGGACAGCATGGCCAGCAACACCACCGACCACAACAGCACGCGCGCGCCCCAGGCCGAAAGCGTGGCCAGCGCACTGCCTTGGTATAGGCCGTCGGCGCTGTGCCGGCTGAAGTAGCGGGTGAGGCCCAGCGCGATGGCGCGATTGACCCAGAGGCCGATCTGCAGGGCAGCGACCACGAACCACAAGCTACTGACCCGGCCCAGCCAGCGCTCGGGCAGGTCCAGCATGCTCAAGCCGACCAGCAGCGAAGCGAGCAGCAGCAGGCTGTTGCTGGTGCCGGCCAGTACCTTGGCCAGCACCTGACTCATTGCCCCGTCATGTTCGGACCAGCGCTGCACCCGGCGCATCAACAGGCCGATGACAGCTCTGGCAATCACGAACGTCAGCACAGCAACGCACAGCGCTACCAGCAGGTTGAGGATGGAAATGCCGAAGAATGTGGTGTCGGTGAACAGTTCGATGATTCGATCATTCATGGGGAGCCCACCTCCAGATGGCTCAAGGCAGGGCCGCAGGGCGGCCCCTGGGATTACGTGGTGACGTGTGGGTTACTTGCCGTGAGTGGCTTGCAGCGCCTTGGCCTGTTCCAGATGGTGTTGCAGCGTTGGCAGCTTGTCGCTGGCGAAGGCCTTCAGCTCCGGCTTGTCGGAGGAGGCGGCCTCTTTCTTGAACAGTTCCACGGCCTTTTCGTGCGCGTCGACCTGGCTATTGACGTATGACCGGTCGAACGACTCGTCGCGCCATTCGAGGATCATCTTCTTCACCTTGTCGGTCAGCGCCGCTTCGTCGGGCACGCTGATGTCCAGCTTGCGGGCGATGTCACCGAGTTCCTGGTTGGCTTTGGTATGGTCTGTGACCATTTGCTGGGCGAATTGCTTGATGTC
This sequence comes from Pseudomonas sp. YNh, assembly GCF_037993085.1. Classification (NCBI taxonomy): domain Bacteria; kingdom Pseudomonadati; phylum Pseudomonadota; class Gammaproteobacteria; order Pseudomonadales; family Pseudomonadaceae; genus Pseudomonas; species Pseudomonas sp. YNh. The sequence continues at coordinate 66,144 of NZ_JBBMRJ010000033.1, read as the reverse complement.
TGCGCTCTGGCTCTTTTCCTGCGCCAGGTTGCCGGTGACCACTTCGGCGATACCGGCTTCAGTGGCCGCATCGACGAAATCGTCCGAAGACGCTGCCTGTACCTGCAGCGAAGCCAGGCCCATCAACAGGGTAACGCCGGCGATTTTCAACAATGGTGTGTTCATGTCTCACTCCTTCGTTCTGTTGGCGCGACCTCAATGTCGCACTCGGTTGAACCGCAGGTGTGGGTGAAGGTTTAGTTTTTCTTGAAAACAGGGCCGCCGTGGCAGCGCAATCTGCGTGTCCGGGCACCGCTCATCCGCTATGTCGTAATCAGAACGAATTCAGGGGGACGGTGAGACTCGTTGGTTTAGGTCTTCACAAAAACGAGTAACCATCATGAAAAACAACCTGTTCGCCATGTTGCTGTTGACTGCCAGTTTCTCGCTGCTCGGAGGTTGCTTCGACCGCGACAGTGATCATCCAGCGAAGGATGCCGACCCAAGCAAACCGTCACTGCAGATGCAGCAACCCAGTGACCCTGTAATTAACCCTCCAGCTGAGACCAAACCGCAGAATCAATGAGTGAGGTACAGGGCATGGTGGCAACCACAAAGGCAGGTATAAGACCTCAAAATGCCGACTTAGGGCTGGAGCATCGCTATCGAGCGCTACTTGAGGGCCCGGAGCCCACCACCGAGGCCTGGCTGGAAGAGCAACTGCATCTGGCCCGTGCGCTTTGCGACGACCTGCCAGATGATCCTGGGCTACTCCCGCAATGGGCCGATAACCATGCGGGACGTGTCGCCAGCGAGCATGCGGCCTACCTGGAACAACGGCGTCAGGGCGGCCCCCGTCGTTTTTTTGCCAATCGGGCCCATGCCTTGTGGTTTCTGCAGCAAGTCGCGCCGACCAAAGCGGTCGACGGCGCCTGGCTACACGGAGCCCTATGGCATTGGCAGGACCCGCGCTTCCATGGGCTGATCCGCACCTTCCTCGAAGAACTCGGAGACGGTGACCCACGCTGCAATCACGTGTTGATCTACCAGCGCTTGCTCAGTCGCCTGGGTTGCCTGCAGGAGCCATCGCTTGACCCCGCTCGCTACCTGCAGGGCGCGTTGCAACTGGCGCTCGGCCAGCACTGCGAGCGTTTTCTTCCAGAAGTGATCGGTTACAACCTGGGTTACGAACAGCCCCCTTTGCATCTGCTGATCACCACCCACGAGCTGGCCGAGCTGGGTATCGACGCCCATTACTTCCAGTTGCATGTGACCATCGATAATGCCGCCAGCGGCCATGCGCGCCGCGCCGTAGAGAGCTTCACCGAGCTGGTGCGGGACGAGAAACCCGCGTTCTACGAGCGTGTCAGGCATGGCTACCGTCTTAATGACCTGGGGATCGACACGCCGTCGTTGATCGCCTCGTTCGACCTGCAGGCCGAATTGCTCGGCGCGCTGGAGCGCAAGCGCATCTATGGCCAGTGCATGCATTCGGACCGTTGTCGCCTGCAAGGACGCACCATCAACCAGTGGCTTGCCGAACCCGGCGCGATGCCTGATTTTCTGGAGGCGCTACAGGTTCAGGGTTGGATCAAGCGCGACAACGATCCCCGACAAAGCCGCTTCTGGTCGCTGATAGAAGGCCCTGTAGCGGCCATGTTCGGTGTGTTCGATGCTTATGAAAAGCAGCTTTGGCATGACTGGATCGCCGGAGACTGGCAAGGCGCAGAAATCCGTCGGGTGCTGCCAGGGCAGTGGGAGCACGCCTTGCAGTTGGCAGATGAAACACCCCTTGCGCCACCGGCTGCAGACATGGCTGCGCTGATCGAAGCGATGGCTGGCAATCGGCATGCTACCCCCCAGGGCCTGCAGGCCACCCGCGCGTTCATTCAGGCCACCGGCTTGATGCAAGGAGGGCTCTACTGATGCTGCTCGACCAAGACCAGATCCGTGCCGATGAGGCCTTGTTGCAGTTGGGGCGTCGCCTGCGTGCCGACGGCTATCGTTTCACTTGCGTGACGCCGGCGACCCAGGCCAGGGTCAATGCCCGGGCCGATGCGCAGCAGGCGCGTACCCTGCGTGATGTGTTCGGCTGGAGTAGGCCGTTCGCCGCGTCACTGCTCAGCCCCGATGAACTGGCGCAGCTGCGCCTCGCTGGCGTGCTGGAGGCCCAAGGTGCGCTGTGGCGCAGCACTGTGCGCTGGTCCAGCCTGGACGATCTGTTGCTGGTACATGCTGCCTGGCCAACGGACAGCCGCGACGCGGTGTTCTTTGGCCCCGACAGCTACCGTTTCGCCCAGCTGATACACGATCATTTGATCAGCACGCCCGAGCGCGTGCAGCATGCCGTAGACATCGGCTGTGGCAGCGGTGTAGGGGCGTTGGTGATCGCTCGCGCCGCCCAACACGCTCAGGTTTGCGCAGTGGACATCAACCCTATGGCATTGCGCTACACCGCCATCAATGCCGCCTTGGCCGGTGTGGCCAATGTCTCGGTCGAGCACAGTGACCTGCTCAATGACATCGCAGGTACGTTCGACCTGATCGTCGCCAACCCGCCGTACATGCTTGACGCCGGACAGCGCGCCTACCGCCACGGCGGCGGCGCACTGGGTGCCGAGCTGTCGCTGCGCATCGTCGACCAAGCCCGGGAGCGCCTGTCGCCCGGGGGCACGTTGCTGCTGTACACCGGTGTCGCCATCGTCGAGGGGCGCGACGCGCTGCTCGAAGCCGTGCGGTTACGCCTGGCAGGGCCTGCGTTCAGTTGGTTCTATCGTGAGCTGGACCCAGACGTATTCGGTGAGCAATTGCTTGAACCCGGTTACGAGCAGGTCGAGCGCATTGCCGCCGTGGCCCTGACCGTCACCCGTCGCGGCTGATAGCGTCGTGGCGCGGCAGTGCACGTTTGGCATCGAGGAAGAATACCTGCTGGTGAAGCTGGCCACCGGGCAGGTCATGGCGGCTCCGTCAGCAGCCGTGGCCCGCTGTTGTCGGGACGCGTTGGGCCCGTGGTTCGCCGAAGAAATGTTCCATAGCCAGATAGAGATCGCTTCGCCGGTTTTCGACACGTTGCACCAGGCGCGTGAGTTCTTTGGCGAGCGGCGACAGTGCCTGGCCCAGGCGCTGGCCAACGAGGGAGCGGGGCTGTACGGCGCGGCGAGCCACCCCAGCGCCCAGTGGCTGCGTCAGCGCCCACGTGGCTCCCCGCACTATCGCCAGTTGTTCGACGATTACCAGCTGGTGGCCCGGCGCAGCCTGTTGAATGGCCTGCACGTGCACGTCGGCGTACCGGTGGGCATTGATCGGATGCGGGTGATCAATCGGGTGCTGTACTGGCTGCCCTTGTTGTTGGCGCTCAGTACTTCGTCTGCGTATTGGGGCGGTGAGGATACCGGCTACATGAGCTATCGCCGCGCAGTGTGCGGGGAATGGCCGCACATGGGGCTGCCAGAGCCGTTGCCGGACTGGAGTGCCTACCAGCGCTACCGGGCATTGCTGCAACGTACCGGTAGCCTGGCCGAGGACGGTGACTTCTGGTGGGCGATCAGGCCCTCGCGGCGGTTTCCGACGGTCGAGCTGCGTATCTGCGATGGCTGCCCGCGGCTGGAGGATGCCCTGGCCGTTGCCGGCCTGTTTCGCCACCTGGTCGAGCAGGCGCTGGCCCGCCACGATGACCCCGCCAGCCGCGAGATGCGCTGGGTCACCCAGGAAAACTACTGGCGCGCCCTGCGTCAGGGCCGCCTGGCCACCTTCATCGGTGTCCACGCGCAACAGCCGGTCAGCGCCGAGGGCTGGCTGATGCAGTTGCAGCAGCAGTGCCCGGCTGACACCGCCGATGCCGAGCGTTCATTCATCCAAGCGCGGCACATCCTGCGCGAGGGCAGCAGCGCCGATCGCCAGCGCCAAGCCTTCGTACTGGCCCGTGAACAGGGCCTGGATAACCGTCAGGCGATGCGCGCAGTGTACGGGCAAGTGATGAGTGACTTCCGGTAGGTGGCCTGATGGCTGCCCGGCAAATCCGGATAAACCTTCTCGGCGCCGCGCAGTCAGTCACAGTAAGGGCCTGTATTTCTCGGGCCAGGGAGGTGGCTGATGAAATTCGTCTGCCTGCTGCGAGGCTGCCAATGGCGCAGCCTGTTGGTGAGTGAAGTCGCCGGCCTTCACTGCCAGTGTTGCGAACGCTGTGGCGCGTTGCGCTACAGCCATCCCGGCCAATCTTTCGATGCATAGGAACCGACCATGGCGAGGGCAATCTGGAAAGGCGCGATCAGCTTTGGCTTGGTGCACATCCCCGTCTCGCTGAATACCGCCGTGCGCAGTGAGCGAGTGGACTTCGACTGGCTGGACAAGCGCAGTATGGAGCCGGTTGGCTACAAGCGGGTGAACAAGGTGACCGGCAAGGACATCGACAAGGAGCACATCGTCAAAGGGGTGGAGTACGAAAAGGGCCGCTACGTGGTGATCAGCGAGGAAGAAATCCGCAAGGCCAGGCCCGAGGCGACCCAGACCATCGACATCTTCTCGTTCGTCGACGCCGGCGACATTCCGCTGCAACAGTTTGACACCCCCTACTACCTGAGCCCCGATCGTCGTGGTGGCAAGGTCTATGCCTTGCTGCGCGAGACCCTGCACAGCACCGGTAAGGTGGCCTTGGCCACCGTGGTGCTGCACACCCGCCAGCACCTGGCCCTGCTGCGCCCGCTGGAAGATGCACTGGTCTTGATCACCCTGCGCTGGCCGGAGGAGGTGCGCGGGCTGGATACGCTGGAACTGGACAAGAGCGTGACCGAGACTAAGGTCGACAAGCGTGAGCTGGACATGGCCAGGCGCCTGGTGGAGGACATGAGCGGGCAATGGACGCCCGATGAGTACCATGATGCGTTTCGCCAGACCATCCTCGACCTGGTGGAGGAGAAAGCCAGCAAAGGCAAGATCGAAACCGTGGACAAAGGCGAGGGCGCGACGGCTGAGAAGGGCGCCGACATCATCGACCTCACCGAGCTGCTTAAACGCAGCCTCGGCGGCAAGACCAAAGCGAAGAAGCCGGCGGCCAAGCGACCGCGCAAGGCTTCATGAGTTACGCAAGCGGTCCCCCCAGCCCCTTGAGATAGTCCCCAAAGCCCTCGCGCGCACGGCTGTCCACCCGGCTGCTGGTGGCCACGCTGTGCGCTGCGGTCCAGACGATCTGTGCGCCGCTGGCTTCCAGGGCCAGCACCAGTTGCACATCTTCATGCGCCGGCAATGGCTGGAAGCCGCCCACGCGCTCGTAGGCCTTGGCGCATACGCCGAGGTTGGCGCCATGGATATGCCGATGCCCTTCACGGGCCTGATAACGGCTGCGGTACAACTGGCGTAACGCTGCGTTCTGCCAAGGCTGCCAGCGTTCGATGTGCACCGTGCCGCACACCGCGTCCGCGTGCCATTGCAGCTGTGACACCAGCCAATGCCTGGGCACGCGACTGTCGGCGTCGGTGAAGGCCAGCCACTGGGCACCGCGCTCGATCATCCACGCCGCCCCCAGGCGCCGGGCGATGCCGACGTTGCCGGCCTCCAGTTCCAGGGTATGCACGCCGTGGCGGCGGGCGATGCGCGCGCTGGCGTCGACACAGCGATCGAGCACCACCAGCACCTCCACCGCCAGCCCAGCCCCCTCGGCGTGTGCCACGGCCTGTTTGACCGCAGTCAGGCAGCGCCCCAACCGGCGCGCTTCGTTGTGCGCGGGGATGATGACGGCGATCATGGGCAGATCTCGTCAAGGTCCACGACGCTGGGCTTACACGACCAGTATTCGAGCAGGAAATCCGCCTCTTCGTGGCGCAGCACTGGGTAAAGTGGCAGATGCCGGGCCAGCAGGGCATGCACCTCGCGGCCATCCTGCGGGCAGCCGGCGATGGGATGGCGCCAGTGGCAGGCCAGCAAACCACCGTCATACGCCAGGCTGGCCACCGACTGCTCGATCACCTGCAACCAGTCGGTGGGGTCCAGGTAGTAGCCGATCTCACTGAACACGATCAGGTCAAACTGACCGCCCGGCCAGTCGCCCGGCAGGTGGCCCTGTTCGACATGGGCGTGGCTCACGCCTGCAAGCCGTTGACGGGCCAAGGCCACAGCGGTCGCGTCGATGTCCTGGCACGACAGGCTGGCGCAGCGCTCGGCCAGCAGAACGCTCAGCTCGCCGTTGGCGCAGGCCGGCTCGAATACGCGCTCGTAGCATTGGCGCGGCAGGCTGGCCAGGGTCAGCTCGCGCTTGCGCCGTTCGTACCAGCGGGTACGAAAGGCCCAGGGGTCATCGTTGCCGGCGTACAAGTCGGCGAAGTACTGTGCGTCCAGGCTCATGTTGCCTCCGTTGACAGAAAGAGCAGCTCGAATGGTTGCAACAGGCAAGCCTGCAGCTGTTCCGGCACAACCGGTGGGCGATCACCATCAGGCTGCAACTGGCTGGCATGTGCAGCGAGGGCTTGGCGCTTGAGCGCCAGGTGCTCATCGCACAGTTGCACGCGGTGTGCGCGGGGCCAGGGCAGGCGCGGGTCGTCGGGGCTTGCCCAGTGCCAGGCCCAGACTGGGGCCTCAGCGAGTTGTACACGCCTGGTCTGGGCCGCCTGGGCACAGGCGCGACCTGCTGCTTCGTGGTCGCAATGGCCGTCGCCGCGCCACGTGGTCAGCAGCAGGTCGCCAGGTTTGAGCAACTGGTTCAGGTGGTTGACCAAAAAGGCTTCATCGTGGGGCAGCGCGCCATCCTTGAGGTTGAGTCGTCGCCAGTCGAGGCGGTTGAGGTCCAGCCCAAGCAGTTGCAGGGCATGGCGGCTTTCCAGTGGGCGCTGATGGCGCAGGCGGCGCTCTGGCCATTGTGAGGAATGCGGGTGGCTGCCCTCGCCATTGGTGGCAGAAAGAAGCAGCACGTCCTGTTCTCGTCCCTGGAAGCTGGCCAGCAGCCCGCCGGCCATGAGGATTTCGTCGTCCGGGTGCGGAGCCAGCAGCACCAGGCGCCTCCCGGGTGGGCACAACTGCTCGGGCAGCGTCCAGCTGGCGCGGGCCAACTGAGCAGAATGCTGCCAGGCGCTCCACGGTGTGCCTTGCGCGGCCTGTATCAAGTTCTGGCTCATAGTTGCCATGCTCCCGCCGGCAGGCCGGTCAGTTGCCGGCCCAACTCGGCCAGGTCGCGTTCGGCGTGGCTCTGGCGTATGTATACCGGCAGGTCGGCACTGAGCCGGGCGAAATGGCTGCTGCAACAGAACGGCGTGGCACCGAGCGCCCGGCCGGCATGCTGAATGACCTGCTCGACCGCCTGCTCGACCTGGGCGCGGGTGCGCCGCACCTCGAAGCTGGCGTCATCCTGAGGGTGAAGGTCGATCCAGGTGGCGCATTCGCGAAGGGCGGCACGGGCACCGTACAAGGCTGCATCGACTGCGCCCAGATGCGCATCGGCATGCGGGTCGCGCCGGGGTTTGCGGCACTGTTCGTGAAGGTACCCGGCCAGTGCCTCGGCGGCGCCATACCAGCAAGCGGCGATACCCGCGCCGCCTTGCCAGAAGCCAGGACGGGACAGGTACTGGCCGGGCGAACCGATGGCCAGCCCTGGCGAGTCGTCGAATTCGATCACAACGCTGCGGGTGGCGGCCATGCCTACGGCCTGCCAATGTTCGGCCAAGATGCGCTGGCTGGGATGAGGCAATTCGATGGCCACCAACTGAGGCTGGTCGTCTTCCCAGGCCGTCAGCAGGGCACGGTCGACCTGCAACGCGCCCGAACACCAAGCCTTGCGGCCTTGCAGGCGCACGCGTTCACCGTCCCGCTCGACAATGTATGCCCGGGCATCTGGCGGCTCGGCGGCCCACACGCCCCAAATGCCGTTGAAGGCATGCTGGGCGGCGCCGCATTCGGCGAGGATTGCCAAGGCGTCGGTATGGCCTTCATAGAGTTTGGCCAGGCTTAGATCGTAACCGGCGACCCGCGCCAGGACGCGCCAGCGTTCGAGCGTGCAGCCCTGGCCGGGCAACGGGAGTACGTCGAGCCGGTCGCCCTGCAAGGCCTGCATCAGTTCTATTAGCGAAGCGTCGCGTTCGATGGCCTGCGAACGGTGAGCAAAACGGTGTAACAACGAATCGAAGTGGGTCAGTTCCATCATGCAATTCCCAACTGCTTGCGCATACGCAACGTGATCGACTGGCGTGTCTTGCCCATTTCGGCCCACGGGTCTTCGACCTGTGCAAGCCGCGTGTGAAGGTTGCCGATGTTCCACTGGTTGGCACCCTTGAGCTGGCTCAGTTCCTCACGCCAGATCGGCACCGACACCGGCAGGCCCTCGCGGGCCCGCAGCGAGTAGGCGGCGACGGTGGTGGCACCCTTGCCGTTACGCAGGTAGTCGATAAAGATCCGCCCGACCCGGTTCTTCGGCCCGGACACGGCGCTGAGACGATCAGGGAACAGCCCGGCCATGTGATTGACCAGGGCATGGCTGAAGTCCTTCACCTCGTCCCAGCCAGCGCGTCGGGTCAAGGGTACGACGAGGTGCATGCCCTTGCCGCCGCTGGTCTTGAGAAACACCTTCAGGCCCAGTTCGTCGAGCAGGGTAAGGGTCAGCTGGGTGGCCTCGAGCATGGCTTTCCACGGCAGCGCCGGGTCAGGGTCCAGGTCGAGGACAAAGCGGTCGGGTTTATCGAAATCCTTGGTGGTGGCATTCCAGGTGTGCAGTTCAAGCGTGTTCATCTGCACCGCGCCCAGCAGGCTTTCGGCGCCGTTGAGCACCATGGCCGCCTGGCCGGCCTGGGCCTTGTTGTAGCTGAGCACCTTGGGAATATGCAGCTGGCCGGCGTTTTTCTGAAAGAACAGTTCGCCGCTCAGACCATCCGGGGCGCGGACGAGGGCTACAGGTCGGTCCTTGAGCTGGGGCAGCAGCCAGTCGGCGACCTGAGCGTAGTACTGGGCGACCTCGCGCTTGGTGGTGCCCGTGGTTGCGTCGACCACGCGGTCGGGGTGGGTCAGGCGCAGGGTGCCCAGGTTCTCGGGTTCTGTCTGTGCTGCGCGCTTGGTGGGCATTGCTCGCTCCAGGTCGATGGCGGTGGCAGGTTTATCGTCACGCAGGCCGTGGAACACCGAGTGACGCACGATGCCTTCGCGGGTCATCTGGGCATAGGCGACCTCTGCCAGCAGCTGTGGCCTGAGCCAATGCACGCCGCGGGCTTCGGCACCGGTAGGTGGTTTCGGCAAGGGGGATCTGTCGGTTTGCAACGGCTTGAGGCGGGCGTGAATGCTGTCCAGGGTGGCCGCGCTGAAGCCCGTGCCGACCTTGCCGGCGTAACGCAGCTGGCCGCTGTCGTGGTCGTGCAAGGCCAGCAGCAGGGCGCCGAAGCCGTTGCGGCTGCCCTTGGGGTCGGTGTAGCCGACGATCACGAATTCCTGGCGCTGCTTGCACTTGAGCTTGACCCAGTCGCTACTGCGCCGGCCAACGTAAGGGCTGTCGGCACGTTTACCGATCAAGCCTTCGAGTTCCAGTCGGCAGGCGCTGTCGAGCAGTGACTCGACGGGCTCCTCAAAATCGGCGGAATACCTGAGTACCTGCGATGCATGGCCTTCCAGCAACCGGGCGAGGGTTGCACGGCGCTGTTGCAGCGTCAGTGCTCGCAGGTCCTCACCGCCCAGCCAGGGCAGGTCGAACAGGTAGTAGGTGATGCGCTCGTCATGCTCGGTGTCGAAGGCGTTCTGCAAAGCCTGGAAGTCGGCCACGCCGTTGTCGTCGACCACTACCATCTCGCCGTCCAGCCATGCCGAGTCGAGGCCCAGGGCCTTGAGCGCCTCGACCTGCCGGGGCATCTTCGCACTCCAGTCGTGGCCATTACGGGTAAACAGGCGTATGTCGTCACCGTCGATACGCGCCAGGATGCGGTAGCCGTCGAACTTGACTTCGTAGCGCCAATCGCCGCTTGGCGGGGAATCGACCAACGTGGCCAGTTGCGGCTGGAGTATATCCGGCAGGGCTTTGCGGCCGGCTCGCTTGTGCCTGGTGGTGGTCGCCTTGGCCGGGCTGCGCGGGGGCAGGGTGCGCTCGCTCAGCACGCTGTCCGGCAGGGCCTCGACAATGCTGTAGTCCGTTTCACTGCGTGCCTGCCCATCATGGGACTTGACCAGCATCCACTGCTCTTTCTTGCCGGCCAGGTGAGTGCGGAACAGGTTCCAGACCCCTGACAGTTTCTCGCCCTGCAGGCGAAAGCGCAGCTTGCCCTTTGCATAGGCTTCGCGCGGGTCGCCCTCGGGCTCCCACACACCCCGGTCCCAGACAATGACATCGCCGGCGCCGTAGTGGCCTTCAGGGATGCTTCCTTCGAAGTTGGCGTAATCCAGCGGATGATCCTCTACATGCACTGCCAGGCGCCGGACCTTGGGATCCAGTGAGGGGCCCTTGGGGATGGCCCAGCTCTTGAGGGTGCCGTCGAGCTCCAGGCGAAAATCGTAATGCAGGTGGCTGGCATCGTGCTTCTGGATGCAGTACTGCAGCGCATGGGCCGAGCGGGGGCGGGCGCGTTTACCAGCCGGCTCGGGCGTGGCATTGAAGTCGCGCTTGCGCTGGTACTCCTGTAGGGGTTTGGCCATGACGGGCTCCGGAAGGGTTCGCGGGTCTCAGGATTGGGAGGCGGCGGTGGCGCGAGGAGTTCAAAAAATGCGAGGGGTGGGGGGCTGGCAGAAACTCTGAATCATTTGCCGCTGGGGAGGATCGACCGAGTGAAGCCCACAGACGGAGAACGTTCATGTCCACACCCGATGACCCAAGACCGCCCATTGAGATCGACGACACCGAGGACCGCATGGGCAGCGTCCACGAGCTGGATTTCAGCGAACGCCGCGATGAACGCCAGGGGCGTGTCGGCGACGAGCGACCGGCGCGGGAGATCGCCGAGGATTATCCGCCCCGGCGTGTCGCCGAAAGCGGGATGACCGGCGGCGAGGCGCTGAGCGACAGCCTGCACGAGGACAATGTCACCCTCGATGACCTGAGCCCCGATACGCTGCTCGATGAGACCGGTGCCCGCGATCCGGATGAGCCTGGCAGCGGCGGCCCGGCGGACAAGACCTTGCGCCAGGTGCAGGCCCACGAGATCGGTGGTGGGTTCGGCCTGGACGAGGCCGAACTGGCTCGCTCCGCGCCGCTGGACGGCGAGCTGTGGACCGATGACGTGGTACCCGATGACGAAGGGAGAGAGCCGAGATGAACGAGCAACGCTGTTCCTGCACCCATTGTTCTTGCACAGTGGATGCCAATGCTGTGGTCCAGGATGGCAAGGCCTATTGCTGCGAAGCCTGTGCGAAGGGCCATCGCAACGGCGAGCCCTGTCGTATGAGCGACTGCAAGTGTGGTGAGTTGGCTGAGTCGAAAGAATCCAATGTCGATAATGCACTGGATGAAACATTCCCGGCGAGCGATCCGATTTCGCCATGAGGCCCAGTGGCTGACAGATGTGAGACGGGAGAGCGACAGGACGTTGTTCAGATCATGTGGAAACTCACCCGTCACGCATCTGGTTTGAGTTACGCCCTCAATGGGTCTGCCAGACACCGTTGTTGCGTTCGCAATCGCTACGTGCCTGGCCCAAGCCAGGGGTGTCGTAGTAGTAGGTGATGATCCGCGCATCCTTGGGTAGTGCAGGGCGGGTGGCAGGCTCATCACGCCCAGCGGCATCGGGGTTGGCCAGCGTCTCCTGCGTCAGAGGCGCGATGCAGCTGCCAACGCTGCCGTCGGGGCAACGCTCCACCCGACGCTTCTGGCTGTTCAACATTTCCTTGCTTTCGTTGCTGCACGACCAGGCAATCGCCTCAGCGGGCATGTTGCCGTAGCTGTAACAGGTGTGTTGCTGCACCGGTTTGACCGCCTCGCTGGATGAGCGGGTGACCACGTCGCAACCTTCGGCCAGCACCTGCCCGCTGCTCAGGGTGCCCAGCATTGCCATGTACAGAGCGAATCGCATGATATACCTCCCGGGCACCAGGGCCCGTCAGCGCTTGTCGAGGGCTGCCCCGGCCTGTCTGCGCAAGGCCTTGGCACGCTTTTCGAGGATCAGGTAGGTCACCACCGCCATTAGCAGCGGGATCAGGTAGTACAACGTCCGATAGCCGAGCAGTGCGGCCACCAGGGTGCCTTGGCCTAGCTGGCCGTGGAGCAGCGCCAGGAATACGGCTTCCAGTACGCCGAGTCCGGCAGGAATGTGAGCGACCACGCCGGCGACGCAACTGATCAGCAACACACCCAGCACCGAGGGATAGAACAGCTCAGGGGGCAACAGCAGGTGAATCAGCGCTGCCATCAGCGCCCAGTTGCTTGCGCCCAGCGCCACCTGGCAGAGGGCCATACGCAGGCTCGGCAGAGTGACTTCGTGCCCGCGCAGCGCCCACGTGCGCCGCGTGGCGAAGGCACAGGCGCACAGGTATGCCAACGCTACCGCCACCATCAATACGCCGATCAGGCGCAGGCCGCTGGCACCCACCGCCCAGCTTTCCGGCAGTTTCACAAAGCCCAGGGCGAATACCGTACCGGCCAGCAGCAGGTAGCCCATCCAGTTGGTCAACAGCCCCAAGGTGATGATGCGGGTGATGGTTGGGGTATCCAGGCCCAGCCGGCTGTACAGGCGATAACGCAGGGCAACGCCACCGACCCAGGTGGTGAAGTTGAGGTTGAACGCATAGCAGACGAACGCTACCGGCAGTACCTGTCGGGCCGGCAGGTGGTGGCCTGTGTAGGCGCGGGCGAGCAGGTCGTAGCTGGCGAATACCAGGTAGCTGCACAGGGCCAGCAGCAACCCCAAGGCCAGGGTCGAGGGCCGGTACGCCAGCAGCGACTGGCGGACTTCGTTCCAGTCCAGGTTACGTGCCAGGGTGAACAGCAGTACCGGTATCAACACCAGGAACAGCACGGTCAGCAAGCGCTTGCCCCAGGTCTTCCAGCGTGAAGTGGCCATCATGTCTTGCCCCCGTGGTAGTCGGCCGGGGCCTTGCAGCGACTGCAGGCGCTGCCGGTGCGCCGGAAACCAGCCGGCGATCCGCGGGAAATAGCGCGTGATGTGGAAGCCCAGAAAGATCAGCGGGGCACGCCACCAGTAGCCGCGCACCATGCGCTCCAGCGTCACGGTCTTGCAGTGCTCCCGGCTCAGTTCGGTCAAGTGCTGGTACAGGTGTTCGTTGAACGCGGGGTCGCGAATCAGCAGGTTGGCCTCAAGGTTGAACGACAGGCTCAGGGGGTCGAGGTTGCTTGAGCCTACGGTGGACCAGTCATTGTCCACCAACGCAACCTTGCCATGGAGCGGCCGCTGGCAGTACTCATGGATGCGCACGTCGTCGCGCGACAGGTAGTTGTAGAGCAGCCGCGAGAGCGCGCGTACCCAGCGCATGTCCGGTTGCCCCTGGAGGATCAGCGTCACCTCGACCCCGCGCCGGGCGGCGTTGCGCAGTTCGCGCAGCAAGCGGTAGCCCGGGAAGAAGTAGGCGTTGGCCACGACGATACGATGCCTTGCTTCACGGAAAACCTGCAGGTAGCAGGCTTCGATATCGTTGCGATGGCGCTGGTTGTCGCGCTCCACCAGCACGGCGCTCGTCGGGCCTGAAGCGATGCCGCCCGGCTGAACCCTGCTGGCGGCATCCAGCACCGGTGCGAGCATGCGGCAGGAAGAAGCATGCACCTGGGCCACCACCGGGCCGACGACCTCCACGGCGTAGTCCTGCTTGGCCTGTGGGCCGAAGTCATCCAGGTGGTCGGCACTGTAATTGATGCCGCCAATGAAGGCGCGTTGCCCGTCGATCACCAGGATCTTGCGGTGCAAGCGGCGAAACAGGTTGGTGCGCATGCCCACCAGCCGTGGTCGCGGATCGAAGGAATGGAAACGCACCCCGGCCTCGGTCATCGACGAGATGAAATCGTCAGGCAGGTCGGCGGTGCCGTAGCCGTCCACCGCCACCTCGACCCGCACCCCGCGCCGCGCGGCATCGATCAGGGCGTGGCGCAAGGGTTGACCGACCTTGTCGTCGTAAATGATGAAAGTTTCCAGGAGGATTTCCTCGCGTGCCTGGGCCATGGCCTCGAATACGCGGGGGTAATACTGCTCGCCGTTTATCAGCAACTCGACGCGGTTGCCGTCGCACCCATTCAGTTTCATAGCGTCACCTGCGCCACCAGCGGGGCATGGTCGGAGAGGTGGGACCATGGGTATCTGGACAACACCCGTGCTTCGCAAGCTTGTGCGTTACGCAGGTAGATGCGGTCCAGCCGCAGCATCGGCAAGCGCGCGGGAAAGCTGCGTGCCGGCTTGCCGAAAGCTTCCACCAGGTGGCCCGACAGCCGCGCATCTGCTTTCAGGCGCCAATCGTTGAAGTCGCCGGCGACGATGACCGGCTCATCCGGCGGCAGGCTGTCCAGCAATGTCAGCAGCAGGCCGACCTGACGCTGACGATGCTCCTCACGCAGGCCCAGGTGTACGCAGACGGTGTGCACCTGTTCATGGCCCGGCACTTCCAGCTGGCAATGCAGCAGGCCCCGTTCTTCGTTGCCATGGACCGAAACATCCAGGTTGTCATGGGCACGGATGGGGAACTTGGACAGCAGGGCGTTGCCATGGTCGCCATGGGGGTAGACCGCATTGCGGCCATAGGCGAACTGCGGCCACATGCTGTCGGCGAGGAATTCGTACTGGGGTGTCTGTGGCCACTTGGGATGGCGCTCGGCATGATGGTGATGAGTGCCGTGCACCTCCTGGAGAAACACCAGGTCGGCGCCGGTCGAGCGTACCGCCTCGCGCAGCTCCGGCAAAATGAAGCGGCGGTTGAACAGGGTGAAGCCTTTGTGCACGTTGAGGGTCAGTACCGTCAGGCGATGTACGGCGGTGACCTTGTCGATGATGCAGCGGGGGGCGGGCAGTGTCGGGTTCATAGCGGCTCCTGCGGCTCGACGCCTGGTTCGGTCACCAACTCGCCGTCAAGGCCTAGCTTGTCCAGCAGGCGGCGGGCATCGTAGGGGGCGTGGACTTTCTGGTCGTTGTCGAAGTAGCAGTAGACGTCACGGGAGGTGCGTTTTGCCGGAGCGCGGCGCACCACACGCTGAGCATCCTCAGGCTGGCTGCCCGCAGCCCAGGCCTGGATGCGCAGGCGCCAGCGGCGCAGCGCCCTGGCCGTGTAGCCGCTGCTGTACAGTTCGACATCGCCATGCAGGCGCAGGTACACGAACTCGGCCGTGACCTCTTCGACATAGGGCCATTTGCCGGCGCTGTCGGCGACCACCAGGGCAACCTTGTGCTTGCGTAGCAGGTCGATGAAGGTGTCGCAGAGGAAGCTGGGGTGGCGGATTTCCACGGCGTGGCGCAAGCGCGCATTACCCGGCACGGCCGTGCCGCCGTTGCCTTGCAGGCGTTCGGCGGCGTGGTGCGCAAGGCTGCGGGCGGCTTTGCGGTCGCGTGGCAGCTTGGCCAGAAAGTCGCTGAAGCGCTGCGCGTCGAATTTCAGATTCGGGGGAAACTGCCACAGGAAGGGGCCCAGCTTGTCACCCAGCAGCAAGGGGCCCGACGCGAAGAAGTTGGCAAGCGCCTCGTCGATTTCGCGCAGCCTGCGTACGTGGGTGATGTAGCGCGGCGCCTTGACAGAGAACACGAACCCCTCCGGTGTCTCGTCACGCCACTTGGCATAGCGCTCGGGCGTTTGCAGTGCGTAGAACGAACCGTTGATTTCGATGCTGTTGACTGCCCGCGAGGCAAACGCCAGCTCGTCGTCCTGGCGCAGCCCCTCGGGGTAGAAGTCCTTGCGCCATGGGCCATAGCGCCAACCGGAAATTCCGATGCGGATCTCGCTCACCATAAGTCCCTGCGCTCCTGTATGTAACAGTAGCGACAGGAACCGGGACCGGATTGTTCAGTGCGATTGACGAGTGGATGGCCATGCAAAAGGGAACTTTACCGGTGTTGCAATCCTCCACCGGATGCCTGGGTTCTACTGAGGTACACCATGAAGGAGGCTCAGCCATGAAGTTTGATCGGTTTGCACAATGGCTAGCCAACCATAGCGGGCGGCCGTTGACGTTCGTTATTGCCTTTATGCTGATCATTGCCTGGGGCGTAAGCGGGCCCTTGTTTCATTTCAACGACACCTGGCAGTTGGTCATCAATACATCGACCACGATCATCACGTTCCTGATGGTGTTCCTGATCCAGAATACCCAAAACCGTGATAGCGACGAGTTGCACATCAAACTTGACGAACTGTTGCGCACTACCCAACGGGCGCACAAGGCGTTGCTCGACCTTGAAGATATGGGGCCAGCTGAACTCCATGCGCTTCGTAAGCGATACCAGCAACTGGGGGAGCACGACGAAGCGGGGCCAGGCAGGGAGGACTCCCATTGACGTGTTCAAGATCAAGCCACGACATTGTTCAGACAGGGCAAGGCCGTGACGGTGAACAAACCACATTTCTCACACTTCGGAGACTAGATGATGAACAAACCCGACGATCAGCGGCAGAAAGGCCCCCATTCTTCCGATCATGCAACAACTGATCAGGACTTGGGTTTCGACCCGGACTCCCCTGATCTGGACGACCCTCAAGTGGACCCCCAAGGCCCCGCGAAAGCACCAAGGGACGTGGAAAAGAAACCGTGAGCCAAGCTACCGTGGACGCATGTCTGCCGCACATGGCATCCATCTGTTGCCCCGGCTGTTCAAGAGCCGGGGGCAGCACAGCTATCAGAATGTGTACTTCAGCGACAGCATCAGGTTGCGTGGCTCACCGTAAACGTTGCTCGGCACCGCGACAGAGTTGCTGAGGGCGTTGTAGTACTTCTTGTCGAACGCGTTGTTAAGGTTGACGCGCGCATCGATGTGTTCGGTCGGCTTGAACCCCAACATGAAGTCCACCAAGGTGTAGCCATCCTGCTCGATCATGAAGGTGGTGTTCTTGTTGTAGATTCGATTCTGGTGATAAAGGGAGGCTCCGACACGCCACTGGTTGTATTGACCCGGCAGTGTGTAGGACGTGCTCATCTTGAACAGATGGCGGGGTATGTCGGTGTCGAACAGACGGCCCTCGTTTTCTTTCTTGGTATCCTTGACATACTTGGCCTCGGCAAAAGTATAACCGGCAGCCAGTTGCCAATCAGGCGTCAATTGGCCCTGTACCTCCAGCTCTATGCCCTTGCTGCGCACTTTGCCTGCCGCCTCGTAGCACGGGGTAGTCGGGGCAGTAGGGCAACCGTCGGTAAACGATTTCGCACGGTTTTCCTGGTCGATCTGGAAGAGGGCAGCCGATGCGTTCAGTGCCCCGTCGAAGTATTCACCCTTGATGCCCAGTTCATGGTTTTTTCCGGTGATCGGCGCAATGATGTTTTCGGAAGCATCCTTGTAGTTCTGGGGTTTGAAGATATCGGTGTAGCTCACATACACGCTGTGATGCTCGTCGATGTCATAGATCAGGCCGGCGTACTTGGTGACATGCCGGGTGACTTTCAGCTCGCTCGGGGCGGTGCTTTTGTAGGGCGAGGTGGTGGTGTTGTCGTACCAGTCCAGGCGGCTGCCCAGGATCAGCTTCAGCGGGTCGGCCAGGCTCAGGCGTGTGGTGGCATAAACGCTGTTGAGCTTGGCGTTGGTGTTCTGCCAGCCGTACTTGTCCTGGCTCGGCGGTTTTGGTGTGGCGCCAGCATCCCAGTTGTAGAGGTCGATGTTGCTGTTCAGCAAGATGTTGTAGGGCACATCACCGTTGAACACCACCCGCCGGTGGCTGGCGCCGACCACCAGTTCGTGGTCTCGGTCCATCAGGCGAAACGGGCCGCTGGCATAGGCGTCGAAGCTGTTCTGGGTTTCCCGATAGTGCCCCGCGCCGACGAACTGGTTATAGGCCTGGGTGGTGGTGTTAGCGACCAGATAGGTGCCCAGCATGTCGAGGTCGGCCCAGGTTTTGGTGGCCGAGAGGTTGAGCTTCCAGCCATTGTCCAGAATGTGGTCCAGTGCCGCGTAGGCAGAGGTGCTGGTCTTGTCCCAATACTCCCAGTCGCTGCTCAGCGAAGTAGAGCGTGACAAATGCAGGTCGCTGCCGTCAAAGCCCACCGGCAGGCCGGTCCAGCCGTTGCCATTGTTGTTGTCTTGCTGGCGCGATGCACTCAGGGTCAAGGTGGTGCTGTCGTCCAGGTCGGCCTCCAGGATGCCGTAGAACAGGTTGCGTTCGTTTTCCAGTGTGTCTCGGTAGCTGTTGCCGGTCTGATATGCCGTCACCATTCTGCCGCGAACGGTTCCGCTGTCGTTGAGCGCGCCGGAGACATCGACCTCGGTGCGGTAACGGTCCCAACTGCCCATGCTGCCTTCGATGCTGGCCTGGAACTCGCGCGTCGGCCGCTTGCGGATCAGGTTGATCGACGCCGCAGGGTTGCCCGCACCCTGCATCAGGCCGGTGGCACCGCGTACGACTTCGACCCGGTCATACATGGCCATGTCGGCCGACAGCAGGTCCTGGGATACCTGTGAGCTGTCCAGGCTGGTGGGCAGGCCGTCGTACATGATGTTATCGAGGGAAAACCCCCGGGCGTAGTACGAGGATCGTTCGGGGCCAGTCCGGCGCAGGGTGAGCCCAGGAGTGTTCTGCACCACCTCGTTGAGGTTGGCGAGGTTCTGGTCCTCGATGCGTTGGCGCGTGATGACCGTGACCGATTGTGGCGTCTCGCGCAGGGACAATGGCAGTTTGGTCGCCGTCTGCGCTGAACGTGAGGTGTACGAACCTGTGCCTTCGGTGGTGCCAGACAGCAGTGCGCCGGTTACGGTAGTCGCCCCCAGTTCCAGGGCACCTTCGCTGTCCGCTGCCACTTCTATGATGTAGCTGTCCTCACCCTTGAGCACGCGCAGGCCGGTGCCGGTCAGCAACTGGGCGAGGCCATCGCTCACCGAGTAGGTGCCGCTGAGCCCCGGGGTATGCTTGCCAGCGGTCAATTGTGCGTCTGCGGACAGCAAGATGCCGGACTGGCTTGCGAAACGGTTCAGCGCCTGATCAAGGCCCCCAGCCGGGATGGCGTAATGGCGTGTCTGTTCACTTGCGTAGGCCAGTGCGGCAGGCATGGCAAGCAATAAAGGGGCGCCGCCGAGCAAGCTGGCAAGCAGGATGTGGCGGGTCAGCCGTGAACGGGTTGGCGTGGGCAGGTGCGACACTCTGAACGATCCTCTTGAGAAGGCTTGTTGATGGGTTTCAAGAGGTATCCCGTACAACTCGACCAAAACGACAACACCGCACAAACTCTTTTTTGCCATTCCAGGCTGGCAGCAAACGGCCAGCAGTCTTGTGCGTTTCTAAGCCGGGCTGACATTGACCCAGAAGCGCGTCAATCTCTGTATTTTTACGGGCAGCGACTGCTGAACTGCCATCAGCACGCGGTCGGTGTCTGCCAAGGGAAACACCCCCGTCAGTGGCAACTGCGCTACAGCGGGGTCGCAGCGAAGCACACCGGGACGATGGCGAGCCAGCTCGGCGACGAAGTGCCCCAGCGGCATGCGCTCGGCGATCAAGCGGCCGTCTAGCCAGGCGATGGTGTTGAGGTTGGCTGGCCCGAGGTCGCCGAGGCGATTGGCCGAAAACCAGCGACTTTGTCCTGCGTGAAGGCGGCTGGCGGGCGACTGCCGCGGACGCAGCTCCAGCTCGCCTTCAAACAGCTCGACGTGGCTGCCATCCTCACGCTGGTACACGGAAAAGCGTGTGCCCAACGCCTGGATTTCTCCCGCTGCAGTTTCAACGATCAGCGGGCGATGCGCCGGGTCATGACCACTTTCAAGCAACAACTCCCCAGCGAGCAGGCAAATGCGCCGTTCCGACGCGTTGTACCGGATATCAACCGCAGTGCCGCTGTTCAGGCTAAGTTGGCTGCCATCGTCCAGCGAGCGTTGCAAGCGTTCGCCAGTGCCGCTGCGCAGGTCTGCCGTGGCTTCGCGCCAAGGGGATTGTGAATGGACCAGATAGCCGCTCCCGCCGGCCAACAGCAGCGTGCCGAGCAGCTTGAGCGCCTGCCGACGACGTGCATCGGGCAGCTCGCGCAGCACCCCTAGTGCTGTATCCGCTGGGACACCGCTCAGGGTACTTTGCAGGCGCTCCAGGCGTCGCCATGCGCGATCGTGCTCCGGGTCCGCGGCGCGCCATTCAAGAAAGCGCTGCTGTTGCGCCGCTTCGAACTCACCGCTCCATTGCAGCATGAGCCAATGGCTGGCCTGCTCGACGATTGCGGGGGAGAGGGGGGCTTCGCTGACGTTCTTCATTCAGCGTACAGGACCTGATAGCAGGCAGTGATGGCGCGGAGCATGTACTTTTGCACCGAGCTGACGCTGACGTCCAGCCGCGCTGCGATCTGTGTGTAGGTCAGCCCTTCAAATTGCGACAGCAGGAATGCCTCGCGTACCTTTGCAGGCATCTTGTCGAGCATGGCGTCGATCTGCATCAGGGTTTCGATCACGATCGCGCGGGTTTCCAGTGACGGCGTTTCTGGCTCGGGCAGGGCGGCGATGCTCTCCAGATACGCTTGGTGGATACGCTGGCGACGCCACTGGTCTATGACCAGATTGCGGGCGATCTGCACCAGGAATCGACGGCCGTCGCGCTGTTCCGGCAGGCGGCGGGTTACCAGCAGGCGCAGGAAAGTGTCCTGAGCGATGTCCGCCGCCCGCTCGCGATCACCCAGGCGGTGGCGCAGCCAGCCTTGCAGCCAGCCGTGGTGGTCGCGATACAGGCTGTCGATGGGTTGCAGTGGGGCGTCGATGGGCACTTCACCTTTCCGCTAATCAGATGCATATGGGAATTAATCGCGATTGTAAGGTGGTGGGCCGGTTTTGCAAACCGTTGCAGCAACCGTCAGGTGATTGCATGCAAACGGCGCTGGCGTGTTGAACTGGCAAACCAGGTATTTGCCAGTTCACGGGTCGGGCAGCTAGCCAGCAAGGGCCCTGATCAATTGCTCGCTGAAGGCGGGGATATCATCCGGCTTGCGGCTAGTGATCAGGTTGCCGTCCACCACTACCTCTTCATCGACCCAGTCACCACCTGCATTGCGGATATCATCCTGCAATGTCTGGTAACTGGTCATCCGTTTGCCCTTGGCCAGTCCACTCGACACCAGCAGCCAGGCGCCGTGGCAGATCACCGCCAGCGGCTTGCTGGCCGAGTTGTGGCTTTTCACCAGTTTCTGGGCGCCAGGTATCAGGCGGATGGTGTCGGAATTCTGTACCCCACCCGGTAGCACAATGGCATCGTAAAGGTCGAGGTGGGCGCTGTCGAACGTCGCGTCCACCGCAAACTCGTCGGCCGGCTTGTCATGGTTCCAGCCGCGGACAGTGCCTTCCTTGTCACTCAGGATGTCGATCACGGCCCCGTTTTTCTCCAAGGCTTCACGCGGTCCGGTCAACTCCACTTGTTCGAAGCCATCGGTGACCAAAAAGGCTACGCGCTTGCCACTCAGTTTTGCACTCATCGTTCTATCTCCGTTTTCGCCAGGTGTGGATGTGGGACGTCTCGGAAGGGGGGAGAAGTTCCAATGCACTGCTTCAGCGGTAGGGAGGCTGACCGGCTGACCGTTGCAGTTGAACAATTGCGCGGGGCCTGGGCTCTCACTAGCAGGGATAGAACGAGGCGGCCGTCATGAGCATCGAACGCAGCATTCCTGAACTTGAAGCCTGGTACGCGCAGTACGACGACATCAGCTACCGGCGCGAATCGCCGGATGCCTACCACCACGAACTGGTTCGCACCGCCGAGGCGCTGCGGGACGACGGCGCGATTGACTGGGATGACTGGTTGGCGCTGAAGGCACTGGCCGACGAGGCACATATACGGGCACTGGAGGATGCCGTACAGGCTCACGTGAGCGACCCTGACGCATGAAAGCGCTGAAGATCGCCACCTTCAATATCAATGGCATCCGCAGCCGCCTGCCCGCGCTCTTGGCCTGGCTGGAGCGGGAGCAACCGGACATTGCCTGCTTGCAGGAGCTGAAGGCGGCCGATCAGCAGTTTCCGCGCCAGGCCATCGAAGCGGCAGGTTATGGCTGCCTGTATCAGGGGCAACCCTCCTGGAATGGCGTGGCGATCCTGGCGCGCGATAGCGAGCCGCTGGAGGTACGTCGCGGGCTGCCCGGCATGCAGGACGATCAGCAGAGCCGCTATCTGGAGGCTGCGGTGCACGGTGTATTGGTTAGCTGCCTTTACATGCCCAATGGCAACCCGCAACCTGGCCCCAAGTTTGATTACAAACTGCGCTGGTTCGAGTGCCTGATCAAGCATGCCCAAACACTGCAGGGCAGCAGCCACCCTGCGGTGTTGGCGGGCGATTTCAATGTTGTGCCGACCGATCTGGACATCTATAACCCGCGCTCATGGCTCAAGGACGCGCTGCTGCAACCTGAATCGCGGGCGTGTTTCCAACAATTGCTGGCGCAGGGCTGGGTCGATGCTGTTCGTCACCTGTATCCCGAGCAGCGCATCTACACGTTCTGGGACTATTTTCGCAATCATTGGGCGCGCAATGCCGGGCTGCGCATTGATCATCTGCTGCTCAACCCCAGTCTCAGCCCTTATCTGAAGCGGGCGGGTGTGGATGCCTGGGTGCGCAACGAAGCCAAGGCCAGTGATCATGCACCGGTCTGGATCCAGTTGAGCGGGCGTCGCCAGCAGCGCTAGCTGCCAGCGCAGATGCCCGCTGGAACGGGCGGATTGGAAAGGCCTCTGGGCACACATCGGGAAAGTTACACGCACTTCACCTCATCGCGTTCATCTTCAGTCATCAGCGTCGTCTATGCTGATCATTCACCCATGATGCTTGCGATTACACCGAGGACCCGACGTGCGGCTCTATGCGTTCATTACACAGCACATCGAGCTCATTCTCGAGGCTTTTGAGGATTTTGCTCGCACCGTCGAGACCCCTATGCCGGATCTTGATGCTGCAGGCCTGCGTAACCACGCTGAAGCCATGTTGCGAACCGTTGCACTGGACATGGCAGCCTCACAGACAGCCCGCCAGCAGTTTGAGAAGTCTCGAGGCATGCAGGCAACGAGCTCGGTCGAAACAGCCGCTCAGGCCCATGCTGTTACCCGGCTGAGTGCCGGGTTCACGCTTGATCAAGTGGTCGCAGAGTATTGTGCGCTGCGCGCAAGTGTGCTGCGTCTTTGGTTTGCGCAGCAGAGGGCTGATGAACCCCATGCTATCGATGATATGGTTCGTTTCAACGAGGCCATTGATCAAGCCTTGAGCGAATCCATCACCTCGTACGGCATCGCGGTGGAGACAACACGGAAACTGGTACTGGGTGTACTTGGGCATGATCTACGAACGCCGATGACGGCAGCCCTTCTGGGCGCCGAGATGTTGAGCCGTAAAGGTCAGCTGAACGAGCGCGACCGAAAAATTGCAGACCAGATTGCGGCCAGTGTGACACGATCCAGGCAAATCGTGACTGATCTACTCGATCTCGCCAAAGCGAACCTGGGGACTGGCATACCCATCCAGAAAGAACCTGTCGACCTTTCCCAGGTGTGCCATACGCTTGTGGACGAGCTTCGCATTTCCCGCCCTGAGATCACAGTTGTCCTGAAGGGCGGCCAGCAAGCATTTGGCCAGTTTGACGTCACCCGGATGGGGCAGGTGTTTTCCAACCTGATAGCCAATGCGTTTCACCACGGTGATCATGCCAGGCCCATCACCGTAACACTGACCCAACGCCCTGAGGCAGTCGAGTTCAGCGTACATAACTGGGGCAAACCCATTGCGCCGGATGTTGTGCCTCATCTATTCAACCCTCAGGCCAGGTACTCCCGATTGGCGTCGGAACATCACGAGGCATCCGGTGGGCTGGGTCTTGGCCTGTTCATCGTCGGCGAGATCGTGGCCCGGCATGGGGGGGCTATCGACGTGGCATCCAACTCGTCATCGGGCACCACCTTCCGCGTATCCCTGCCCCTGGCATGAGCTGGTCACGCCGTCGCTTCCAGTTGCGTATTTTTTCGCCAGCCTCGCAGGTTCATGGCACAGAGGCAGAATTGCAGGATGATCAATGCCCAGGCTTCAGCTTGCCAGCCCCAGACGGCCCACAACACGTTGCTTGCGATAAAACAACAGAAACCTGCCTTCCTCCGCCCCGGACGGCGCGAACCGATGCACCACGCTGCCAGCACAGTCATCAACATCGCAGGCCATTCAAGTAACCCAATCCAGTATTCCATGACACCTTCCGACTGATGATGGGGTATCTGAAGCCGATCACCTGCCACGCGCTGAGCGCTGGCAGGTGATCGCTTGACTACGCCGCTCGCTGCTCGCCCTTGAGCATCTTTTTCTGCATTTCCATGGCTTGCCCAAGCTCCTCGAGGGTGTCCTTGCTGAGCAGCTTCTCCGCGGTGGGGAACAGTTCGCCTTCCTCTTCCTCGATGTGATGCTCCAGCAACTCTTTCATGACCTTGACCCGCCCGGCGAATTCGACGGTGCCGGTTTCGGTATGCAGGAGGTCGGGCAGAACGAGGGCGTCGACAGTGCGGTGTTCTTCCTTGGCCTCGTAGTACATCTTCGCTTCTTCCTTGCCACCCGCTTGCTTGATGGCCGGGTAGAGTATTTCTTCCTCGAGCGCGGTGTGGATCTGCAACTCCTGCTCGATCCTGTGGAGTAACTCGGCCCGTTTCTTTACGGCACGCTCGGTAGTGGTCGACAGCTCTTCGAGCAGCTTCTTCACGAGCTTGTGGTCCTGGATCAGTAAGTCGATAGCGTTCATGGCGTTCCTCATCACGGATTGAATCAAGCACTTGCTCGAGGTTGAGTACACGCAGAAAGAAACGGTTCAATGATTAAGATGGCTGGCATCCCCTCAGGCGCGCCCGCTGCCCTCGTTACGCAGACCGCCTCTAGCCATCTCTGCGTCGTGAATGTGTGAGTGTGAAACCCACAAGGACTCCCAACGCCGCTGCACCGATCAGCAGCGGCGTTTTGTGTTTTGACTTCCTCCAGCCTCCGTCGATATCCCTCTTGCCATTCGGAGGCTCAAAGAGGTTTCCCGATGAGTCTTCGGCCTTGGGACTGCGATTTATCCAGGCGCCACTGTCAGGCGCTTCTCGTTCCGTACCCGATGCACCGGGGGCAACTGGGACAATGGTGTCGCTGGCCTCGATCCGTAAGAGCTCAAGGGAAGTGCCATCGACCAGGGTCAATGTCAGCCCTTCGACCGTGCCTGCCTCCCGGTTTGGAAAAACGGGTTCACCTGCGGCATCCAGGCTGTCATAGATGAAGCGTGTACCTTCAAGCCAGCCCACGGCGGTGAGAAGTTCAGGGCCGAGATAATACTTCCCGTCCTGGAAGAAGCCTGGAAACTGATGAGCGCGCTCCACGTTTTGCACGCGATAGCGTTCGCCGGATTTCATGCCTGTCGCTTGATCGATCATGTTGAAAACCCCTATAAATGCAGCTGGCAGATGTCAGCCTTTGCTGTGCTCGTCGGAGGTGGGCCCTGTACCTCGCTTGATGCCGCGCGGGCCAGCAACGCCCCAGATTCCCAGGCCGACTACCGGCAGCGCGAGGATCAGCAGGGCCCAGGCCGCTTTGACTGCATCTGACTTGTCGCTTCTGAAGACGCTGACGATGGCCCACAGATCGATGAGCAAGAGGATTGCCGCCACGGCAATCCAGAAGTAGCTGGCAAGACCGTTCATGACTTCACCTCCTCTATACGTAGTCAGGGCCCAAGGTGCCGGGTGCAGCGCCTGGCACGAGGATGACCTTGCGGCAGTTGTCCTGCTTCTGATCGAACACCTTGTAGCCCATGGCTGCTTCTTCGAGGGCGAGGCGGTGAGTGACGATCAATTCCGGTTGTAGACGGCCTGCTTCGATGTGTTCCAGCAGTTCAGGCAGGTATTTCTGGACATGGGTCTGGCCCATCTTGAAGGTAAGGCCCTTATCGAACGCGTCGCCGAACATGAACCCGTGAATGAAGCCCGCGTACATGAACTCGTGGCCAAAGATATCACCCGCTTCGGGCTCTGGAATTTTGCCTCGGTCGAGGTGCAAATCGGAGCCGCAAATGGCGGTGGCAGTCACCTTGAGGATGATGTCGTCTTCTCGCTCGATGATGGGATCAGGGACGTTGTCGACCCTGACGTCGTTTGCTCCGTGGTAGGTCAGTGCTCTCATGCTCCTAGCTCCTGCATCACAAAAATCGTGGGGGTATGCAGGGGAAGCTTCCAGGCCATGCAAAGTTCAAAACAACAGCTTCAATGGCGATGCTTGAGAACGGGCAGACTGGTCCTGTCTGGGCCATCCACCGACCGGCGGCTACCGAGATTCCCCGATTTGCCAGCAACTTGCACTTGAGCTCACTAGGGTCATTGGCCCCCAAAATTCGGGTATGCAACTGCTCATGCAGTGCCGGGCTCTGCTGATCTGAGGCGAACCGATGGCTAATACGCCCCTGTGATTGAACGAGTCGCAGCATGGAAACGTCTTCAGGGAAGAAGTCCATTACTCTGTGTCGCGAGAGGGTGGGTGTTGATGGGTAATGATGATACGAGTGTGTGCATGCGGGACAAACGAAAATGCAGAATCAAATCCAGGGCAACGATAATCTGCCTTCGAAGCGGCAGGGTACTGCTTGTTCGGAAAAAAGGCGGCAAATGGAATTTCCCAGGTGGTTTGATTGAGCCTGGTGAGAGCCCTCATGCAGCTGCGGCAAGAGAGCTACGTGAGGAGACATCCATTGAAGGGCATGGCCTGCTTTCTTTGTGTTCAATCAGAGTGGGGTCAGTTGTGCATCACATCTTCACCACCCGATTCCACGAAAATGAGAAGCCCGTTGCCGACCATGAAATTGTCGCGTGTAAGTGGGTGCTTCGCGAAAAGCTTACCCCTGAATTGCTGAATTCCGCAGCTGCCGGGCTCTTGGCAACGCGGTTGCCTGCTCTGACCGCCTGACCAAGGCTGCAAAGTTGTACAGGAAAATAAGTTTGTATCGAAAATCAGACCGGCTGTCTGTTACCTGTATGACTACCGACTACGTCATTGAACTGCCTCCCAGCTTTGCTATGTTGAGGTTTCCGTATAAGACTAAAGTCGTAGGAGGGCGGCATGCGTGTTCGAGGTGATGTGTTTTGGGAATGGGCGGATCCAGTGCTTCATCATCGTACCCATGACGAGGAGCTCGATGACGGCACCACGATTGATGTGCAGGTCAGGCTCTCGCGCACCGGTCAGACGCAAATGTTCATCGGTGTGTATGCCGGCTGTGGAATGGCATTGCACGAAGAAGCGTTCAATTCTCGTCCAGGCGAGTCCATGACTCGAGCTCTGGCCTGGGGTGTTGATAGAGCCAGGCGCCTGGCCACGGATCAATGGCGCAAAGCGGTGCAGGTGGCCTAGGACAGGGTGTAATTCGAGGTTGATCGTTAGACACAGAGGCTGACGGCCAACTGTTCAAGGCGAACTGCTGCATCTGAATTACGGACGGTGAAGAAACCAGGGCTCTCCATCGCCCTGGTGGACTTAGCGGTTGTCTTCCGTCATCCCGCTGTCTTCGTCCTGAATAGCTTGCGACCCTTCGTCCATACCTTGCTCCCGGTCAGATTTGCTGCCAGAGGTATGCCCTCCTTGACCACCGTGTTGGGTTCCACCACCGGCACGCTGAGGATTATCTTCCTTAAGGTTACCGCCGCTGCCTTGCCCTGTTTGTTGATCCTCAGATTTCCCTCCGGGCATTTGACCGCCTTTCTGGCCGGTTTCCGAAGCCTTCTCACGGTCGTTTGCAAAACTACCAGGGTTGGTTTGCGCGGCGCCGCCTTGCTGACCCGCCTTGTCTTGATCGTTCGCCATGATCATGCACCTCGTGTGTTCACACAGAGAGCCTGTGTTTTCTTCCGATGCCCCGCGAGTACTGGAAGCTCCTTTTACTTTTGTACCTGCTGACAGGGTGCGCGAAAGGTCGTCAAGGGCAACCTATTGCGTGATAAAGAACCCTGCCATGGCTTAGCGGTTGTGGCGCGTCGACGATAGCCCAAAGCGGGTGGGCGACTCGGCCCCTGTCCGATTACAGCACTTTATCGAGCGTGATCGGAAACTCCCTTCTACGCTTGCCTGTGGCATGGTAGACCGCGTTCGCCACCGCAGCGGCCACCCCGACAACGCCGATTTCGCCTACGCCCTTGGACCCCAGTTCGTTGACAATGTCATCGTGCTCTTCAACGAAGATCACTTCGATATCCCCGCAGTCTGCATTGACCGGGATGTGGTACTCCGCCAGGTTGTGATTGATGATGCGGCCCAACCGGTGGTCGGTCAATGCGGCTTCGTGCAGCGCCATGCCCACCCCCCAGACCACGCCCCCCAGGATCTGGCTGCGTGCGGTTTTGGGGTTGATCACACGGCCTGCCGCCACAGCGCTGACCACCCGGGCTACCTTGATCGTGCCAAGGTCCTCGTCGACGTGAACTTCCACGAATACCGCCGAATGGGTGGCGGTGGAGAACGGTTGGCGCCTGGCGCCGGGCTCGGCGTCGATCTGCACTTCGAATTTACCGTTGGGGGCGCTCGCCACGATGTCCGCCAAAGCCCAGCGATGGTTGCCCGCGTGCAGGTAGCCCTCGGTGAAAACGATCTGCTGCCGGGGTGTGTTGGCCACCTGGGGGTATATGTTGCGCGCGTGTTCCAGCACCTGGGTGCGCAGGACATGGCAGGCTTGGCGCACGGCCGAGCCCACCGACGACACCGTGAACGATCCGCCCTGAAGCGGGGCGGTGGGCAGTGAGGAGTCACCCAGCATGAAGGTGACATCCTGCACTTTGACGCCAGCTGCGTCGGCGGCGATCTGAGTCATGACGGTATAGGTGCCGGTCCCGATATCGGTGGTGGCACTGCTGACGGTCAGGTGGCCCTGGGCATTGATGCGCGCCTTGGCACTGGCCTTCATCTGCATGGCTTCCCAGACGCCGCCGGCCATCCCCCAGCCGACCAGTTGGTTGCCATTGCACATGCTGCGCGGTTGGGGAGTGCGGTTATGCCAGCCAAAACGTTCGGCACCTTGCTGGTAGCACGCCAGCAGTGCCTTGCTGGAGTAGGGCTTGCCCTCGTTGGCATTGTTGGCGGCAAAATTGCGGCGGCGCAGCTCTACCGGGTCGATCTGCGCAGCACAGGCGAGCTCATCCATGGCGCACTCCAGCGCAATCATCCCGGACGCGGCCCCAGGCGCCCGCATGTCCAGCGGGGTGTACACATCAAGCGAGGCCAGGCGGTAACTGAGCGCAACGTTATCGCACTGGTACAGCATGCCGCTCCATTCGACCAGGTGTTCGGTGAAGTCCTCGAAGCGGGAGGTCTGGCCAAGCGCATCATGAGCGATCGCAAGCAAACGCCCGTTTGCGTCTGCACCCAGGCGCATGCATTGTTCGGTGCGGGGCCGGTAGCCAAAGGTGAACATCTGCTGGCGGGTCAGTGTGACGCGCACCGAGCGCTTCAGGTGCAACGCCGCCATCACTGCCAGCGGCAACTGGTACTGCGGGCGCAAGCCCGAGCCGAAGGCGCCGCCGACGAACGCCGCGCGCACACGAATGTTTGCCTTGGGCAGGCCGAACACCTTGTGCAGGTAGTCCTGGCAGTTCTGCGTGCCTTGGGTCTTGTCGTGGATTTCCAGAGTGCCGTCGGCCCTGTAGTGCACGGTCGATGCATGGGGCTCCATCGGGTTGTGGTACTCGTTGGCCGTCAGGTACGTGGCATCCACCTGCACCGGCGCTTCGGCAAACTGCCCGGCGAAGTCGCCACGCGGCGCCGGTGTTTCGGCGGGGGCGGCATGCGATTTTTGGCATGCGCCCAGGTCTGTCTGGTGAGCCTCCTCGGCATAGTCGATTTTGATCAGCGAGCCTGCATAGCGGGCCAGTTCCAGGGTTTCGGCGATCACTAATGCCAACGGTTGCCCGCTGTACAGCACTCGATCATTGAACAAGGGCCGAAAAGGCGCCCCCTCGGCAGAGTCGGCATCGCTGTAGTCGTCGTCATAACTGGAGACAGGCGGACGATGGCCATGGTCGAGCACGGCGATTACCCCGGGCACGCGCATGGCCTGCGTGCTGTCGATGCCGAGAACCCGACCGCGGGCGATGGTACTGGACACGACGCTGCCGTGCAGCAGGCCCGTCTGGGGGTATTCGCCCGCATAGCGGGCCTGCCCGGTGACCTTCGCCACACCGTCCACGCGGTCCAGGGGCGTGCCGACTACGGGTGTGCTTGTGATCATGGCCGTGCCCCCCCGTTAGCGGCGCCGCGCGCCGCGTCATCCAATGCCCGCACGATTGCTCGCTGGGCGAGCGTTACCTTGAAACCGTTGTGGCTCAGGGGTTGTGCGCCTTGCAGCAACGTTTGCGCGGCGCGGTTGAAGAGCGCTTCAGAAGGCACCTGGCCGGCCAGCAGGCGCTCCACAGCCGGGTCCCGCCAGGGTTTGTGGGCAACGCCGCCCAGCGCCAGGCGCGCCTGCTGGATCACGTCGCCATCGAAGTTCAAGGCTGCAGCGACTGACACCAGCGCGAACGCGTAGGAAGCGCGGTCGCGTATTTTCAGGTAACGGTAATGGCGTTCGAACACCGGGGGCGGCAGCTCGATGCCTGTCACCAGCTCATCGAATGCCAGTTGATTGTCGCGCTCGGGGGTGTCACCGGGCAGGCAATGGAAATCCGCGAAGGGTATCTGCCGTTCGCCGGACCGCCCCTGTACGTGCACTACGGCTTCGAGCGCTGCCAATGCCACGCACATGTCCGAGGGATGGGTCGCGACACAGGCATCGCTGGCACCCAGAATGGCATGGATGCGGTTCATGCCTGCACGCGCAGGGCATCCGCTGCCCGGTTCGCGCTTGTTGCAGGGGGTGCCGGTGTCGTAGAAGTAGTAGCAGCGGGTACGTTGCAGCAAGTTGCCACCGGTGCTGGCCATGTTCCTCAACTGCGGCGATGCCCCCGCCAGGATCGCGTCTGACAACAGTGGATAATGCTGCTCGATCAACGGGTGCCAGGCCAGGTCGGCATTGCTCACCCGCGCACCGATGAATACGCCGCCGCCAGGGGTAACGTGAATGCCGTTCAGCCCAAGGCCGGAGATGTCGATCAGGCGCTCGGGGCGCACCACGTTTTCCTTCATCAGGTCGACCAGGTTGGTACCCCCGGCGATGAAGTGCGAACAGGCGTCAGCCAGGTTCACCGCTTCGCTGACTGAGGCGGGCTTGTGGTAGCTGAAGGGCGTCATGGGTGCTGCCCTCGTGGTGGTTGGGCGCTGTCCGTCATCAACGGCAGGGCTTCTTCTACCGCAGCGACGATGTTGCCGTAGGCGCCGCAGCGGCAAAGATTGCCGCTCATGTGCTCGCGAATGGCCTCGCGGGTGTCGGCACGTCCCTCGTGAACCAGCCCGACCGCAGAGCAGATTTGCCCCGGGGTGCAGTAACCGCACTGGAACGCATCGTGGGTAATGAAGGCGCGCTGCATGGGGTGCAGGACGTCGCCACTGGCCAGCCCTTCGATGGTCACCAGGTCGGCCCCGTCGCACATGATGGCCAAGGTCAGGCAGGCATTGACGCGCTTGCCGTCGCGCAGCACCGTGCAGGCGCCGCACTGGCCGTGGTCGCAGCCTTTCTTGGTGCCGACCAGGTCCAATTGCTCACGCAGCAGGTCAAGCAAGGTGACCCAAGGATGCACCTGCAGTGTTCGGGGCTGACCATTGAGGGTC
The DNA here is from genome assembly GCF_037993085.1 of Pseudomonas sp. YNh. Taxonomy (NCBI): domain Bacteria; kingdom Pseudomonadati; phylum Pseudomonadota; class Gammaproteobacteria; order Pseudomonadales; family Pseudomonadaceae; genus Pseudomonas; species Pseudomonas sp. YNh. The sequence goes on along the minus strand of NZ_JBBMRJ010000033.1, from coordinate 34,458 downwards.
AGACGGATGGGGTGCTTTGCAGCCCCGTTTGAAGCGATCGCGGTCATGGTAGGTCCTCACGGTCAGGGTTCGCGCAGTCTGCTGCGTCTCTGTTGTGCGACCGGGCCGGCAGATCAAACGTTCAGCCGGCTCGCCGGGGTGCCGATCACTTCTTGCCAGGCAGCACCGAGCCGAGCACCTGCTTGGCTGTCTGCACGATGATGCCCGCCTGGTCGGGGTCGCCCTTTAGCAAGGTACTGGCAAATTTCTTCGCCTGCTCCAGCTTGATGTGGGGTGGCAGGGGTGGCACGTTCGGGTCGGTCTTGAACTCGATCAGTACTGGCCGATCAGCAGCCAGCGCGCGCTCCCATGCAGCGGCAACGTCCTCTTCGCGATCTACGTAGATACCTTGCAGGCCAATGGAAATGGCGAAAAGATGGTAGGGCACGTCGGGGATCGACTGCGAAGCTTCGAACTTGGGGTCGCCCTCCATCACCCGCTGCTCCCAGGTCACCTGGTTGAGGTCCTCATTGTTGAACACGGCACAGATCCATTGCGGGTTGTCCCACTGCTGCCAGTATTTGGCCACGGTGATCAGTTCGGCGAGGTTGTTCATTTGCATCGCCCCATCGCCCACCAACGCAACTACAGCCCGTTGCGGATGGGCGAATTTGGCTGCAATCGCATAGGGCACTGCGGCGCCCATGCAAGCCAGGCCGCCGGACAGCGAACACTGCATACCCTGGCGAATCTGCAGGTCGCGCGCAAACCAGTTGGCACAGGAGCCGGAGTCGCTGGTGATGATGGCGTGGTCGGGCAGGCGAGGGGACAGTTCATGGACCACGCGTTGCGGGTTGATCGGGTCCGCCTTGACCAAGGCGCGCTTGGCCACGGTCTTGTCCCACTGCGTACGCCAGGTTTCCACCTTGTCGCGCCAGCGCCGGTCGGTCTTGTGCTCAATCAATGGCAACAGTGCGCGCAATGTTTCGCTGGCGTCGCCGACCAGGTTGACCTCCATCGGGTAGCGCAGGCTGAGCATGTCGGGTTGCAGGTCGATCTGCACGCCTCGCGCCCGGCCTTCCTTGGGCAAAAATTCGGAATAGGGAAAGCCGGAGCCGATCATCAGCAAGGTGTCGCATTCGGTCATCAGCTGATAACTGGGTTCGGTGCCGAGGAGGCCGATCGACCCGGTGACCCATGGGAGGTCGTCCGGCACCACAGCCTTGCCCAGCAGCGCTTTGGCCACCCCGGCGCCGAGTTTTTCGGCAATTGCAATGACCTGCTCTGTCGCCTGCAGTGCGCCGGCACCCACCAGTATCGCCACCTTGTGCCCGGCATTGAGCACCTCGGCGGCGCGCTGCAGGTCTTCGTCGAACGGCAACACCCTGGGCTTGCTGTAGCCGATGCCGGAATGCACCGTACCGTGGGCCCTCGGCGGTTCGTCATAGAGCAGGTCCTGCAGGTCGTTGGGCAGGATGATGGCGGTGACGCGGCGTTCGCCGACAGCCGTACGCACTGCACGGTCAAGCAGGTGGCGCACCTGCTCCGGTGTCGATGCCTGCTGAACGAACGCACCGGCCACGTCCTTGAACATCGACAGCAGGTCCAGCTCTTGCTGGTAATGCCCGCCCAACGCCGCCCGGGCCTGTTGACCGACGATGGCCAGCACCGGCTGGTGGTCCATGCGTGCATCGTACAGGCCGGTGAGCAGGTGCGAGGCGCCCGGGCCGGATGTGGCCATGCACACACCGAGCTCACCGGTGAACTTGGCATGGGCGCTGGCCATGAAGGCGGCCATTTCCTCATGGCGGGCCTGAATAAATTCAATCTTGCCGTTGGCCCGGCTCAGCGCGCCGAACACGCCATTGATGCCGTCGCCGGGGTAACCGAAGATGCGCCGTACGCCCCATTGATACAAACGCTCCACCAGAAAGTCGCCTACCGTGCCGGTCATTGCCTGCTCCCGTTCAGTTATCGATAGGCGTCTGGACTTGGCACGTGCCGGGAAAGTTTCAACGGTATGCGCAGCGGTCTGGCAGCTGGAGCCTGGTAAAAGCCGACAGGCTCGAAGGTGAACCGATAACCCACAAAAATGCTGTGGGCCTTGCACTGCGCCAAAAGTTTCCCGTCAAGCCAGTTTATGCAGGGCTTCTACCAATTGAGCCTTGTTCATGGTGGAACGCCCTTTGAGATCTTTGCTGCGCGCCTCCTTCATCAGGCTTTCCTTGCTTTGCGATTCCAGTGACGCGCGCGAGGTGCGTGAATGCCCCTGACGAGACTCGGCGGCGCGCTTGGCTGAATCCGTGCGCGCGGTCTTCTTCTCACGCGACGGCGTCTTGCTGCCCGAGCCTCCCGGCTTTTCACCGCCACCGGATTGTTTGTTCACGGTGGCCCAGGCGCGCGCTTCGGCTTCGTCCTTGCCCACGCCCTTGTCCTCGTACGATTGCTCAATGTGCTCGGCCTTGCGTTTCTGCTTGTCCGTATATTTGTCCTTGTCACCGCGTGGCATGGCATTGACTCCTGAGTGAGTTGCTTGATCAATGGTGAAACCGGAACGCCGGGCCATGGACGGGAGATCCACGGCCATTCGGCCATTCCACCTAGCTGCCCGATCCTGCGCCTGATCCACCACCGGTTGAGCCATCGCTACCACTCCCCGGACCTGCACCGCTACCGTTCCCTCCATTACCGCCGGAGCCCGTTTCAGTATCGGTACCGTCACCTCCCGTGTTGTCCGTTCCATTGTCATGGGTACCGCCATTACTCGTGCCCATGCCATCGGCTGGTGTTCCTGAGCCTGTCGCACCGCCTTGGCCGTTCATGTGCCCATTGCTGTGCGGTTGCGTGCCCGGGGCGCGTTGATCGTTCAGGTCGGTGGCGGCCAGGGCAAGTGGCGCCGTGCAACCCAGGCACATTGCGAGTAGCAGCGCGTATGTTTTTTCTGCGTTCATGGTGAAACTCCGTTTCTGGTTGTTCACCCAGTGTTCGGCCTGCCGTATACCGAAGGGTGCCCTCAGCGCGACGGAAGGTGCAAAACGGATGGACAAATGCCACTTGTCTGGCCGCGGGCACCCGTGAGCCACGCCCGCTTCTCACGTTTAGGTGCAGATACCATCTGCCTCTGAACGGAGAAAGGACATGGACATTGATGCAAACGAAGATGAACGATCCCTCGGTCCCGGGACCAAAGCGGTTGAGGTACCACTGCCGCCAGATGATGAGTCACCCATCGAAGAACAGATGGACGACGTGGATGCAAACAACTCAGTATCCAGTGAGCATCCAGATCCTGGCGGTGCGAACAGTGGATTGGGTATGCCCCGGGATGCTCAACTGAACGAAGGGGCTCAGATACCTGACGACCCGCCCAAACCTGATGGTCCGGGTTCCAGTCCCGGCCTTGGCAATGACAAGGAAAACCAGCGCTCCCCTGGAGTACCGGCTAGCGACCCTGAATCAGGGGTATGATAACTGCTCTCTCATCATCCCTATCAGCGCTTCGTTTTCCAGCGGTTTGCTGAGCAGGAAACCTTGCACTTCATGGCATTGGTCATCGCTAAGGAGGGCCAGTTGCTCAGCGGTCTCGACACCTTCGGCAGTTACCGTCATACCCATTGCGTTGCCAAGATTGATGATGGCCTGGACCACGCTACGGTCACTGCCGCTCTTGCCCAGATGCTGGACGAAGCGCTTGTCGATCTTGATGCTGTCGAACGGGTAGGTACGTAGGTAACCCAGAGAGGAGTAACCGGTCCCGAAGTCGTCCATGTTCAGGCGCACGCCTAGCTCCTTCAGTGCCTGCATGGTATGCAGAGCGCCTTCAACGTCGTTGAGCATGACGTTTTCAGTAATTTCCAGTTCCAGGCGATGGGCCGGCAGGCCGGTGGTGCGCAATGCGTCTCCGACGTCGCGAACGACATCGCTGCGGCTGAACTGGGCCGGCGACATGTTTACCGACACCATCACTGCCTGCGGCCAGCCGCGGGCTTTATCGCAGGCTTCCTGCAACACCCAGTTGCCAAGCAACACGATCAGGTCTGACTCTTCGGCCAGCGGGATGAACCGATCCGGGCGCAGCAGACCCAGGCGTGGGTGTTGCCACCTCACGAGGGCCTCAGCCGAGGCGAGCGAGACCCCGTCGACCTTGAAGCGCGGCTGGAAATGCAGCACAAGCTCGCCACGTGGTATGCCGTCGCGTAGTTCGCTTTCCAGCACACGCTTGTCCATCAATGCTGCATTCAGTTGCGCCGAAAAAAAGCGCCAGGTGTTTTTGCCCGCCTGCTTGGCGCTGTAAAGGGCCACGTCAGCGTAGCGGATCAAATCGGTTGGCGTACCGGGATACTCGGCCGACATCACGACACCAAGACTCACACCCACTTGAACACTATGCCCCTCGACTTGCATGGGTCGCCTGATTGCTTCGATCAAGCGGATGCAGAATCGGTCCATGTCCTTGTGATCCCCTGGCCGTGTCACTACGACGATGAACTCGTCGCCTCCCAGGCGGGCGACAAGGTCACTCTCGCGAGTAACCTGACTTAGGCGGCCGGCCACCTCGAGCAACACCGCATCGCCGGCCGGATGCCCCAGGCTGTCGTTGATCGGCTTGAAATTATCAAGATCCAGTATCAGCAGTGCTACCTGGAGGGGGCCAGTGCCGGTAATGGTTTGTTCGAGGAACCGGAACAGCTTGTTGCGATTCGGCAGCCCGGTAAGGGCGTCGTGCAAGGAGAGGTGCTGAATGTGGGCATGTGCGGCTACTTCGTCGGTGATGTCGCTGCAAGTGCCACGAAATCCGGTACAGACGTTCTGATCCACGATTGCGCGGGAAGCGATTGTGCAAATACGCTGTTGGCCAAGATGATCCTGGTACTGGCAGCGTAGGGTACCGGAAGAGCCTGTCGCAGCCAGACTATGAAGCCAGGTCTGGAGATGGCTGGTATCACACGACAGCAGCTCGGTAATCGGGCGCTGTCGCCATACGTCGACAGGATGCCCGGTCAGTTCGCTAAACCGGTCCGACAGGTAGGTTAGTCTCAGGAGCACATCGGTTTCCCAGATCCAGTCCGACGCGGCTTCGGCCACGGCCTTGAAGCGTTCTTCACTCGATTGCAGGGCAGCTCTGGAGATCTCAAGCGCACGGTGGCTACGATCGATCCTGGTGCTGGCCCGCATCGCATAGCGTGCAAACAAGGCAATGGTCAGCGCAATCAGGAGCACAGCGATAGCGAGGGGCGTGATGACTGTCTTGATCAATTGGGAACCAGGCTGCGGTAAATCCCAGGTAAGGGCGCGACCGATGCCTTCGAGTGCAAGAGCACCGCGCCCTTTACGCTGCTCGGTCGAATCGCTTACAGCCACGCCGGACAACCCCGCCGACTTGCCCAGTTCCCACAGCAGCTTAGGCGAAAGAACACGAATGAATACCATCACCGCCGTAGGTTCCGGCAGGTGGTGGGGTTGGGCCTGTGGACGTATCAGTGCAGCGCTGTACAACGATGGCAGGCCACGAAACATGATGTATCCCGAAGTCGCCTGGTCATGCTGCGCGGCTTGGCGAGCAAGGTGCAAGATCTTGCCAGTACTGTCGGTTAGCTGCTCAAGCCCCCGCTCGCTGAGCTGACCTTCCAGCATGGCGTACCGGGTACCGTCATCATCGAGCACGTATACCCCCTCGTACCCATCGGAGGTGAAGAGCGTGGCTCCTACATTATCCTCGATGTATGCCCAATGCGCGTCGACCTGTCTCCCCAGGTGATCGTAGGCGGCCTGCCAATCGGCGTGGGTCAGCAGAAACGTCCTGTCGTTCCTCTGCAGTTGGTTGATGGCCGAATCAGCATGGAAACGGCTTTGCTCCATTTGTTGAACATCGAGCGCCTCGGCGAGGCGGTAGAGGGAAAACAGCCCCAGCAACAGGGCTAACAACAAGATCAGGGAGAACACCAGGATGAGTTGCCCCACCACATGACTACGGGTCGACATTTCATTTTCAGCAAGCACGTCCATTGGTTCACCGTCGCGGTCGAGGTCTCCAAGGGTTGACCGGGGAGCCGGCTTGGAGGTCAATGGCGCTGACGACCGGTGGTGGGCGAAAGGCGTGGTTGATCGACCGACACTGGCAGCATTGCTTGGCACATCCACTGGTTTCATGCCCGCCACAGGTGAACTGCCAGGCCGGCCAGGGCGCAAGCGAACAGCACTTCGATCACGCCCCGCTTGAAGCGGAACAAAGCAATCGCAGCTGCAGCCGCAATAGCCGCGCATGGCCAGTCAAGCGCTCCACCAAAGCCTTTCGGCCAGAGCACGTGGTAGCCGAAGAACAGGGCGAGGTTCAGGATCACGCCCACTACTGCGGCCGTGATCCCTGTCAGCGGTGCGGTAAATTTGATCGCGTTGTGGGTCGACTCTACCAATGGCCCACCGATGAGAATGAACAAGAAAGACGGCAAAAAGGTGAACCAGGTGACGAGGCTCGCCGCGACGGCGCCAGCAAGGAATGGGTGTTCGCTCCCGAACATCGGATTGACGTAGCCACCGACGAAGCCGACGAAGGCGACCACCATGATCAGTGGCCCCGGTGTGGTTTCTCCCAAGGCGAGACCATCGATCATCTGGGTGGGTGTCAGCCACCCGTAGTGCCCTACAGCGCCTTGGTAGACATAGGGCAATACCGCATATGCACCGCCAAAAGTCATCAGTGCGGCCTTCGTGAAGAACCAGCCCATCTGCGTCAGGGTGCCGTCCCAGCCAAACGACAGTGACAGAAGTCCCAGGGGCAGGACCCAGAGCCCAGCACCTATCAGCAGCAGGCATACCAGATGCCTCAAGCTGAAACGGGCATGTTCGGGTGTTGGGGTATCGTCATCGATCAGGGCAGGGCCATAGCTGTTCTTCGCGCCCCCATGACCGCCACCGATCACGAATTTGCCTGGGGCGAAGCGACCACCCACGTAGCCGATGATGGCAGCCACCAGCACGATCAGCGGGAACGGCACGTTGAGGGCGAAGATCGCCACGAACGAGGCGCCGGCCATGGCCCACAGCCAAGCATTCTTCAGGGCTCGCGAGCCAATCCGGTGGGCTGCGTGGAGGACAATCGCCGTCACCGCCGGCTTGATGCCATAGAAAATCCCTGCGACTACCGGTACTTCGCCAAAAGCGACGTAGACCCACGACAAACCGATCAGGATGAACAGCGAAGATAGCACGAACAACGCGCCGGCAATTACCCCGCCCCATGTGCGGTGCATCAGCCAGCCGATGTAAGTGGCCAGCTGCTGAGCTTCAGGGCCAGGCAGCAACATGCAGTAGTTCAGCGCGTGCAGAAACCGCTTCTCGCTGATCCACCGCCGGCGCTCAACCAGCTCCTGGTGCATGATCGAGATCTGCCCGGCGGGCCCGCCAAAACTGATGAAGCCCAATTTGAGCCAGAACAGGAAGGCTTCATAGAGGCTAATCGGCTGCAGAGTCGCTTGCGATGGCGGCTGCTTGCTCACTGCAGAGGTGGTCTCAGCCATTTGGGGTTTCCTCAATCGCGAAAGCCGTCAGCAGGCCATCAAAGATGCCTCCGGCGACCATTGTCAGTTGATCGTCATCGCCAATGCTCTCTCTCAGGCCGGCGAGGACACGCTCGATACCGGGTGCTTCGGAAGGTTGGTATCCCCCAACATCCAGGTAGTGGATAACACCTGCCAGGCGTGCCAAGCCTGGCTGCTGAACGGCAAAGCTCTCAATGAGGGTTTCGAAGGAAACACGGTGGCCGACGTGGCTGAACATGGCCCCATCAAAATCGAAGCCGAGCGCATCGCTTGGGCAGTCACCTGGACTGTCCAGCCAAATGAATCGGGCGTCGGGATCGATGAAGCGACGGATCAGCCAGGCACATGCCAACCGGTCTACCCATGGGCGCTTTCGCGTTGCCCATCGGCGACCTTGGTATTCGCTGCGTTCCAGCTGGCTGATGGCCTCATCGTGTGCCCTCGGCTCATCGGGGGACAGTGCACGGCTAATCGAGGTCTCAAGCGCCTGCAGGGCCAAATCGGCTTGTGCCTTGAGCACGCCTGGGAAGAAGTCGATCGCCGCCAACTGACCGAAAGCCTTCCTGAGCTTGCGCACCTGCCGGGCTATCTGCAGTGCATTATCCGGGGACAGGTCAGCCCGCCAGCCTGCAATTTCCTCCAGCAGCTTTTCGTACTCATCGCTTCTGTCGAATAGCCCGCTGAAACGCTCCTCGCGCTCAGACAGCGACAGCAGAAATGCCGTGCCGTTGATGGCCAGCACATCTCGCTGCACGGCTTGAAACGCTTCACGGCCCACGCTTTTTTCAGGCAGCAGGTATACGCCATCCCGTAAAACTGCCGCACCAGAGGCCTTCAGGGTTCTCCAAGCGCGCATTCGCTCGGTAGCGTTCGCCGTGGGCAAACCAAGGATCAAAAGCGACCAATCAAGCATGTAGAGATCTCAACATAAAATGTTTATCTATTTACATTATGCAAGACCCACAGAAAAGCAATCCAACACAGGCGGAAGTGGCGTTGGTCAATATCTTCATGAATGCGCGTGACGCGCTCATCGGCCGCAAGCGCCCGCACGTGTTCATTGCTTGCGCGCAGGGTGAGGCAAGTTCTCGATGGCCCGACCGGCGTGGGGTGAGGTTGCGAGGCTGTCCTGCCTCTGGGCTTGACAGTCTAAGCGTGTTTGCAACGCCCGTAGCAACGTTGATTAGCGCCACTGATCCGGCTCAAGACGTGACGCATTGAACACTCAAACCTGAGTGAACGCCTGAACAGGGTAGGGCAACTTTTCTGTCGCCCCTCACTTTCAGGGAGTTCAACATGAAAGCAATCGTGTACAACGGCCCACGTGACGTAGCGGTCAAGGATGTGCCGGACGCAAAAATCGAAAAGCCTACGGATGTGCTGGTACGCATCACGACGACCAACATCTGCGGTTCTGATTTGCACATGTACGAAGGCCGCACCTCATTTGAAGCCGGGAGAGTGTTTGGCCACGAAAATCTCGGTGAGGTCATCGAGGTTGGGGCAGGGGTCGACCGGGTCAAGGTCGGTGATCGGGTCTGCCTACCTTTCAATATCGGCTGTGGGTTCTGTGAGAACTGTGAAAAAGGCCTCACTGGGTTTTGCCTTACAGCGAACCCTGGTGCTGCGGGCGCCGCTTACGGTTTTGCCGACATGGGCCCTTATCAGGGCGGGCAGGCTGAGCTGCTGCGTGTGCCTTATGCGGACTTCAACTGCTTGATACTGCCGGAGGACGCCCAGGAGCGTGAAGACGACTACGTCATGCTCTCGGATATTTTTCCCACCGGTTGGCATGCAACAGAACTGGCCGGCCTGCTTCCGGGTGAGAGCATTGCGATTTACGGCGCGGGGCCTGTCGGCCTGATGGCGGCCCATTCGGCAATCATCAAAGGCGCGTCTCAGGTGTTCGTCATCGACAACCAACCGGATCGGCTGCAACTTGCCGCGCAGCTGGGGGCAACCCCAATCAATGCAGTCGAGCAAAAAGCAGTCGAAGAGATCATGAACCTTACCCACGGCAAAGGCACCGACCGGGGCTGTGAGTGCGTGGGCTACCAGTGCTGCGACAAGCATGGCCATGAAGCGAACTACCTCACCATGAACAACCTGGTCGCTTCCACCAAGGCTACCGGTGGCATTGGCGTAGTAGGCGTGTTCGTGCCTGAAGACCCTGGTGCGAAGAACGACTTGGCGAAAGAGGGCAAGATGGCCTTCGATTTCGGTGCGTTCTGGTTCAAGGGCCAGCAGATCCGCACAGGTCAGGCGAACGTGAAGGCCTACAACCGTCGTCTTGCAGAGCTCATCCAGCATGGGCGTGCCAAGCCTTCCCAGATTATCTCTCATCGTTTGAAGCTTGCTGAAGGCCCAGATGCCTACAAGCACTTCGATGCGCGGGATGATGGCTGGACGAAAGTGGTGCTCAAGCCTGCGGCGTGATCCGCTCTCACTGCTTCCAAGGACGGAAGTTTGGTGAGAAGGGCAACCTGCATGTATTAGAAGCAACCCTCACCGGCTTGTCAGTGCGTTATCACCCGGCAATTTCCAGTTGTGTGTTCTTCCGCCATCCTCGCAGATTCATGGCGCAAGCGAGACGGTTCAACGCAGATGATGTCTGGCGTCATCGTTCAGGATGGCAGCCCCCGATAGCCATTGCAGCCTTGAGGGCTGCCAGGTGAGTCAGGCCCTGCGGAAGGTTGCCCAGATATTGCCCAGTCTGCGCATCGATCATCTCCGAGTAGATGCCTACCCCGTGTGATAGCCCTTTCAAAGCATCTGCATAGGCGGCTACGGCGCGATCCTGGTTACCCAGAATGGCCCAGGCTTCGATCAACCAGAATGTGCAGGCCAGGAAGCAACCTTCCTCTTCCTCTGCATCGGTGTAGCGATAATGGAAAGCTCCGGCCCTAAGATCATGATCAATGGCTTCCAGTGTGCTGCCCATACGTTCTTTACTGGGGTAACCGAACCTGACAGCCAGTGCCAGTGAAGCGTCAAGTCGGTCGCTGTCTGGATAGAACAGGTACGCCTGGCGTTCTTCGCTCCAGCAGTGCGCCTCGATCCATGCCTGGATGCGCTGCCGCTCGCGATCCCAGCGTTCCCGGCAGGTGGTGGGAAGGTGGCCACCATCTGCCAGTTCGATGGCCCGGCTCAAGGCTTGCCAGCAACTGATCTTGGACATCGTGTAGTGCTGCTTTTCCGGTAACTCCCAGATACCGGCGTCCTGCTGACGCCAACAGTCGGCGCATTGGTCGGCAAGGTCTGAGAGGAGCATTGCGCTCGGAGAATCAAGAATGTTGCCGCTGTCGATGAAGCAGCGCGCTGTTTCGAAGATATCGCCGAAGACGCCGTGTTGGAGTTGGTCGCGGGCATCATTGCCGACGACTGGCGGGGAGTTCTTGTAGCCAGGCAGATCGACGGGGCGCACGCAATCACCGATAGCACCGTCCAGGGTATAAAACACCCGTGGCCCATGTTCATCCAACCGGCGCAGTAGCCAAGTGAACGCAGCTTTGGCTTCCGGCTGCGCGCCGATACCCAGAAACGCTTCGATGGTGTAGCCGGCATCGCGTATCCAGGCGAAGCGGTAATCGTAGTTCTTGCTGCCGCCAATCCGTTCGGGAAGGGATGAGGTCGCTGCCGCCATGATCGACCCACTTGGAGAGGACAGCAGAAGCTTGAGGGCCAGCGTATTGCGGACTACTTGGGTCTGGTACGGGCCGTCATAGACCAACCCCTTCGACCATTGGCACCACTCCCGATGCGAGCCGTCGATGCGTTCATCGATCAGGGCCAATGGGGGTACCACCAAGGGCTCATCTCGTCCTGCGATGATTGCGACCACAGAGCGTTGTCCTGCTGCAAGGCTAAGGACAGCACGGACGCCCATGTCGTCTTTGCGTTCGATGTGCACATGATGGTCGTGCAGGAACATGCCGAGTATTCGGCCCGCATGAAAAACGCAGGCATTGTCATTCGGCGCCACGTAGGGGCTTACCGTGTCGGCCTGGGTTCCGAAGTCGATAGCTATCACGAAATCGACTTTACCCTCGATACCTTCGATGCGTCTGGCAAGTTCGGCCCAAGGCAGGCGTCCAGCAGGGCCACTGTTCAAGGATTCCGTCAGCCGGGCACGACCCTGACGGGTAATGAAAATTGTCTCAAGGACGTTGCTGTCTGCCAGGTAGCGGCGCTCAGCAACGAATGGCTCGCTAGGGGTGATGGCAAAGAAGCCTCCAGTCTGAGGGGCCAGCAACTTGTCGAACAGGGGGGGTGAATCCATGTGCGGCACACACCACCAGTCGATGGAACCGTCCAGTCCAATCAGTGCCACGGAACGTCCATCCCCGAGCGCACCATACTGCTCCAGGGGCAACCATCCACCCTCATCTCGCTGAGGTTTGCCCTGTTGGACTTCTGCCGGTTCTCTTTCCATCGGTATGCCTACCAGATCATGTGTTCTGCTTCCGACATGGCTACCTGGCGTCTGGTTCGTCTGAATTGAGTACTGAGCAATCGGGGGCAATTCGGGATGAGCGAGGAGCGGCCCCGTGCCTTACTCGGCAGGAATGATCGAAATCTTTCCGTTGCGTTCGACGATAGCGAACTTCACCTGCTCAATCCTCTCGATGCCTTGGCTGTCCCGCGCTGATTCAAGGATATCGTCCTCCGTGAGGCGTGCCCGACGCATGCGATGATGCAGAAAGCGCCCATTCTCGACAACCAAGGTAGCGTGCCCATCCAGAAACCTGGCCAAGGGCCTGGAGTTCAGCTTCGCGAGTGAAAGGCCGACGTCCAGAACGATCAGCGTGGCAATCACCAGCATGGCATTGGTGAATGAAAAATCGTCACCCAGAAGCGCCTGCTGGGTGGCTTCCCCGATGATCAGCAACAACACGAAGTCGAAGGTCGTCAAATCGGCCAGCGAGCGCCGCCCGGCCACGCGAAACAGCAGCATGAGGGCGACGTACATTCCGGCTGCGCGGAGGATCGAGTCCATGACGCACTCCTAGGGGTAAAGGAATGTGGAGAAGTGAACGGCGCTTTCAGGGCCAGCCTTGACGCTGCACTCCAGAGTCCCCACGTGCTCACTTCGTAGGGTCAGGTACAGGGTGGCGACCCCATCGTGCTTGGTACCCAGCTGGAACAGCATGGCCTGGCCATGCGACATCGAACGTTGCGGCTCCGGTTGTAACGTCTCGATGCTGGCGTCACGGAGCAATGATCCCTCGAGTTGCAGCTCCACCGGCTGACCAGGAATACCCTGAACGGTGATGAAAAGGCTGTCTGTCGTGCCGCTTCGGCTGAGGCGTTGATACTCAACCCGTACCCGGCCATCCTGGCTGACCACCTCGGCATCGCTCAACGGGCCATTACCGAACAGGCCTGCCAAGGCAAGCAGTACGATGGCCACAAGCACATACCATCCCACGCGCTCGAAGCGCCAGACACGCTGCTGCATCGGCATGTCTTCTTGAACAGGATGACGCCTGGATAGCAGTTCATCTTCCGACATGATCACAGCCCTCAGGCGCGCTCGCCGCGTAACCAGCGCTGGTGATAGTGGGAAAGCCGGGTCAACCCGAACAGCGCGCCTTGGCGCATGACCTCAGACCGCTCGCCGAAGAAACGTTGAGTGCGCGTGAAAACGGCAACGAGGTCGCCGGCAAAAGCCCACGCAAAGCACATCGTCCCCGGTGGTATCCCGGACTCGGGCGCCGGCCCGGCTACCCCGGTGGTGGCGATCACCACATTGGCATCGCTGTCTCGCAAGGCGCCCAAGGCCATTTCCCGGGCTACTGCTTCGCTGGTCAGGCCGTATCGCTCGATGGTTTCGGCGCTGACCCCCAGCAGGCGTTTCTTGGCGCTGGGCGAGTAGACGACATAGCCGCTTTCCAGCACCTCTCCGGTACCCGGTATCGCCGCCAACAACGCCACAAGGCAGCCTGCAGTGCATGATTCTGCTGTGCTCAGAACCAGTTTGTTGTTTTTGAGATAGCCGAGAGTGGCCAGTACAGGGTCGTTTTCCATTCCAGCGTCGACTCGCTTGTTTTGCGGTGGACGCGATCCTGGTGTGTTTGGTTCATCTCATCTACTGCCCGGCTATCTCGAGAAGTGAACCTGACATGAACTTTGCCCGTGCTTTGGCTTCCCTTGTTCAAAGGCAAAGGACAGGAGCGCAAGATGAAGAAACAGAGCAACAGGCAAGAGGACGCCGCGCAGACGAGGCCGCCCGGCGAAGAGGAGCGAGATAACGATGCCCATCGTCCGGATGGGTCCACCGGCACATCCCATGACTCGACAGCGCAAAAAACGGCCCGTGATCACGATCAGCACAAACGCTGAAACTGCCACGCTAAAGGGGGTGAGGCTCGCCAGCACGGCGAGCCTCTTTTGGCTAGAGGATCGGTTTGCCACCCGTCACTGCGTAACGTGAGCCACTGATGTAACTGGCCTCGTCGGAGCCCAGCAGCACGTAGATCGGCGCGACCTCCACCGGTTGACCGGGGCGCCCCATCGGGTAGCTGGAACCAAAGTTCTTGACGGCCTCGTCCGGCATGGTGGCCGGAATCAAAGGCGTCCAGATAGGGCCTGGCGCGACGCTGTTGACCCGAATACCTTTCTTGCCTAGCAGCTGAGCAAGGCCCGCAGTGAAGTTGGCAATGGCCCCCTTGGTCGTGGCATAGGCAAGCAGGCTGGGGGAGGGATCGTCGGAATTGACCGAGCTCGTGTTGATGATCGAACTGCCCTTGGGCATGGAAGGCAGTGCCGCCTGGCAAATACGGAAGATGGCGGTGATGTTGGTATCGAAGGTCTTGACCCATTCGTCATCGTCAATTTCCTCCAGGGTCTCGTGGGACATCTGGAACGCCGCGTTGTTGACCAGGATGTCGATACGCCCGAACTGGCTGACGGTCTTTTCAACGATGTCGTAGCAGTGCTGTTTATGCGCCAGGTCTCCGGGCAACAGAAGGCATTGACGGCCTGCGGCCTCGACGCAGCGTGCGGTTTCTTGCGCGTCGTCATGCTCATTCAGATAAGCGATGGCGACGTCGGCTCCTTCACGGGCGTAGGCAATCGCTACTGCCCGCCCGATGCCGCTGTCGGCTCCGGTGATGAGTGCAATCTTGCCTTCGAGTCGATTGTGGCCGGTATACGACTGCTCACCACAATCCGGGTAGGGCTCCATCTTGCGCTGTGAGCCGGGGACATTTTGTGGCTGTGAAGGGAAGGGCGGGGTAGGGAAGTCTCGCATGGTAAAAGCTCCTGCAGTTGAGAACGTTCATACCGGTTCGAAAGGCCTGGCCTGTGTGTGTTGGTTTCAATCTGCGGTTGGTACGACGAGCGGTGCGGGCTATCAATTCAATTGAATTCCATGCCCCATCGCCTGTTCTACCGAATTCAGCTCCAGGCTCATCCCGTAGCTCGGAGCCCTACTCCCGGAGCAGCGAGTGCCTCGAATCATTACCCCTACGACCCCTGAGCACGAGATCAGCGAACACAATGCCAGGATGTTTGGCTCTCCCAAGGAGCGTCTGGATTTTTACCGGCGGGAAATCCAGTACGAAACCAGCATCCTCGCCAACCGCACGGACGCCTACCTGGCGGCGCAGTCATTCCTGGTCATCGCCTTCGTCTCCTCCATGGGCAACCTCAATCAAGGATGGGGCGAGATGTTCACCCTGATCGTACCGGCGTTCCTTGCCTTGCTCGGGGTATTGAGCTCGCTCAACGCCTGGCCTGGCATCCGCGCGGCGTACAACATCATCGATCACTGGCAGCTCAAACAAAGTCATTTGCTGCGCAGCGAGCCATTGATGGGACTGGCTTACGACGAATCGCCGCTGTTCTGCGAGGCGGAAACCTCGCGTGCCGGGCATCGAAAGTCATTGCTGTTCTCGCTACGGACGCCGTGGATCTTTCTGGTGTTCTGGGTGCTATTGGGTAGCTACTCGGTATACATCCAGCTGGCCTGAACACGTTTGCGTGAAAACATGGAGGTAACGTTTTGAAGACTGAGGGATTACTGACCGAGCTCCTCAATGCCCGTGGGCCGTGGCGGGCAGGACGAATAGCCCCGGCGCGCCGTCTATACGCAGTGGCTTACCACCTGCCATTTCGATGGAATTATTTGTTCCCTGGTTTGCTCAATAACGCATGACCAGGGAGGGAATTCTGGTGGTCGGTGCTACCTAAGGGGCCTGAGACCTGCATTCCATCAACGTGCTGGAGGTGTTGCCATGCAGCCTAAAACCGAAGGCTCTGAAGAGAAAGGCCCAAGCGACGTACCCTTCATCAACGATCCGGAAAAGCCCACGTCGCCGCCACTGAATGACGCTGATGCCACGGATGCAGCGGAGGCTGAAGAAGACATTCAGGACGATGGCCAATCCCTTTAGAGAGGAGAACCAGCCGATGGACAATTATCACCTCAGCCCGACTTCGGATGGCTGGGAATTGAAGAAAGCCGGTGCTGAGCGAGCCTCGAAACGAGCCGCCACGAAGCAGGAGCTCGTCAGTGTCCTGGCAGATTTCTTCGAGGGCAAGGCGGCGTCCGTGTAGATTCACAAGGCGGACGGCACGCTCGAGGAGGAACGCACCTACCCACGTTCAGCTGACCCGCGCCGTAGCAAAGGTTGAAGACTATAACTGCCTGTGACCTCGGCATTGAGGTCACAGATGCCCAGGGCGTGTTTAGATGGTGGCTAGCGCTGCTGGTTATCTCGAGCAGCTTCATCATCACGCTTCTCACGAGGAGCCTGGTGGTGAGGAGCGCATTCGCTGCCCATCGCCTGATACGCCTTACGAAGTTGATGGATTTCCCGGTTATCGAGCGCTTCGAGATCCAATACTGACTGCTCCGCAGATTTTGTAGCGCGGATCAGTTCGGCGAGCTTCACGTGGATGATGTCGTTATCCCGGTTCTGGGTGTTCTGAATCAGGAAAACCATCAGGAATGTGATGATGGTGGTCGACGTGTTGACGATCAGTTGCCAGGTATCGTTGTAGTGAAACCAGGGCCCAGAGGCAGCCCACATGGCAATCAACACCACGGCGATCAAAAAGGTGCTCGGCTTACCGGCGTGGTTGGCGAGCCATTGGCAGAACTGGGCGAATTTCATGACGTCATCTCCATTGCGATCTATAGGGTTTGACCGCAGCGGCGCGCTGAAATCTTTTTTTACATTTACCCCAGGTATCGGGTTAACCACTAAGCGCAGCGGAACGACGTGGCGTCCTGGAACGTCAAAAAAATACTCGAAATCTTCCCAAGGCTTCTGCGCACATGACCTTCATCGTCTGGTTCGCCATGCTGGGCGCAGTCTTGCTGCTGCTCGCACTCTCATCCTCCTATTTGCGCTGGATCCCTGTGACCTCATCCGTAGTGTGCCTTGCCCTGGGTATCGGGCTGGGTACATCGGGGCTGGGTTTTCTTCAACTGGACTTGAGCAAGTCGAGCGGGTGGATGGAGCACCTCACAGAGGTCGCGGTGTTGTTCTCGCTGTTCTTCAGTGGCTTGAAATTGCGCCTGCCCTTGCACAACCGCCGTTGGTGCAGCGCCTTTTTTCTAGCGGGGCCGGTGATGTTGATCTGCATCGGTGGGGTAACGCTGGTGCTGCATTACGGCCTCAGCTTGGGGTGGGGAGTCTCGCTATTGATCGGGGCGATACTCGCACCCACTGACCCCGTGCTCGCAACCCTGGTGCAGGTGGTTGATGCCCAGGACGATGATCTTGTCCGCTTCAGCTTGTCGGGTGAGGCAGGGCTCAACGACGGCGTGGCGTTTCCCTTCGTCATGCTTGGACTGTTCCTGCAACTGGACAATGGCCAGCCTTGGTTCAGTGACTGGTTGCTCAAGGACATGCTGTGGGCAGTAACCGCAGGCCTCTTGCTTGGCTACTGGATGGGGCGCGGCCTGGGCAAACTCACGCTGTTCTTGCGTCTGCGCAACGACGACAGCACTGTCTCGCCCGATGACTATCTGGCCCTTGCCCTGATTGCGTTGACGTACGTGAGCGCCGAGTCGATACAGGCCTATGGGTTCCTCGCGGTGTTCGCTGCGGGCCTCGGTTTACGGCAGGCGGAGGTCAAGACCGCCAATAGCCCAGAAGGGCCGGCTGCTGAACATCTGGTACAGCCTGTGGTTGGTCACCAGCACGTGGCGCCGGAGCTAGCCGTCAAAGGCGATGTGAAAGGGCTCGACGACTCGCAGGTAGCAGCGGGGATCATGTTGGGTGACATGCTGGCTTTCGG
The DNA here is from genome assembly GCF_037993085.1 of Pseudomonas sp. YNh. Lineage (NCBI taxonomy): Bacteria > Pseudomonadati > Pseudomonadota > Gammaproteobacteria > Pseudomonadales > Pseudomonadaceae > Pseudomonas > Pseudomonas sp. YNh. The sequence goes on along the minus strand of NZ_JBBMRJ010000033.1, from coordinate 16,690 downwards.
AAGCATGATCGAACGGGCAATGGAAGTGTTTCTGGTGACCCTGCTCGGGGTAGTGCTCATTGAGCATTGGGACTGGCGGGCAGTGCTGGTTGCCAGCGCTTTGTTTTTTGTCATTCGCCCCATCAGCATCCTGCTGTTCCCGGCTCGAGGAATGCTGGATATCCGCCAGCGCGGGCTTTTAGGGTGGTTTGGCATTCGAGGTATCGGCAGCTTCTATTACTTGTTCTATGCCCTCAATCATGGGCTGCTTCCCACCTTGGCCGAGCAGAGCATCAACCTGGTGCTGTCAGTGGTGGCGTTGAGCATTCTGCTGCATGGGTTGAGTGTCCAGCCGCTCCTTGCCAGATACGAAGCGTGGAAGGAGAGGGTTTCCTGATGGCTGTTCAACAGAAAAGTGCCAGGGCAGCTATTGCCCTGGCACTGTATCACCCGCAGTTAGCGATTTTCGCTACCGCGTCCGCCGCCGTGGCTGTTTTGCCCGCCTTTACGGCCTGCCTCGGAGGCACGCTCACGGTCGTTGGCAAAATTGCCGCCTGAACTCTGCCCGCCTTTGCGACCTGCCTCTGACGCTTTCTCGCGATCATTGGCAAAATTGCCAGGATTGTTCTGAGCAGTACCACCTTGATTGCCACGGTTGGTTTGGTTGTTAGCCATGATCTTTCACCTCATGTCGTCACACAGGAAAGTCTGTGTTCAACTCGGACGTCAGGGCGCGGGGTGTTTACTTCGTGTTTTTTCGCCGAGGCCGACGGGTTGCGCGAAAGAACCGGTGCAAGTGTGTGTGGCGTCATTAAGCTTTGCTCGCGAACATTTGGGAAGGATCAAGCTTGGCGCCGACCTTCCAGCCAGGCCGGCGTGGTTAAGCGACCTTCTGGGCGCATCGACGCCGCTGACACGCTATACTGAATCCCTGAGAGCGGTAGCAGGGGAAGGCTATCACCCGGTTAATCGCACGAGCTCGTCAGCAGAGTAGGGATCGAACGTGATTTCGCAATGAAACCACGCTCATTCCTCTGTAAGTAGAGCTCCCGCTAGCTATCCCTGCGTCGTGAGTGTGTGAGTGTATAACCCACAAGGATTCCCAGTGCCGCTGCGCCGATCAGCAGCGGCGTCTTGTCGTTTGCCTCCCTCCAGCCTCCGACGATACCCCTCCTGCCACTTGGAGGCTCAAAAAGGTTGCCTGATGATGCTTCGGCTGTGGGGCTGCGATTTATCCCCCAGCGCGTCAGCTTCCCTGACAACAGAGGCAGCCCTGGTATCAGGTAGCTGGCCAAATGCGCGATGCGCGCTGCGGCGCCAACGGTGGTGTGAGCCCGAGGCGAGATTGCGCAGGCCACCATAGCCTTTGCCACCCTCTCGGGATCGTATACGGGGCCTGGCGGTCTCAGTGTATGTCCGGTGTAGTTGCCGCCGTCTCGGAAGCCTGGTGTGTCCATGACTGCTGGATAGATATCGCAGACATGGATGTCGGGATATTCAGTCAACTCGCCTCGCAATGCCTCGGTCAGTCCACGCAAGCCGAACTTGCTCGCCGAATAAGCGGCGGCATAGGGTTGGGCCATCCAGCTGCCCAGCGACAGCGTGTTGATGAGAATGCCGCTGCCCTGTGCCTTGAAGAAGGGAAGGGCGACGTAGGCGCCTCGCAGATATCCGATCAGATCTGTCTGGATGACCTGCTCGTGTGCCTCCAACGGCGTTTCTTCAAACTTGCCGACCGCGCCGACCCCGGCATTGTTGACCCAGATATCGATTCGTCCATGGCCAAAGTCTGCGGCCTGAGCAGCCAGCGCTTGAACCTGATCGCTGTGGGTGACATCGGTCATGATAGCTATGGCATCCGTACCACAATCGGTGCATTCATCCAGGACGTCGAACAACGCCTCTTCGTCGCGTGCTGCGAGTACCAGGCGAGCACCTTTGCACGCAAAGGCATGCGCGGCGGCCCGGCCTATACCGCTGGATGCGCCGGTGATGACCACAACCTTGCCGCCCAGAGGCCCTTTGAGCGTAGCGCCACGGTCAGGTGCTTCTCGTTCCGCACCCGAAGCGGCGGGGTCAAGGTGGGCAATGGTGTCGCTGGCCTCGATCTGCGAGAGCTCAAGGGAGGTACCATCGACCAGGGTCAATGTCAGCCCTTCGATCGTGCCTGCCTCCCGGTTTGGAAATACGGGCTCACCTGCGGCATCCAGGCTGTCGTAGATGAAGCGCGTACCTTCGAGCCAGCCCACGGCGGTGAGAAGCTCAGGGCCGAGGTAATACTTCCCGTCTTGAAAGAAGCCTGGAAACTGATGTGCCCGCTCCACGTTTTCCACGCGATAGCGTTCGCCGGATTTCATGCCTGTCGCTTGATCGATCATCTGACAGCCTCCTGTAGGGTCAGCCTTTGCTGTGCTCGTCGGAAGGGCCCAAGGTGCCCGCTGCCGCGCCTGGCACCAGGATCACCTTGCGGCAGTTATCCTCTTTCTGATCGAACATCTTGTAGCCCATGGCCGCTTCTTCGAGGGCCAGGCGGTGGGTGACGATCAGCTCTGGTTTCAGGCGCCCTGCTTCGATGTGCTGCAGCAGTTCGGGCAAGTATTTCTGGACATGGGTCTGGCCCATTTTGAAGGTGAGTCCCTTGTCGAAGGCATCGCCGAACATGAAGGCGTGGATGAAGCCGGCGTACACCCCCGGGACACTGACAACGCCGCCGCGACGCACTGCAGCAATGCTCTGGCGCAGCGCCTTGCCACTGCTGCCTTCGATCTTCAGCGCCGTCATCACCGTTTCGGCAGTGCTGCCTTTGGCCTCGAAACCGACCGCATCGATCACTGCATCGACGCCGCGCATGCCTGGCGTCTGGCGGATGATGCTGTCTGCGGGGTCGTCGTCCTGCTCGAAGTGGATCGGTATGACGCCGTAGGCCTCTCGGGCGTAGGCCAGGCGGTAATCGTTGTCATCGACCATGAAGATGGTCTGAGCCCCGAGCATTCGCGCACAGGCGGCGCTCAGCAAGCCGACTGGCCCGGCGCCGTAGATGGCTACCGATGAACCCTGGCCAATCTCGGCATTGATGACCGCCTGCCAAGCGGTTGGAAGAATATCCGAGAGGAACAGTACCTTGTCATCGCCCAGCTCGGTGGGCACTTTGAACGGGCCGACGTTGCCCTTGGGAACCCTGACGTAGTCAGCCTGGCCACCAGGAATACCGCCATAGAGATGGCTGTACCCGAACAGCGCTGCGCCTGGGGGAATGCCCTTCTTGTTGATGATCGCGCCACGGCCTGTGTTGGTGGTTTCACAGGCAGCGAACAGGTCGTGCTGGCAGAAGAAACAGCTGCCGCAAGCGATCACGAAGGGAATCACTACGCGGTCGCCGATCTGCAGATTGGTGACGGCACTGCCGGTATCTTCGACGATGCCCATGAACTCATGGCCGAAGATATCGCCCGCTTCGGTTTCTGGAATTTTGCCTCGGTAGAGGTGCAGGTCAGAGCCGCAAATGGCTGTGGCGGTGACCCTGAGGATGATGTCGTCTTCCTGCTCAATGATGGGATCGGGGACGTTATCGACCCTGACGTCGTGTGCTCCGTGGTAGGTCAATGCTCGCATAAGGTCAGCTCCTGCAGTCGTTTTTCCGTGATAGGTATGCAGGGGAAGCCATGACAGATGGCAAAGTTCAGACCAACAAGTCCAGTGGTACTTAAAACTCATTCTCGACCCTACCATTTCAAGCTAACCCTTCCTGATCCCACCGCTATCGAACGATCTGAGCCCGTGCCAGAAGAGCCAGGCCGTTCAAACGAGGGGCGTGGCGATGGACGACAGGATGTTGGCATTCATGGTGTTCGCTGCCTCACGACCTGACGTGCTTGAGCAGGTACATAATATTCAGAGAAGGTGGGTCAGGTGGGCGATCTCGCACTTTTACATTTGAGTGCCCACGTTGGGGGCAGGGGCAGGGGCAGGGGCAGGGGCAGGGGCAGGCGATCTGCGCCGCTTGTTTTCATCTGCGCTCTAGCTGGCGCCATAGTTTTTCGTGAAAATAGAATGCTAAGGTGTTACATGCCGGCTCAATTACAGCTATCAGTCCGCCTGTGAGCGCTGAGCCTGTAAGTAAATATGCAACTGTGAATGCAATGGTGAAGTGAAGAATGCTAAAGCTGAACGTTTTCCATAATGGGCCTTTCGTTCGTCCGGAGCAGCAGCGTGTGTCAGATAGGCTTCGCATTGGCGCCCCTTTATCAGTTGTTTGCGCCGCCGGGTATCGCAGACGGCGCAAATATTGGGTCATCGTTTCGCTTCTTCGCCAGGTGTTGCCGACCGGCTCAGGAATGCGCGGGTGATTTCTGGCAAGTGCTCCCTCAACCAGTCGGCCATCGCGACCTCCTCCTTCAAAATCGCTCGGCACGCTTCGGCAGTAAGCTCATCACCTGAGGCCGTTGCTGCCTCAATAAGCACGGTATAGGAGGCGATTTCAAGGTTCTCAAATACATAACCAGACATAGCCCCTTTGACGACTTCATCACTCATGGTCATACCACCCACAGCCTGCCCGAATGCCATGAGCTTTCCTGCAAGATCTTTCAAAGTTGAAGGACTTCCTCCCAAACGCTTAATGCATTCCCCAAGTAGACGTTGTTGTCCCTCCGTCTCTGCGATGTGTTGAACGATCCGCTCACGAAGCTCGGGATAATTTTCTAACCGCTCTGCTTGTGCTTTGAGCATTTTCTCCGCTTGCTGCTCCATTGCATGAGCATCTCGCAGCCAATCGAGTAAGTTTTCAGTCGGGGTCGTCATGGTCAATATCCTCGGAAATGAGTTATTGGGAATCCGGATTGTCTCAGGGGTTCGTTTCGGTCGACGAATGGATGGGTACGCTAAAGATTAGAGTTAAGGTATTTTCGAGTGATGTGAAATTTCGATTGAACTTATCTTCCCGGTCCATTCATCCAGAAAGCGGATATGGATTTAGCACGTAATAACATCTGTTCGCTCCTAAGCATTGATGGTGCCTACATTAGAGGGCGCCTGCTTACTAGCCGCGAGGAGCAAACCATGTTTATCCATAACAAACGCTTGCAATATACCGTGCGTGTCGCCCAGCCCAATCCCGGCCTGGCCAATCTGTTGCTCGAACAATTCGGTGGTGCTCAGGGCGAGCTGGCCGCTGCTAGCCGATATTTCACCCAGGCACTGGCGGAAGACGACCCAGGGCGTAAAGACCTGCTGATGGATATTGCAACCGAAGAGCTCAGCCACCTGGAGATCGTCGGCTCCATAATCGTCATGCTCAACAAGGGTGCCAAAGGCCGCTTGGCCGAAGGGGTCGAAGAGGAAGGCGAGCTGTATCGAGCAATCAATGGTGCGGGTAACGACTCCCACATCACCAGCATCTTGTATGGTGCCGGTGCTCCACTGACCAATTCGGCTGGCGTCCCTTGGAGCGCTGCCTATGTCGATACCATAGGCGAGCCTACAGCAGACTTTCGTTCGAACATTGCAGCTGAAGCGCGAGCCAAGATCGTCTACGAACGTCTGATGAACGTTACCGATGACCCGGGCGTGAAAGAGGCGCTGGGCTTTCTCATGACCCGGGAGATCGCCCATCAGCTTTCCTTTGAAAAGGCGCTTCATACCATTCAGCCGAACTTCCCCCAAGGCAAACTCCCTGGTATGCCGGAGTTCACCAACAAGTATTTCAATATGTCTGGTGAGCCCAATGTGCGTGGCCCTTGGAACGAGGGCAGTGAGTGGGAGTACGTGGAAAATCCATCAGCTGCTGTGGATGGTGGGGATGGCACCGCTTCGGTGACGCTCACTCCTGCCGAAGCTGAAACAGTTGAGGCGATGAAGCTTCGGACAATGTCTGATCCAACCGCCAACCCGGTTACAGGCGCAGATCTCGGCTCCGGCTTGATTAATGGCAAAGACTGAGAAAGTCGGAGGCATCATGAACATTCTGCGCAAGAAAGCCTCGCTACATCGCCTGTTTGGTGTTGAGCACCTCATGAGCCAAGCGTTGGCCGAATTTGAAGCTGAGTCCCGCCTGGCCTGTCGAGCTCTGCGTGTACGCATGGCCGTAATGACCTTCGGAGTCGGCTCGCTTCTACCCAACGACCTTCCCGGCGATGCGCCGGAAGTCGAGCGCCCGGAAACTTTTCTGAGTAACACCCTGCACTGATCACTACCGTCTAGGAGATAACCAATGGCTGCACGGAAAACTGTTGAAGACCTGTTTATCCATGAACTGTCTGATGTGTATAGCGCAGAAAAGCAGATCACCAAGGCGCTGCCTCGGTTGGCCAGGGCCGCCACCAATCCACTACTGGCCGACGCCTTCACATCCCACCTGGCCGAGACCCAGGGTCAGATCGAGCGCATCGACCAACTGGTGGAGTCGGCAGGTTTGAAGCTCAAGCGGATGAAGTGCGTTGCGATGGAGGGGCTGGTGGAGGAGAGCAAGGAATTGCTCGATGAAATCGAACAAGGCGCGGTGCTGGATGCCGCACTGATCGGCGCCTGCCAGAAGGTAGAGCATTACGAGATCGCCAGCTATGGAACGCTGATCGCCATGGCCAAGCACTTGGGAATGAAGGAAGCAGTGTCGTTGCTGGGCGATACCTTGGCCGAGGAAAAAGCGGCGGACGACAAGCTTTCTGCTATCGCTGAAGAAGGAGGTAACCAGGCGGCCACACTCGAAAAATGAAGGCGCAAGCCCGGTGCCGATGCACCGGGCTTTTCACACCTTACTTTCCCTTGGATTTTGGGGGATGATCACCATCATGATGATCGCCAAACACGACAGCCTCTCCCCGAAGGGGGCGCGCCCAAGACCTTATCTAACACAGTTGTTGCAGGCGGCTATTGGCTAGACCGGCTATTCGTAGTGGATGGCGTAGCTGTTGAAGAACGATGTACATGGGCACCGGTTGGATCGGTGATTTGAATGACATTACCGTGCTGCCAGCCATCCGCCTGGGGATCAGCATCAGGAATACGGATGTCAGCCCGCTCGCCTTTGGTTTTCCCAGCATCCACACCCAAGCGCCCATTGCGCTGTTCGACCATCGCCGGGTCAGCCTGCCCATCTGCGGTAAAGCCCATCATCAACTGCGGCACCCCCACCGGCAGCGCTTTGTCCTGATCGGTATGCCAGGTGTGCCACGTCTTCCCGTAGGTGTGAGCCAGTCGCGCCATCAGGGCATGTTCCGCAGGATCAGGGATGCCTGGGGCGATCAACTGCCCAGAGGAGACCTCGTAGCCATGACTGTGCCACATCGCCTTCTCCCTCGTTGGTAAGCCGGCAAAAAGCTTCTCGTCGATGATGTACTCGACGCCCATGATCTTCGCCCCCTTGGTATTGCCGTCGAATATCACACATTGAATGACATCCTCGTTGAGGATGGAGCAGTAGTGGTGCGCTTCCATCTGCACGTCCGGATGCCCGTTGTAGAAGTGAAAGCCATCCAGGTAAGCGTTGATGGCCTCAATGGGCGGCTTGGACTGCAGCGTCGCGGCGCCGGCTTCCAGCAGCTGGGTTTTAGCAGACTCGGGCCTGCCTGGTGTCTCCACAGGAGACTTCGTTTCGTGAGCGGAGCAGGCCCACAGCAGAGAGCAAGCGAGGGGAAGGGTTATCGTTTGAAATAGCTGTCGCATGAGAAAGGCTCTGGCTGGTGTCTTTAGAGGACAACCATGGCCAATAAAGCGGACAGCCCAACGGACGAGTGGTCTGAGTCAGTTTCAAATGGCTAATCCATCCAATAACGGCCTCTTCGCTGGCCAAAGCAGTGCTCGACCAGCTGAGGTAGTTGCCGTCCAGGGTGTCCAGCAGCGAGTGGATAGCCTGTTCCCTGAAACTGCCGACGTCGTGCAACTTGGCGGCTGACCGGGAGCAACCTGCCCACGAAAGTTGTCCAGATTTAACGAACCAGGCGCAATGATCAAGGAGATTCTCGTGACCGAAAAGAAGGCGCGCGTCAGCAACCAGGCTTCGGGCGACATTTCCGGCTTGGCCCGCGATATGTTCTTCGCCGCGGTGCAAACTACCCGGATGCCGATGATCGTCACCGATCCTAACCGAGACGACAACCCGATCATCTTCGCCAACCGGGCCTTCCTGGAAATGACAGGTTATGCCGCGGAGGAGATTCTGGGCCAAAACTGCCGATTCCTGCAGGGGCCCGACACCGACCGCACGGTGGTAGACAGCCTGCGTCAGGCCATAGAGCAGCGCGTCGATATTGCGGCTGAGATCCTCAACTATCGTAAGGACGGTTCAAGCTTCTGGAATGCCTTGTTTCTCTCGCCGATTTTCAATGAGCGCGGTGAGCTGATCTATTACTTTGCTTCTCAGCTGGATGTCAGCCGACGCCGCGACGCCGAAGACGCCCTGCGTCAGGCGCAAAAAATGGAAGCGTTGGGGCAGCTGACAGGCGGAATCGCCCACGACTTCAACAACCTGTTGCAGGTCATGGGTGGCTACCTGGGCCTGATCGCCCGTCAAGCCGAGAAGCCCCAGGCGGACCTGAACCGTATTCGCCGTAGCGTCGGGCATGCGCAATCGGCAGTCGACCGTGCCAGTACCTTGACCAAGCAATTGCTGGCGTTCGCCCGTAAGCAGAAGTTGCATGGACGGGTACTGAACCTGAACCACCTGATTGACGATGCGCGCCCAATCATCGAGCGTACGTTCGGCGCCGAGGTGACGGTGGAGTTTGATCTTGAGGACCAGCTGCGTAGCTGCCGGATCGACGCGACACAGGCAGAAGTGGCCCTGCTGAATATTTTCCTCAACGCCAGGGATGCCCTGATAGGCCGCAAGCGGCCGCACATATTCATCGCAACCCGAAACGTCCTGATCACCGATCCAAGCCTGTCGTTTGACGGATTGCTGCCGGGTGGCTACGTGAGTATATCCATCACCGACAACGGTGTCGGTATGCCTGCGGGCATCCGTGACCGTGTGATGGACCCTTTTTTCACCACAAAGGAAGAGGGAAAAGGGTCGGGGCTGGGGTTGTCGATGGTGTACGGTTTTGCCCGCCAGTCCGGGGGCGCGGCGCGTATCTACACCGAAGAAGGCGAAGGTACCACGTTGCGCCTGTACTTCCCGGTGGATGACGCTCAGCTGGTGCAGCAGCAACCGTCGAAAGTGGCTAAGCGCAGTGCTGGCAGTGAGCGCATCCTGATCGTCGAGGACCGGCCGGATGTGGCCGAGCTGGCGAAGATGGTGTTGGAGGACTACGGCTATGCCGCCGACATGTTGCTTAACGCCCGCGAGGCGCTTAAACTGATCCAGGCTGGGGAGCGATATGACTTGCTGTTTACCGACTTGATCATGCCGGGCGGCATGAACGGCGTAATGCTTGCCCGAGCCGTGCGGCGCCTGCAACCTGGGATCAAAGTCTTGCTGACGACAGGCTACGCGGAAAACGCGATCGAGCGGACTGACATTGGCGGCGCCGAGTTCGAGGTCATCTCCAAGCCCTGCCAGCCACACGATCTGGCTTGCCGGGTCAGACAGGTACTAGATGGTCCGACTGGCGTGGCGTGATGGGCAACGGGGCGCAAGCAAGCTGTTTTGATGGCAGGTGCGCGTGAGGCCGCCATGATGCCCGGATTGGGCTGCGCCACGGGCACGGTGTGTTGCAATCTTATTGTGCATGAACATGGGACGTCCACATCAGCGCGCAGGAGCAGCCCGGCTGCCCCTGCGATTTTCACGGATGACTAGCGGTTGTCATCACTCTTGCGACCGCCACCGTGGCTATGCTGGCCACCGACCCGTCCGGCTTCCGAGGCTTTTTCGCGGTCATTGGCAAAGTTGCCGCCGGACGCCTGGCCGCCCTTGTGGCCAGCTTCGGATGCCCGCTCAGGGTCGTTCTTGAAATTACCGCCGGATGCCTGGCCACCCTTGTGACCTGCTTCCGAGGCGCGCTCTGGATCGTTCTTGAAATTACCTCCTGACACCTGGCCGCCTTTGTGCCCGGCCTCGGATGCCTTTTCCCGGTCATTGGCAAAGTTGCCTGGATTGGTGTTGGCGTTGCCACCTTGATTCCCGCGGTCGTCTTGATTGCTAGCCATGATTGACACCTCATGTCGGTAGTGACACAGGAAGGTCTGTGTTAACCAGTGACCCATGGAAAGCGGCACATCGTGCAAAGAATTTCACTCGGGCGGACAAGAGGCTCTAATGAAAGTTGGCCTTTCATCTTGTGGCAAACAAAACTGGCGACCAAGCATGCAGGAAGCCTTAATCATGCACCACCAAAGCCTTGCACGATGGCAAACAGAGTTCACCCTTGCCGGCTGCCAGCCGTCTTTTGGGCTGAACGAATGCGAACCGATAACGATCAATCCTACTGAGTCGTCCATCCCCATCTGAAAAAAGGAGTATCCGTATGGCCAACTACCTGTACTTGATCAGCTACATCCTCGACAACCAACCCGGCACCTGCGAGCTGCGCAGTGAACAGGAAAACTTGAGTCGCGAAGCGGCGCGCGATTACCTGCAAGGCCTGCATCGTAGTGAAGCGTCGTCGTTTACTGACGTGCAGGTGCAGCGCCTTGAGCATGACCACGAGCGCGGCACATCGCCGGGGCATTACCAACAGCCCTGAGCAGGGGCGGCACGCATGGTTTCATCCATTAACCCGCTCAGCAACACCATCGCCAGCCGGCAGGACAAGCCCGTGGGCGAGGACGGGTCACAAACCGAGCATGTTGTAGTGCACGTAGTACATGATCCATAGCGACAACCCCACCAACAGCACGATGATCACCACGGAGAACACCAGCGCCACCAGGCTCCAGCGCTGCTCACGCGCGGTGGTCAGGTGCAGGAAGAACATCATGTGCACCAGAATCTGCACCACCGCGCAGACCAGCGCCAACAGGAAGGTAGCGGCGCGCGGCAAGCTGGGAAACATGGCCAGCCCGAACGGCACAATGGTCAGCAACGCAGCCAGCAGGAAGCCGATATTGTACGATCTGTGGCTGGACTGGCTGGCGCCGGCACTGCTGTGAATCTGGCTTTCGTTGCTCATCAGATCACTCCGAACAGGTAGACGACGGTAAACACGCACACCCACACGATGTCGAGAAAATGCCAGGACAGGCTCAGGCAGCTCAGCCGTGTGGAGTTGACACAGCACAGGCCACGCTGCTGGACCTGGATCATCAGCAGGGCCATCCACACCAGGCCGACCAGCACGTGCAGGCCATGGGTGCCGACCAGGGTGAAGAAGCCGGTGAGAAACGCGCTGCGCTGCGGCCCGTAGCCCTCGGCGATCAAGTGGTGGAACTCGTTCACCTCCATGGCGACGAAAGCCAGGCCCAGCACAAAGGTGACCCCCAGCCACTGCAGCACCCGGCGCTTGTCCTTGCGGTGGTTGGCCAGCATGGCGTAGCCATAGGTGATGCTGCTGAGCAGTAGCAGGCTGGTTTCGCCCAGGACGTAGGGCAGCTCAAAGATGTCCGCAGGGCCAGGGCCGCCCGCCACGGACTGGCCCAGCACCGCATAAGTGGCGAACAACGTGGCGAACAGGATGCAGTCGGTCATCAGGTAGATCCAGAAGCCGAACAGGCTCAGCGAACCCGCATCCTCGTAGCCTTGCTCCTGCTGGTGGGCGCTTTCGTTCAAGATGATGTGCGACATGGCTCAGGCCTCCGCCATCAGCTGACGCCGTTGGGTTTCCACGCGTTCGACTTCCTCGGCCGTCACGTAGTACTCGGTATGCCGGTCGTAGCTGCGTACGATCAGTGCTGCCACCGTGGTCAGCAGTGAGGCAATCGCCAGCCACCAGATATGCCAGACCAAGGCGAAGCCCAGCACTGTGCTCAATGCGCCGATCAACACGCCCAGGCTAGTGTTGCACGGCATGTGAATCCTGCGAAAATCCGCCTCGATCAGCGTCTTGACCCCACGCTCCTTCATTCCCCAATAGGCGTCGATGCCGTGCACCACCGGTTGCTCGGCAAAGTTGTAGAACGGCGGCGGTGACGCAGTGGCCCACTCCAGCGTGCGGCCATCCCAGGGATCGCCGGTGTGGTCGCGGTTTTCGTGGCGCTTGCGGATGCTCACAATCAGTTGCATTACCTGGCAGGCCACGCCGCAGAGGATGATAAGCACACCAACCATCTCCAGCAGCAGAAACGGCCGCCACTCAGGCACATTGAAATGGTTCAGGCGCCGGGTCATGCCCATGAAACCGAGAAAGTAAGATGGCATGAAAGCGAAATAGAAACCCGCCAGCCAGCACCAGAACGCGGCACGCCCCAGCGGGTCGTAGAGCTTGAAACCGAACGCCTTGGGGAACCAGTAGGTCAGGCCACACAGGTAGCCGAACACCGCGCCGCCAATAATCACGTTATGGAAATGCGCGATGAGAAACAGGCTGTTGTGCAGCAGGAAGTCTGCGCCCGGCACCGCCAGCAGCACGCCGGTCATGCCGCCAATGCTGAAGGTGACGATGAAGCCCACCGTCCACAGCATGGGTGTCTCGAAGCGCACCCGACCGCGGTACATGGTGAACAGCCAGGTGAAGATCTTCACCCCAGTCGGGACGGCGATGATCATGGTCATAATGCCGAAGAACGCGTTCACGTTCGGCCCGGCGCCCATGGTGAAAAAGTGGTGTACCCAGACGATGAACGACAGCAGGGTGATGACGATGGTGGCCCAGACCAGCGAGTAGTAGCCGAACAGCCGCTTGCGTGAAAAGGTAGAGGCCACCTCAGAAAAGATTCCGAAAGCCGGCAGGATCAGGATGTACACCTCCGGGTGGCCCCAGGCCCAGATGAGGTTGATATACATCATCGGGTTGCCGCCCATCTCGTTGGTGAAGAAATGCATGCCCAGGTAGCGGTCCAGGCTGAGCATGAACAGCGTGGCGGTGAGAATGGGGAATGCGGCCAGAATCAGTATCGAAGTGCACAATACCGTCCAGGTGAACACCGGCATGCGGAACAAGGTCATGCCGGTGGTGCGCATTTTTAGGATGGTGACGAAGAAATTCAGCCCGGTCAGCAACGTCCCAACGCCGGAGATCTGCAAGGACCAGATGTAGTAATCCACGCCTACGCCCGGGCTGTAGCCGATACCGGACAAGGGCGGGTAGGCGACCCACCCAGTGCGGGCGAACTCACCGATCCCCAGCGAGAGATTCACCAAAACCGCACCCGATACGAACAGCCAGAAGCTCACCGCGTTCAGAAACGGGTAAGCCACGTCGCGCGCACCGATTTGCAACGGCACGACGATGTTCATAAGGCCGACCACGAATGGCATGGCCATGAAGAAGATCATGATCACGCCGTGAGCGGTGAAGATCTGGTCGTAGTGTTCCGGTGGCAGATAGCCGGGCGAGCCGTCCGAAGCCATGGCTTGCTGAGTACGCATCATCAGCGCGTCGGCAAAACCCCGCAGCAGCATCACCAGGGCGACCACGATGTACATCACGCCGATGCGCTTGTGGTCGACCGAGGTCAACCACTCCTTCCACAGATACGTCCATTTGCGCTTGTAGGTAATCATCCCAAAGCCGCAAACGCCGATCATGCCGACTACAGCAAGGGTGTACATGATGATGGGTTCGTCCATGGGGATGGCGTCCCAGCTCAACTTTCCGAACATGCGGGTCACTCCTTGCTGCCTTTCGGCGCTTCATCATCAGGGATGCTCAGGCGCCGTTCGACGTCGTTAGACCGGTCAATGCCCTGGTACTTGTCGATCAGGGACTGGAACAGGCCGTCGTCCACCTTGGCGTAGTGCTCCACAGGATGGGCGACGCTCGGTTTGGCCAGCTGTGCATAGCGCGCCTGGTCAAGCCGATTCGGTGACCTGCGCACCGCTGTCACCCAGGCGTCGAAACCGGCTTGGTCTAAAGCCAAGGCCTCGAAATACATATCGGAAAAACCCGGCCCGTTGTAGTTGGCAGCGATGCCGTTGTAGGTACCCTTGTGGTTGGCGATCAGATGCAGCTGGGTCTGCATGCCCGCCATGGCATAGATTTGCCCGCCGAGGGCCGGAATGAAGAATGAAGTAATGGCGCCATCGGAGGTCACCCGAAAATCCACCGGGGTATCCACTGGCATGGCCAACTCATTGACCGAGGCGATGCCGAGTTCGGGATAGACGAATAGCCATTTCCAGTCTGTGGCGATCACCTGAACCTTTATCGCGGGTCGGTCAGCCACGAGTGGTCGGTACGGGTCCAGCGCATGGGTCGAGCGCCAGGTCACCACGCCGAGCACAATGATGATGATAAGCGGCACACCCCAGACCACTGCCTCGATAGCGCGCGAATGGTTCCATTCCGGCGTGTAGCGCGCCTTTTCATTGGAGGCGCGGTAGTGCACCGAGAATACCAGCGCCATGATCATGACCGGGACTACCACTATCAGCATAAGCAGCGTGGCGAGAATGATCAGGTTGCGCTGCTCCAACCCGACCTGACCTTTTGGATTGAACAACACCATGTCGCAACCCGAGAGCTGCAAAGCACCGATGCTGAGCAACATAAGACCGAGCAACCGTGCGCCATACGTGAATCTCGTGGCCATGATCTTGTCCTGTAGCGATTGCCAGTTGTTTTGCTTGTGGCGTTAGAAGGACGGCGACGAAACGAAGGTTGTATGAGATTTGCGGATTGGCGACGAATGGTGGATGTACAAAAAAACCGCTTTGTATAACTCGGCCGCCTGTCCGATGGCGTCGTTTCATTTGGACTGATTACGCGCGCGAGGCTATCTACCGCTGACAACAGCAGAGGACAGGCAGATGAAAAGAAGAGGGGAAACCTATCGTCAATGGTGCGATCCGATCCTGCACCACCAGATCCATGAGGAAACGCTGGACACAGGAGCCTGTCTCGAAGTGCAGGCACGCTTGTCACGAACGGGTGCCACTCAGTTGTTCATCGGAGTTTATCGCGCCGATGGCTCGATGATGAGTGAGCAAGCCTTTTTCCAATGCCCTGGCGAAACCATGAGTCGGGCGATGGTGTGGGGCGTCGGGTATGCCAGGCGAGTCGCGACCGAGGGCAAGGCGTTCGATGTCGAAGTGGTTGGAAGTTGAGGTGCGGGAGGAACCAGGCGAAGCAGCTGTTCCGATCGGATTGCTACCGGCGGGCGGTGATGGTCAATCCTTACTGTCAGGCTGTTCACCAGAAGGGGTTTACATCGCATGGATGGTGTTGCTTTACCGGTCGAGGGGCTGTAATGGGTGGATAGTTGTCATCCGCGACCCACCACTACACCGCGTCATCCCATAAGACGACCATGTACAACCAGTGGGCTCAATGGAAAGGAAGCATGTCTCTGCCGCGCGCCTTGGGCATGACCCGACGCGGGTGGCAGCAGACGGTGGAGCATCCTTTCGGAACGCTCAAACTGGGAACCACCCACTTCCTGGTCAAGACCCTGCCGAGGGTAATCGTCGAGATGAACCTTCAAGCTATCCTACAACCTCAAATGAATGATGAAGATAATCGGAATTGCAGGACTACGTAAGCGATCAGGGCATGAGGCCAGCTGCCGCGGTCCAGATGGCACAACCACCATGCCTATGACCGATCCAGGGTGATCCACGCCTCCATCTGCTAGACCTACAGGCCTGGTCCGCATATCTTCTTCGTGAACTGGGGCTTTTTTACACAGCCTGGGATGATAGCGCACACTTTTGCTCGGAACGGATCACACTGCAATCGAGAAAGTTCGAATCCCTACGCTTCCGCCACTAATTCTCATTAAAGCCCTGATATTCGGGGCTTTTTTGTGCCTGTGTGTTTTTGGTCCCCCATCTGGTCCCCCATAATTAGTGTGGCTTTTGCTGGTTTGCTGCGGGTTGTGATGGACGTGCTGTTTTTCGTGGGGCCTAATGACTCACGTGAGGAAGGGGGCGATTTCTCTAAGGCAGCGTAGGTGTGCTTGGCTCTTGCGGCGGCTATCGACACGGCGCCTGAGTATTGGGGTTGCTTCGCGACCCATCGCCGATACGCGCGGCTCTCACAGATGCTGGCGCAGGTCGGGAGGCTGGTGACATTCCTATGGGTACCGGTTTGCCGCGATGAGGCCTGAATTGCTAAACACAAAGCCTTGGATCGATGCCTGTCATCACACCGTCGCTATCGCCCTATAATGGATCGACAGAGCAGAATGGGCAGAGCATGAAGCGAACCTTGGAAGGTATGGCCAAAGCCGGCGAGCCGCTTCTGCGCGAAGACCTTGAAGCGATAAGGGCGCATCAGACCGCCCAAGATAACGGGGCATCTCCAGCGACAATCGAGCGGCTTAGAGTGTTGGCTGACTTCCTTTATCACGCGGTAGTGGATTTCCAGGTGCTTGAGGCCGGCAGTCTGTCTGAATCAATTCACTGATATCGAGGCACTGATGCCCAAACAGTCGAAGATTTTGCTGCCCGACCACCCAGCCTACACCGAGGCAATTGAGGCAATGCGCCGGTATCACGAAGCTCAGGATACTGGCGCGCCTGCAATAGAGGTGGAAAGATTACGCCTGATAGCTGAGTCTCTGTTCCAAGCTGTAACCGACTATCAAATGAGAGCTTTTGGCCACGTAGGCGGAATTACTCACTGATTGGCAGTTGCGCGGAAGATGGTACGTCCTGTGAATGTCTGCTTTCGACCCAGGCTGTGTGAAAACGCAGTAAATACATCGAAAACTCAGAGTCGAGCTGACTGCCTGTGGA
>NZ_JBBMRJ010000032.1:0-75843 GCF_037993085.1 Pseudomonas sp. YNh | reverse complement strand
GGACTCGAACCCCTGTTACCGCCGTGAAAGGGCGGTGTCCTAGGCCACTAGACGAAGGGGACGAACCTTCTTACCTTCAAGACCCGGTTGCTGGACCCGGTCTTGCTTGCCAGCCGTGGCTGACAAGCGGAATTTGGTGGAGCTAAGCGGGATCGAACCGCTGACCTCCTGCATGCCATGCAGGCGCTCTCCCAGCTGAGCTATAGCCCCACAATGTCGCTTTGAACTGAATCGCTGGCTGGGTGGCTGGCGTTTCGTTTTCGTTCATCGCTGTGGACGGGGCGCATATTAAGATCGGATTGCAGGGCTGTCAAACGAAATTTTGAAAATATTCAAAAGTTTTTTCACAGATAACAATCACTTACCGCCCTGCCCCGGTTTTTCGGGCTTCAGCTGGGCCTGTGGGAGCGGGCGTGCCCGCGAGTGCGATGGTAGATCAAACACCGCATTCGCGGGCACGCCCGCTCCCACAGGTTAGGTGTAATGCTGAATCAGGCGATGGAAGCCAGCAGCTTTTCCCACTCTTTGTTTTCTTTCTTCGACACACCACCCAGCAGGTCCAGGGCCTGGCGCAGACGGTAGCGGGTCAGGTCGGGGCCGAGGATTTCCATGGCGTCCAGCACCGACACCGAGCTGGCCTGGCCAGTAATGGCGGCGAACATCAGCGGCATGGCATCACGCAACTTCAGTTCCAGCGCCTCGACCACGGCCTGAATGCAGCCGGTGATGCGCTCTTTTTCCCACTGGCGCAGGCTTTCGAGCTTCCACAGGATCAGCTGGATCACCTGGCGCACCTGGTCGGCCGACAGTTTCTTGCTTTCGAACAGCTTGGCATCCAGCTTCAGCGCACCTTCGAAGAAGAACCCGCCCAGCGGGGCAACCTGGCTGAAGGTCTCGACCCGGCCCTGCACGTGCGGGGCAATCTTCATCATGTAGTCGCTGTTGAATGCCCACTTCTGCAGGCGTGTGGCGAATTCCTCGACCGGAAGTTCGCGCAGCCACTGGCCGTTGAGCCAGGACAGCTTCTCGATGTCGAAGATCGGGCCACCCAGCGAAATACGCGACAGGTCGAAGTGCTCGACCATCTCGTCCAGCGAGAACTTCTCGCGCTCGTCCGGCATCGACCAGCCCATGCGGCCCAGGTAGTTGAGCATCGCCTCAGGCATGAAGCCCATGCGCTCGTAGAAGGTCACCGAGGTCGGGTTCTTGCGCTTGGACAACTTGGACTTGTCCGGGTTACGCAGCAGCGGCATGTAGCACAGCTTGGGCTGCTCCCAGCCGAAGTATTCGTACAGCTTGATCAGCTTGGGCGCCGACGGCAGCCACTCTTCGCCACGCAGGACGTGGGTGATGCCCATCAGGTGGTCGTCGACCACGTTGGCCAGGAAGTACGTCGGCAGGCCGTCGTTCTTCATCAGCACCTGCATGTCCATGCGGTCCCACGGGATTTCGACATCGCCACGCAGCATGTCCGGCACCACGCAGATACCTTCGCTCGGCACCTTCATGCGGATCACGTGTGGCTCGCCAGCGTCCAGGCGGCGCTGCACTTCCTCGGCGCTCAGCAGCAGTGCGCGGCCGTCGTAGCGCGGGGTTTCACCGCGGGCCTGTTGCTCGGCACGCATCTGCTCCAGCTCTTCGGCGGTGCAGAAGCAATAAAAGGCGTGGCCGGCGTCAACCAGCTCCTTGGCATACTTCGCGTAGATCTCGCCACGCTCGCTCTGCCGGTACGGGCCGTGCGGGCCGCCCACATCCGGGCCTTCGTTCCATTCGATGCCGAGCCAGCGCAGGGCGTCGAAGATCTGCTGTTCCGACTCGCGCGTGGAGCGCAGCTGGTCGGTGTCTTCGATGCGCAGGATGAACTCACCGCCGTGCTGCTTGGCAAAGCAGTAGTTGAACAGGGCGATGTAGGCAGTGCCGACATGGGGGTCGCCGGTAGGCGATGGCGCGATACGCGTGCGTACGGTGGTCATGGAAGGTCTCGAACTGAAGATGAAACAAAGGCGGGATGTTAGCAGGAGGCAGGCACCGGGCTCCAGCAATGGCGCGAACGTCACTTGTCGACAGGCCCTGCGGCACTGTTAAATTTGCTTACATTTCTGGAACGATAGTCCCCATGCCTGCCCAACTCAAACGCCGCCTGGCGATCTTCTTCACCCTGGTGGCCATCATCGCCCTCGCCTTCCTGGCCCACTGGTACTTCAAGGGCCGCTTCTACGAGAGCACCGACAACGCCTATGTACAGGGCGAGATCACCCGTATCTCCAGCCAGCTGGGCGCACGTATCGACGCGGTGCCGGTCGAGGACAACCAGCACGTCAACAAAGGTGACCTGCTGGTACGCCTGGAAGCGGCAGACTTTGACCTGGCGTTTGACCGCGCCCGCGCCACCCTGGCCACCCGTGAAGCGGAATACGCACAGGCACAAAGTCGCCTGACCCAGCAAGGTAGCCTGATCGCCGCCGGGCAGGCTCAGGTGGCTGCCAACCAGGCCACGTTCGACCGTTCTCGGGTGGACCTGAGCCGTGCCGAAAAGCTGCGCAAACCAGGTTTCATATCCGAGGAACGGGTCACCACCCTGTCGGCAGACAGCCATGTTGCCGGCTCTCAGGTCGACAAGGCCCGCGCCGACCTGCAAAGCCAGCGCCAGCAGGTGAATGCACTGAACGCCGACCTCAAACGCCTCGATGCACAAATCGCCAACGCACGCGCCGACCTGGCCCAGGCCGAGCTGAACCTGACCCGTTGCGAAATCCGCGCGCCGATCAGCGGCACCATCGGCCAGCGCAATGCGCGCAATGGCCAGGTGGTGCAGGCCGGTGCCTACCTGCTGTCGATCGTGCCCGACGAAGACATCTGGGTGCAGGCCAACTTCAAGGAAACCCAGATCGGCCACATGCAGCCCGGCCAGCGCGCCGAGCTGCTGTTCGACAGCTACCCGGACACCCCCATCGAAGGCCGGGTAAACAGTGTGTTCGCGGCCTCGGGGGCGCAGTTCAGCCTGCTGCCACCCGATAACGCCACCGGCAACTTCACCAAGGTGGTGCAGCGCATCCCGGTCAAGCTAACCTTCAGCGCCGACAACCCGCTGCATGGGCGCATCCGCCCCGGCATGTCGGTGACCGCCACCATAGACCTGCGCAGCGAGAGCGAAGGCCACGATGGCCGGTGACCAACTGCTCAGGCCCAGCGACGAGCCTACCCGGCGCGACTGGATCGCGGTGATGAGTGTGATGCTCGGCGCGTTCATGGCGGTGCTGGACATCCAGATCACCAACTCGTCACTGAAGGACATTCAGGGTGCCCTGTCGGCAACCCTGGAAGAAGGCTCGTGGATTTCCACCTCGTACCTGGTGGCGGAAATCATCATGATTCCGCTGACCGCCTGGCTGGTGCAACTGCTGTCTGCCCGGCGCCTGGCCGTGTGGGTTTCCGGGGGCTTTCTGCTGTCGTCACTGCTGTGCTCGATGGCCTGGAACCTGGAGAGCATGATCCTGTTCCGCGCCCTGCAAGGCTTTACCGGCGGCGCGCTGATCCCACTGGCGTTTACCCTCACGCTGATCAAGCTGCCCGAACACCACCGCGCCAAAGGTATGGCGATGTTCGCCATGACCGCCACGTTTGCCCCCTCCATCGGCCCCACCCTGGGCGGCTGGCTGACCGAGAACTGGGGCTGGGAGTACATTTTCTACATCAACATCCCGCCGGGCCTGGTGATGATTGCCGGCCTGCTGTACGGGCTGGAGAAGAAAGACGCGCACTGGGAACTGCTGAAAAGCACCGATTACGCAGGCATCGTCACCCTGGGCCTGGGGCTGGGCTGCCTGCAGGTGTTTCTTGAAGAGGGGCACCGCAAGGACTGGCTGGAGTCGCACCTGATCGTCGGCCTGGGCAGCGTCGCCCTGGTCAGCCTGATCACCTTCGTCATCCTGCAGTTCTCCAAGCCACACCCGCTGATCAACCTGCGCATCCTCGGTAACCGCAATTTCGGCCTGTCGAGCATCGCCAGCCTGGGCATGGGCGTAGGCCTGTACGGGTCGATCTACCTGCTGCCGCTGTACCTGGCCCAAGTGCAGGGCTACAACGCCTTGCAGATCGGCGAGGTGATCATGTGGATGGGGGTGCCGCAGCTGTTTCTGATCCCGCTGGTACCACAGCTGATGAAAGTGGTGTCGCCCAAGCTGCTGTGCGCCCTGGGGTTCTGCCTGTTCGGCGCCGCCAGTTTCGGCTCGGGGGTGCTCAACCCGGACTTTGCCGGGCCGCAGTTCAACCATATCCAGATCATCCGCGCCCTCGGCCAGCCGATGATCATGGTGACCATTTCACTGATCGCCACGGCTTACATCCAGCCGCAGGACGCGGGGTCGGCATCGAGCCTGTTCAATATCCTGCGTAACCTGGGCGGTGCGATTGGCATCGCCTTGCTGGCCACGCTGCTGGATGCGCGGACCAAGGTGTATTTCGACTACCTGCGCGAAGCGGTAGTGCCGAGCAACCCGCAGGTGGCGGAACGGCTGGCGCAACTGGCCGAGCGGCTGGGCACTGACAATGCGGCGCTGGGCAAGTTGAGCGAGATCACCCACCAGCAGGCCATGATCATGGCGTACAACGACGCGTTCCACTTTGTCGGGATCGGGTTGGCAGTGAGCATGGTGGCAGTGTTGCTCACCCGCAAGCTGCCGGAAGGGTTGAAGGCTGGGGAAGCTCACTAGCTTGTGCTGGGCCTATCGCCGGCAAGCCAGCCCCCACAGGTACCGGGCAAATTTTGAATGCAGCGGCACACCTGTGGGAGCTAGCTTGCCTGCGATAGGGCCAGTTCAGCCACCCAAAGGGATCAGCTGGTAATCAACCGCTCGCGCAGCTGGGTAATCTCGTCGCGCAGCTGCGCCGCAGCTTCGAACTCCAGGTCGCGGGCGAGCTGCATCATCTTCTCTTCAAGCTGCTTGATACGCTTGGTGATCTCGCCCGGCGTACGCAGCTCGGCCTCGTAACGGGCGCTCTCTTCTGCCGCCTTGGCCATGCCCTTGCGCTTTTTGCTGCGCGCACCAGGCACGGTGGCGCCTTCCATGATGTCGGTGATGTCCTTGACCACGCCCTTGGGCACGATACCGTTGGCTTCGTTGAAGGCGACCTGCTTTTCACGGCGTCGCTCGGTTTCATCAATTGCCCGCTGCATCGAGCCGGTGATGTTGTCGGCGTACAGGATGGCCCGGCCATTGAGGTTACGCGCAGCGCGGCCGATGGTCTGGATCAGCGAGCGCTCCGATCGCAGGAAGCCTTCCTTGTCGGCATCGAGGATCGCCACCAGCGAAACCTCCGGCATGTCCAGGCCTTCGCGCAGCAGGTTGATGCCCACCAGCACGTCGAAGGTGCCCAAGCGCAGGTCGCGGATGATCTCTACCCGCTCCACCGTGTCGATGTCCGAGTGCAGGTAGCGCACCCGCACATCGTGGTCGGCCAGGTAATCAGAAAGGTCCTCGGCCATGCGCTTGGTCAGCGTAGTGGCCAGCACCCGCTCGCCCAGCGCCACGCGCTTGCGGATTTCCGACAGCAAGTCATCCACCTGGGTCAGTGCCGGGCGTATCTCGACCTGCGGGTCTACCAGGCCGGTCGGACGCACCACCTGCTCCACCACGCGCCCGGAATGCTCGGCTTCGTAGGGGCCCGGGGTAGCGGACACGAAGATGGTCTGCGGGCTGACATCCTCCCATTCGTCGAAGCGCATCGGCCGGTTGTCCAGCGCCGAGGGCATGCGGAAGCCGTATTCGACCAGTGTTTCCTTGCGTGAACGGTCGCCCTTGTACATGGCACCGACCTGCGGAACGCTGACGTGTGATTCGTCGATCACCAGCAGTGCATCGGCTGGCAGGTAGTCGTACAGAGTGGGTGGTGGCGCACCGGCCGGGCGCCCGGACAGGTAGCGCGAGTAGTTCTCGATGCCGTTGCAGTAACCCAGCTCCATGATCATTTCCAGATCGAAACGGGTGCGCTGTTCCAGGCGCTGTGCTTCTACCAGCTTGTTGGCCTTGTGCAGGTACTCCAGGCGCTCCTTCAACTCTTCCTTGATGCCCTCCACGGCCTCCAGCAGGGTTTCCCGCGGGGTAACGTAGTGGCTCTTGGGGTAGAAGGTGAAGCGTGGCAACTTGCGGAAAACCTCGCCGGTGAGCGGGTCGAAGGCGGCGATGTTCTCCACCTCGTCATCGAACAGTTCGATGCGGATGGCTTCAAGGTCCGACTCGGCCGGGAAGATGTCGATCACATCACCGCGCACGCGGAAGGTGGCACGGGCAAAGTCCATTTCGTTGCGGGTGTACTGCAGGTCGGCCAGCCGGCGCAGCAGTGCGCGCTGGTCGAGCTTGTCGCCGCGGTCCACATGCAGGACCATTTTCAGGTAGGACTCGGGGCTGCCCAGGCCATAGATGCACGACACGGTGGTGACGATGATTGCATCGCGCCGCTCCAGCAGCGCCTTGGTCGCCGACAGGCGCATCTGCTCGATGTGGTCGTTGATCGAGGCGTCCTTCTCGATGAAGGTGTCGGACGACGGCACGTAGGCCTCGGGCTGGTAGTAGTCGTAGTAGGAAACGAAATACTCAACCGCGTTGTTGGGGAAGAAGGCCTTGAACTCGCCGTACAACTGCGCGGCCAGGGTCTTGTTCGGCGCCAGTACGAGGGTCGGGCGCTGCACCTGGGCGATGACGTTGGCGATGCTGAAGGTCTTGCCCGAACCGGTCACGCCGAGCAGCGTCTGGTGCGACAGCCCCGCCTCGATGCCTTCGACCATCTGGCGGATGGCCTCGGGCTGGTCGCCGGCTGGCTGGAAACGGGTGACGAGCTGGAACTCGGACATGTTTGACCTCGCGGTGTTGCAGCAACTGTAAATTTAGCCAGTAGTCTATACCCAAATGCGGCTATCCGGGGGCGCTTTCAAGGCCGGGCTGTGAGCGCTTGTTACAGTGGACACGGCAATTAGACCAATGGTCGAAAAATATTTGCGCAAATAGCCGGAAAAGCTGTGCCAGAGTGTCGCAGTGACCGGGCGGTATCACTATACTGACTCCCCGTTTGTGCACCGCTTCAGTGCATTCGGCTGGAGCGTGTACGTCCTATCACTCTCCAATCAGAGCCAAGGTAACAATGAGCCTGTTTTCCGCTGTCGAGCTGGCACCCCGCGACCCTATCCTGGGCCTCAACGAAGCATTCAACGCCGACCCACGTACCGACAAGGTCAACCTGGGCGTTGGCGTGTACTGCAATGAGGAAGGCCGCATTCCGCTGCTGCGCGCCGTGATCGAAGCCGAAACCCAGCGTGCCGCCCAGCACGCCTCGCGCGGCTACCTGCCGATCGACGGCATCGCCACTTACGACAGGGCCGTGCAAAAACTGATCTTCGGCGCCGAGTCGCCACTGCTGGCCGCTGGCCGCGTGGTCACCGTGCAGGCCGTTGGCGGCACCGGCGCGCTGAAGATCGGCGCCGACTTCCTCAAGCGCCTGTCGCCCAATGCCGTGGTTGCCATCAGTGACCCGAGCTGGGAAAACCACCGCGCACTGTTCGAAACCGCCGGTTTCCCGGTACAGAACTACCGCTACTACGACGCGCCTAGCAACGACGTCAACCGTGCCGGCATGCTCGAAGACCTGAACAACCTGCCGTCCGGCTCGATCGTCGTGCTGCATGCCTGCTGCCACAACCCGACTGGCGTCGACCTGGGCCTGGACGACTGGAAGAACGTCCTGGAAGTGGTCAAGGCCAAGGGCCATGTGCCGTTCCTCGACATGGCCTACCAAGGCTTTGGTGACGGCATCGCCGAAGACGCCTTCGCCGTGCGCCTGTTCGCCGAGTCGGGCCTGGACTTCTTCGTTTCCAGTTCGTTCTCCAAGTCGTTCTCGCTGTACGGCGAGCGCGTTGGCGCACTGTCGATCGTGACCGGCAACAAAGACGAAAGCACTCGCGTGCTGTCGCAGGTCAAGCGCGTAATCCGCACCACCTACTCCAACCCGCCGACCCACGGCGCGACCATCGTCGCTACCGTGCTGAACAGCGACGAACTGCGCCAGATGTGGGAAGCCGAGCTGGGCGAGATGCGCCAGCGCATCCACGGCATGCGCCAGCAAATGGTCAGCCTGCTGGCTGAATATGGTGCCAAGCGCGACTTCAGCTTCGTTGGCCGCCAGGCGGGCATGTTCTCCTACTCGGGCCTTACCGTTGAACAAGTGGCGCGCCTGAAGAACGATTTTGGCATCTACGCGCTGGACACCGGCCGCATCGCGGTTGCCGCGCTGAACCAGAGCAACATCCACGTGGTGACCAAGGCCATCGTCGAAGTGCTGTAACTTATTGATTTGCCTGGGAGAGGCTTGACATCTCCCGGGCAATCAGTAACATATGGCGCAGATTCCGCGATAGCTCAGTCGGTAGAGCAAATGACTGTTAATCATTGGGTCCCTGGTTCGAGTCCAGGTCGCGGAGCCAAACATTGAAAAGCCCCCGGGTGCGCAAGCAACCGGGGGCTTTTTGCATTGCATCGGATTTACTGGCCCAGCGGCTCGGTCACTGGCTTGCCCTCGTCCACCAGGCTCCAGACCAGCAGCTTGGCGGGCTGGGTCTTGCTGGCATTGCGTGACACGCTGTGCACGGTGCCTGGCGCCTCGTACCAGTACTCACCGGCCTTGTAGGTCTTTTCCGGATCGTTGTTGAGCTTCGACACCACTGCCCCCTCCAGAACGTAGGCCATCACTGCGCCGGGGTGCTGATGCGCGGGCGATGCCTCGCCAGGGGCGTAGCTCACCGTAAGCATGACAGCCGTTTTGCCCGGGGCGTTCGAGGGTTGTTGCTGCTGCAGGACTTTGACCTGGTCGGCTACGTCGCCGTGGGCCCAGGCGGGGGCTTGGGCGGCGAGCAGGGCAAAAAGGACGATGGCCAAGGGTTTCATGGCGGGCTTCTCCTGGATGGCTAATGCCAGCAGGTTAGGCCTTCGTTGGCTGAAGACAAATGGCCAATTCGAGGTAAAAGCAGGGGGCCGATCTTACCTGTGCCGCCCTCTTCGCGGGCACGCCCGCTCCCACAAGCTCATTCGCCACAGGTGCTGTACCTGGGGAGCGGGCATGCCCGCAAAGAGGCCGGTACAGGCAACCAAGAGCTCAGCTGCTACGCCCAATCGGGTAGAACACGCCCTGGCTCCAGACCCCCAGCCATTCCTCGCCGTCGATTTCACGCGCCACCGCCAGCTCTACCAACTGATAGAAAACATTGCGGTGAATCAGCGCCTCAAGGTTGCTGCGCATCAGCACATAGGGCGATGGCTCCTGCGTCACCGGGTCGATCACTACCCGCAGGGGATTATCCGGCCCGGCGTCAACCTGGTCCTCGACATTGCTGGTGAAGCGTAGCACCTGCTGCTCCCCCTCCCCCAGCACCTCCAGCGCCACGGCCACGAATGGGGCATCGTCGACGCGGATGCCAACCTTTTCTACCGGGGTAATCAGGAAGTAGTCATCGCCATCGCGGCGAATGATCGTGGAAAACAACCGCACCATCGGTTTGCGCCCGATCGGCGTGCCCAGGTAATACCAGGTGCCATCGCGGGCAATGCGCATGTCGATGTCACCGCAAAAATCCGGGTTCCACAGATGCACCGGCGGCAGGCCCTTGGCCTTGGGGATCTGTGCCAGAAGATCATTGGCCTTGCCGGAGTCACTCATCACGCCTGCCTCATTCGCTCATACCCAGAAGGCTACGAGCGTACTCGCGCATCGGCGCACCAAGCAAATCCTCCGGGGTGTTGTCGTGGAACGTCAACAAACCGCCACGGCTCTTGATGCGTGCGGTGTCGATCAGGTAGCGGGTATTGGTTTCGATCAACATCATCTGCACCACGCCAGTGTCCCACCCCAGCCGGTCGACGGCCTGTTCGTCATACCACTCATCGCCATTGCCGATGCGGTCGTCGGTACGGGCGAAGCGGGTGTACAGGACGTAGTCGGCACCCACCGAGCGTGCCTGGGCAATGGCGTCTTCCAGGCCCAATGGGCCTTGGGCGCGGCGCACCAACGGGAAATACTCGACAAAGCTCTTGAACGCCTCGTCAGCCACCGCGTTCTGCCGTGGCACCGGCCCCTTGCCCGGCGGCACGAATGCGCCCTGGCCGATGAAAATGAACGAATCGGGCTGCAGGCGGATCGACAGGGTACGCCGGGTATCGCTGTGGTCCAGCAGACCGGCATCGCTCATGTGATAGCGGACGCCTTCGCCCATATCGCTGACATTCATGCAGCCGCCCAGCGCCATCAGCGCCAGCAGCAAGACCAGGCTACGCATCTTTCCTCCAGTGGCCGGCGACGAAAAACCGGCGAATAGCCGGCGGATGCAGCTTTTGCGCCAGCTTCAGCCGCCAATCACCTTCATCACCATCACATCACCGGAAAACGCCAGGTCCTGCTTGTCTGCCAGCGCCTTGACCAACAGGCGCTGCAGGGCCGGCAGGGCCTGATGACGCGGCTTTTCCAGCAGGTCACCGACGAAGTGGCGATTGCTCGAAGACAGGCAGCCATGCAACCAGCCCGTGGAGGACAGGCGCAAGCGCGAGCAGGTACGGCAAAACGGCACGCTCTCGTTGGCGATGATGCCAAAGTGGCCAATGCCCGGGATTTCATAGCGCAGGGCTGTAGCGTCCAGCGGCGCATCGACCTGGACATAGGCATACTTGCCGCCGATCAGCGCCAGCAACTGGTCGAGCCCGACGAACTGCTGCACAAAGGCATTGTGCTCACGGGCCAGGTGGCCCATGCGCATGAGTTCTATGAAGCGCAACTCGAAGCCGCGCTCCAGGCAGTAATCCAGCAGCGGCAATACCTGGTCGAGGTTGTGCCCGCGCATTGGCACCATGTTCACCTTGATTCGCATGCCCAGCGCAGTGGCCTGCTCCATACCCGCCAGCACACTGGCCAGGTCGCCGCCCCGGGCAATGCGGCGGAAGGCCTGGGGGTCGAGAGTGTCGAGGGAAACATTCAGGCGTCGGATACCCGCCGCTTGCAGCTGGGGCAGTTTGCGCGCCAACAGCTGGCCATTGGTGGTCAGCGAGATATCGTCGAGGTCGAGCTTGGCCACTGCGGCCAGAAAGGCATCCAGGCGCGGGCTGACCAGCGGCTCACCCCCTGTGATGCGCAGGCGCTCGATACCAGCCGCTTCGATCAGGTAAGCCACGCCGCGGGCCAGGGCATCTGCCGATAGTTCGTCTTGCGCCGCCACCAGGCGTTTGCCGTCGGGCACGCAGTAGGTGCAGGCATAATTGCAAGCAGCCGTCAGGCTGACACGCAGGTTGCGAAAGCGCCTGCCTTGACGATCGACAATCATGAATGACTCCGGCATGGATGATAAGGGGCAGGCGAAACCTGACTCATAAATCAGGTTTTTGCAAGCCCCCGCACCCTGCCGGTTCCAGCGTCAAGTGACGGAAAGCTTCAGTTCGTCGGTTCCGGATCGCGTTTGCGTTTGTTGCCCATGCGCACACCGATGTCCATCAGGAACTGGAAGAAACCTTCCTGATCCTCAAGCACATTGCTCCAGAACGGCGAGTGGTACAGCGCAACGGCGCCGTGCACCAGCGCCCAGGCGGCGCAGTAATGGAAATACGGCGGTACGTCTTCGAGCTTGCCTTCGCTGATGCGGCCCTTGATCAGCTGAGTCAGGCGATCGAAGTTGGAGGCACGGATACTGTGCAGTTGCTCGACCATTTCCGGCACCTGGTTGCCCTTGACCACCTTCTCTTCCAGGCGATCGAACAACCGGTAACGTTGCGGGTCGCGCATGCGGAACTCGAAGTAGGCGCGTGACAGGGCTTCCTTGTCACGGTCGACGTCGGCCGAGTGCAACAGTTCGTTCAGGTCGCGCTCATAGTCGAGCATCAGGCGCAGGTAGATTTCCGCCTTTGACTTGAAATGCTTGTAGATCGTGCCTTTGCCGATACCCACGGCGTCGGCGATCATTTCGACAGTGACGCTGTCCTCACCCTGTTCGAGAAACAGCTTGAGCGCGGTGTCGAGGATTTCCTGTTCGCGACGGCGAAACTCACGGACCTTACGAGGTTCTTTCTGCATGGGAAGGACTGGATGACAATCGAAGCGGTTTATTATGCCTAACTTGCAAGAAATTGCACGGATCATCCACGCATGTCTGTGTTTCACCATGCTTACTGCCATGCGCTGCGGAAGGATTGAAACCTCGGCGTATTCCAAATTTGTTTAAAAAACGACCAATATAGGGTGGCACTGCGCCAAACCTGACCAATACTTGAAGTGTTGGCGCGGCGCATCCCCCCCAAGTGGCGCGCCGATAAAGGTGCTCAGGGACCGCGTACCTTTGTTTTACTCCTAATGGTCTTAACCCGGATTCCCCCCCCAGAACCCGGGTTTTTTTTGCTTGCGCGACGGGTCGCACAGCGACCCGCACTCCCCGCTCGATGTTTGTGCTGTACCGTGCCTGTGATCTTGATCTTGATCTTGATCTTGATCTTGATCTTGATCTTGATCTTGATCTTGATCTTGATCTTGCTTTTGATCTTCGCGACTTCAGGAGGCCGAACGCAGGCCTTGCGAAGGGAGGTGACGGGCATGGATGCCCGTCAAGCGCTGGGCCCCAGGATGGGGCCTGCAGCGCGGTCCTCCCGGGAGCAAGGCCGGAGTGAGGGAACCCCGGAGCGCAGCGCAGGGGCCGGATGATCGGAGCGCAGCGTTTTTTGGTTACTTTTTGTCGCGTTTGACAAAAAGTGACTCGCCGTAAGGGCGAAAAGGTGAGTCAGCGTCGCCATCGCAAATGGCCTTTGCGCGAGCTAAAAACCACCACTGTTTCGCTTTTCGCTTGAAGGCGTGGGCATCAACAATGAGGTCAACATTCATTTCAAAGGTGGCGCGTAGTCACCTTTCCGCCCTTACGGCGGGTCCCTTTTTGTCGTGGCAAAAAGGAACCAAAAACCGTCCGCTCCCATCATCCGGCCCCTACGCTGCGCTCCGGGGTCCCCTCGCTCCGGGCTTGCTCCCGGGAGGACCGCGCTGCAGGCCCCATCCTGGGGCCCAGCGCTTGACGGGCATCCATGCCCGTCACCTCCCTCCGCAAGCCCTGCGCTCGGCCTCCTGAAGTCGCAATCTGTGTCGCCTGAGCTACCGCGCGCTTAGAAGCCAAAGCAAGTGCAAGTGCAAGTGCGCTCAGGCTCATGCGCCATCAAGCCACCCGTGCCAACGGGAACAACCGCTTGAAGTTGGCAGTAGTCTGCTCAGCCAGTTGCTCATAACTGGCGCCCCGCAACGAAGCCACATACTCCGCCACTTCCCGCACATACTGTGGCAAGTTCGGTTTGCCACGGTACGGAATGGGTGCCAGATACGGCGAATCGGTCTCGACCAGCAAACGATCGACCGGCACCTGCCGAGCCACTTCACGCAGGGCATCGGCATTGCGGAAGGTAACGATGCCAGACAGCGAGATGTAATACCCCAGGTCCAGCGCGGCCTTGGCCATCTCCCAGTCTTCGGTGAAGCAATGCAGCACACCAGCCTGCGGCAGGTTGACCTCGCGCAATAGTGCCAAGGTATCGGCGCGTGCCGCACGGGTGTGCACGATGACCGGCTTGCCGGTCTGCCGCGAGGCTTCCAGGTGCAGGCGGAACGAAGCCTGCTGCAGCTCGGCAGCTTCCGGCTCATAGTGGTAATCCAGCCCGGTTTCACCTATCGCCACCACATGGGGGTGGGCCAGCTCGCGCAGCAGCCATTCCAGCGCTGGGGTTTCACCCGGTGCCAGGTCCAGCGGGTGCACACCCACCGAGCAATCGACATCGGCGTACTGTTCGCTCAACGCCTTCACTGCACCGGCGTTTTCGGCACTGACGCCAATACACAGAAAATGACCGACCCCGCGCTCACGGGCCGCCTGCAAGGCAGCATCGAGGGAGCCCTGGTGGGCACTCAGGTCAAGACGGTCAAGGTGGCAATGGGAATCTACGAGCATGGGATAACGGCACACATGAAAAAATGAAAATCAGCGGGTACCCGGCAGTTGCAGCCAGTGAGCCAGCAACGATTCGAGCAGCAGGGCGCGGTTGAGGTTGGCCTTGCCCAGCACCTTCTGGCGCTGCTCCAGGATCCAGGCCTGCACCTCCAGCACCTTGGCCTGGCGGCTCTTCTGCGCCAGGTATTGCACCACCTTGCGCATATCAGCCAAGCCTAACCCCTCCTCGTCCTGGGTCAACTGGTAGCGCAGGATCAGATGCGACCAATCGCAGAACCAGTCGAACAGCAACAGCAGTGGCACGCCGTTCCAGGCATCGGCCAACTGGCTGGGCGATTGCTGCTGCTTGATCAGCTTCTTCACCCCGTCAGTAACCAGCGCACGTTGCTCGCGCACACCTTGTGCCTGCAGGCTGACCGCCATCAATGGCGAACCGGCGGCCAGCGTCAGCAGCTCGTCGCGCTCGGCCTCGTCACTGTCAGGCAACGCACCGGCCAGCCAGGCCTGGCTCTGGGCCAGGCTTGGCTGCGGGCACGCCACCTGCTGGCAGCGGCTCTTGATGGTCGGCAACAAGCGGCTGGGCTGGTGCGTGACCAACAGCAGCACCGTATCGCCAGATGGCTCTTCGAGGCTTTTGAGCAGCGCGTTGGAGGCGTTGACGTTCATCGCCTCGACAGGCTCGATCAGCACCACCTTGCGCCCGCCCAATTGCGCGGTTTGCACCACGAACGCCACCAGCTCGCGCACCTGGTCGACCTTGATCGGCTTGTCGGCCTCTTCAGGCTCGAGCACAAAGTTGTCCGGGTGGCTACCGGCCTTTAGCAACAGGCAGGACTTGCACCCGCCGCAGGCATCCAGCCCTTGGGGCTGCTGGCACAGCAGGCGGGCCATCAGGCGCTCGGCCATGGCCCGCTTGCCGATACCCTGCGGCCCGTGCAGCAGGTAGGCGTGCGCGTGCTGGCTGCGGCCGGCCAGCTGCTGCCAGAGGGCCTGCTGCCAGGGGTAGGCGTCAGCCACGGCAACGCTCCACAATCGCCGGCAGCAGCGCATCGATGGCGCGCTGCACGGCTTCCAGCGTTTGCGCGGCATCGAGCAGGCTGTAGCGCTGCGGCTCGCGCTGGGCGCGCTGCAGGTATGCCTGGCGCACCGCTTCGAAAAACGCCTGGCCTTCTTGCTCGAAACGGTCCAGGCGGCCGCGGGCGGCAGCACGGGCCAAGCCCACTTCCACTGGCAGGTCGAAGACCAAGGTCAGGTCCGGGCGCAGGTCACCCTGGACAAATTGCTCCAGAGTAGCGATGCGCTCGACCGACAAACCGCGCCCACCGCCCTGATAGGCATAGGTGGCGTCGGTGAAGCGGTCACACAGCACCACGGCGCCGCGGGCCAGTGCCGGGCGGATTACCTGCGCGAGGTGTTGCGCGCGCGCCGCGAACACCAGCAACAGCTCGGTGTCGGCCGCCATGCTTTCATCGGTGGGGGCCAGCAGCAGCTCGCGCACTTTTTCGGCCAGCGGCGTACCACCGGGCTCACGGGTCAGCACTACATCCAGGCCCTGCTCGCGCAAGCGCGCAGCAAGGTAATCGCGGTTGGTGCTCTTGCCCGCGCCTTCGGGGCCTTCCAGCGTAATAAACAAGCCGCTCACAGGCAGTCCTTAATGTTGTTCGTCAGGCGTCGGCCGTTCGGCCGCTTGCGCACCACCTGCAGGGGCATCCTGCGCAGGCGGCGCTTCGGGTGCTGGCTGTGCAGCCGGCTCGTCAGTTGCAGGCACCTGGGGCTGGGCGTCGTCAGTACCCGGCTGTGCCTCTTGCTGCGGCGCAGGGCTGGAGCG
This sequence comes from Pseudomonas sp. YNh, assembly GCF_037993085.1. Lineage (NCBI taxonomy): Bacteria > Pseudomonadati > Pseudomonadota > Gammaproteobacteria > Pseudomonadales > Pseudomonadaceae > Pseudomonas > Pseudomonas sp. YNh. Next base: position 60,016 of record NZ_JBBMRJ010000032.1, on the reverse strand, counting down.
GTAGTCGGTACGACGTTTGAGCTGGAACTCGCGCACCGCCGAATTATGGTCGTCGAGGTCGTCGGAGAACACATGGCTGCCATCGCCGCGGGCGACGAAGTACAGGCTGGTGCCATCGGACGGGTTGAGCGCCGCGTGAATCGCTTCGCGGCCGACCATGGCAATCGGGGTGGGCGGTAGCCCTGTCATGGTATAGGTGTTGTAGGGCGTCGGTTCGCGCAGGTCGGCGCGGGTAATCCTGCCGTTGTAACGCTCACCCATGCCGTAGATCACCGTCGGGTCGGTCTGCAGCATCATGCCCAGGCGCAGGCGCCGTACAAATACGCCGGCAATCTGCCCACGCTCCTGGGGGATACCGGTTTCCTTTTCCACCAGCGAGGCCATGATCAGCGCCTGGTACGGGTCGCGATACGGCAGGTCGGTGGTGCGCTCGGCCCACTCCTTTGCCAGCACTTCGTCCAGGCGCATGTAGGCCTGCTGCAGCAACTCGACATCGCTCATGCCACGCACGAAGCGGTAGGTGTCCGGGAAGAAGCGCCCTTCGGGGAACACGCCGGTATGGCCGAGCTTGTCCATCACTTCGGAATCCGACAGGCCGTCCAGGGTGTGCTTGATCTTTTCATGCCTGGCCACAGCCGAGCGCACCTGACGGAAGGTCCAGCCTTCGACCAGAGTGAGGTTGTACTGCACTACATCGGCCCGGCGCCATGCGTCGAACAACTGTTCGACCGTCATGCCAGGGGTGAGGCGGTATTCGCCGGTGTGCAGGGCGGTGCCAGCCATGTTGAAGCGCCAGTACAAGCGCAACCAGACAGCATCGTCGAGCAACCCTTCTTGTTGCATGCGGTAGAACATGCGGTTGGGGTTGGTGCCATTGGGCACGTCGAGCAGGCGCTCCTGCGTCACGTGCAGGGGCTGCTCCAGGACCGAGTTGACCTTCCAGGCCGACCAGCCAAGCGCCAGCCCGGCAATGATCAAGCCCATTTCCAGCAGTAGCAGGAATTTACGTCTCACGAATTCAGGTTTCCAGTAACGTACGGGCAACGGCCTGCAGTTTACGGGTGAGCGGGCCAGGCGACCAGTTTAGCGCGGCTACGCCCCGCACGGGCCAGATGCCGTAAACGCTATTGCAAACAAATACTTCATCTGCCTGCTCCAGCGCGTCAAACGGCAGGTCAGCGACCTGCGCCGGGATGCCCAGCACCGCGGCCTGTTCCAGCAATGCAGCACGCATCACCCCGGCCACACCACAACGTCTGAGGTCGGCAGTGAACAGCACGCCATCGCGCACCAGGAACAGATTGCTGTACACCCCTTCGATCACCCTGCCCTGCCCGTCACGCATCAGGCCCTCGGCATGCTCGCTGTCCTGCCATTCTGCACGGGCCAGCACTTGCTCCAGGCGGTTGAGGTGTTTGAGGCCGGCCAGCAGCGGTTGTTCCCCAAGCCGGGTCTGGCAAGGAAACAAGCGCACGCCGTGCTCGGCATGCTCCACAGGATAGCTGGGTAACGGGCTGCCCTGCAGGATTCGCCGTGGCACGGCACCGGCAACCGGCGCATAGCCACGCTGGCTGTCACCACGGGTAAGGATGAGTTTGGCTACACCTTCACCGAGCTGGCTGGCATAGCGCAGGAGCTCGTCGCGCACCAGCGCCATGTCGGCACTGATCGCCAGGCGCTGACAACCCAGCGCCAGGCGTGCGAGGTGGCCGTCCAGCAAGCTAGGCTGGCCACCGCGCACGGCAATGGTCTCGAACAGGCCATCGCCGTAGGCCAGGCCGCGGTTCTGCAGGTTGACTGCAACCGAGGGCTGGCCATCGACCCAGCTGTGCATCAACCGGCGAACCGGCGGAACACCAGCGAGCCGTTGGTGCCGCCAAAGCCGAACGAGTTGGACAACACCACGTCGATCGGCATGCTGCGCGCCTGGTGCGGCACGAAGTCGAGGTCGCAACCTTCGTCCGGTTCGTCCAGGTTGATGGTGGGCGGGGCCATCTGGCTGTTGATCGCCAGCACACTGAAGATCGCTTCCACCGCGCCTGCGGCGCCCAGCAGGTGGCCGGTCATCGACTTGGTCGAACTGACAGCCAGCTTGTAGGCATGCTCGCCGAACACGCGCTTGATCGCGGCCACCTCGGCCACGTCGCCCGCAGGGGTCGAGGTACCGTGGGCGTTGATGTAGCTGACCTCTTCCGGCTGGATACCGGCATCGCGCAAGGCGTTGGCCATGCAGCGGGCAGCGCCCTCGCCGGTGTCGGGTGGCGAAGTCATGTGGTAGGCGTCGCCGCTCATGCCAAAGCCAACCAGCTCGGCATAGATTGTCGCACCACGGGCCTTGGCGTGCTCCAGCTCTTCGAGCACCAGGGCACCGGCACCGTCGGACAATACAAAGCCATCACGGCCCTTGTCCCATGGGCGGCTGGCCCGGCTTGGCTCGTCGTTGCGGGTGGACAGCGCACGCGAGGCACCGAAGCCGCCCATGCCCAGGCCACAGGCAGCCATCTCCGCGCCACCTGCAATCATCACGTCAGCTTCACCGTAGGCGATATTGCGCGCGGCCATGCCGATGCAATGGGTGCCAGTGGTGCACGCAGTGGCAATGGCGTAGTTAGGCCCCTGCAGGCCCAGGTGGATCGACAGGAACCCGGAGATCATGTTGATGATCGAGCCCGGCACAAAGAACGGGGAAATGCGACGCGGCCCCGAATCGTGCAGCGTACGGCTGGTTTCCTCGATGTTGGTAAGGCCGCCGATCCCCGAGCCCATGGCCACGCCAATGCGCTCACGGTTGGCGTCGGTGACCTCCAGGCCGGCATTACGCACCGCCTGGAATCCGGCCGCCAGGCCGTACTGGATGAACAGGTCAAGCTTGCGGGCCTCTTTGGCCGACAGGTATTGCTCGACCTCGAAGCCTTTCACCGAGCCGCCAAAACGGGTGGAGTAGGCAGACAGGTCCGTGTGTTCGATCGGACCAATGCCACTGCGGCCAGCCAGAATGCCCTGCCAAGTGCTCGGTACATCGGTACCCAGTGGCGACAGCATACCCATACCGGTGACCACGACGCGTCTACGCGACACAGTACTCTCCTTTTCTAATAACAGAGTCTCTTGCGATTACATTCAAGCGCAGGAATGGAATGGCAACAGGCTCTTGGTGCGCGGTCAGCGAAGCCGGCTCGCCCCAAAGCAGCGCGTTCGCAAAGAAAAAACCGCACGCCGGCAAAGGCAGTGCGGTTTTTCTCGTCAAGAAGCGACGACTACAGTGTCTTAGGCCTTGTGGCTGTTGACGTAGTCGATAGCTGCTTGAACGGTAGTGATTTTCTCGGCTTCTTCGTCAGGGATTTCGGTCTCGAATTCCTCTTCCAGAGCCATCACCAGCTCAACGGTGTCAAGCGAATCGGCACCCAGGTCATCGACGAAGGACTTCTCGTTGGTCACTTCCTCTTCCTTCACGCCCAGTTGCTCGGCGACGATTTTCTTGACGCGTTCTTCGATGTTGCTCATACCTAGGTTTACTCCTAATGGATATATGTCAGGCAGCTGGCCGGTGGCCAATTTTATAGAAAGACGTTCGCTTTTCAAGCTAAACGCACCTTCAAACCAGTCACCGCACCCGCCGCCTGGAATCTGGTTGCAGCTTTATAACGGATTTTAGGCTCGCAGTATGACTCTTTTTTTACGAAATCCGTCACATTGAGTTGCAGTGTTACATGTACATCCCGCCGTTGACCGGCACGGTAGCGCCGGTCACGTAGGCCGCACCGTCGGACGCCAGGAACGAAACCACCTTGGCGATTTCATCAGCCTGGCCCAGGCGGCCCAGCGGAATCTGGGTTTGCAGGGCTTCACGCTGCGCTTCTGGCAGTTCGCGGGTCATGTCGGTGTCGATGAAGCCCGGAGTCACCGAGTTTACGGTGATGCCACGCGAGCCCACTTCACGCGCGAGGGCGCGGCTGAAGCCTTCCAGGCCAGCCTTGGCGGCGGCGTAGTTGGCCTGGCCAGCGTTACCCATTGCACCGACGACCGAGCCGATGCTGATGATACGACCCCAACGTGCCTTGGTCATGCCACGCAGCACGCCCTTGGACAGACGGTAGAGGCTGTTCAGGTTGGTGTCGATCACGTCGAACCACTCGTCGTCCTTCATGCGCAGCATGAGGTTGTCGCGAGTGATACCGGCGTTGTTGACCAGGATGGCCGGCGCGCCAAACTGTTCGGCGATGGCACCCAGAACAGCTTCAACGGATTCGGCGCTGGTCACGTTCAGCTCCATGCCGGTGCCGGTGATACCGTGCTCTTTCAGGGTGGCAGCAATGCGCTCGGCGCCGGAGGCCGAAGTGGCGGTACCGATCACGGTCGCGCCCTGGCGGCCCAGCTCGAGGGCGATGGCCTGGCCAATGCCACGGCTGGCGCCGGTGACCAGTGCAACTTTACCTTGCAGGCTCATGCAAGCTTCTCCAAATCAGGCCAGTGCCGCGCGGGTGGCGGCAACGGCGTCAGGGGTATTGAGGTTGTAGGTGGTCACGCCGTCGGCGCAACGCTTGTTCAGGCCAGCCAGGACCTTGCCCGGGCCGCACTCGACCAGGTTGACTGCACCGTTGGCAGCCAGGGTCTGCACGCACTCGACCCAACGCACAGGCTGGTACAGCTGGGCCAGCAGGTCATGCTTGAGGGCATCGAGGTCGGCGGCAATGGCAGCGGTGACGTTCTGCACCACCGGAATTTGCGGCGCCTTCCATTCGATGGCATTGACCGATTCGGCAAAGCGCTCGGCGGCCGGCTTCATCAGGGCACAGTGCGACGGGACGCTGACCGCCAGCGGCAGGGCGCGCTTGGCACCTTTCGCCTTGCACAGCTCCATGGCCCGATCTACCGCAGCCTTGTTACCTGCGATGACCACCTGGCCTGGCGAGTTGAAGTTGACGGCGCTGACCACTTGGTCTTCTGCCGCCTCGGCGCAAATTTCTACCACCACGGCGTCGTCCAGGCCAAGGATTGCAGCCATGGCACCGTGACCTGCAGGCACGGCCTCCTGCATCAACTGACCACGGCGCTCGACCAGGCGAACGGCGTCTTTCAGGCTGATGCTTTCAGCGGCAACCAAGGCACTGTATTCACCCAGGCTATGACCGGAGACGAAGGCTGGCGCGGCGCCGCCTTCCGCCAGCCACAAGCGCCACAGCGCGATGGACGCGGTGAGGATGGCCGGCTGGGTCTTGTCGGTCTGGTTGAGTTGCTCTTCCGGGCCTTCCTGGATCAGCTTCCACAGGTCGTAACCGAGTGCGTCGGAAGCTTCCTTGAAGGTTTCGATGATCACTGGCTTCTCGGCGCCGAGCTCGGCGAGCATGCCCAGCGACTGGGAACCTTGACCGGGAAAGACAAATGCGAGGGATGCAGACATTGAACAAGCCCTTATGATCTTTTCGTCGGATAGGGTGCGCCAGGCCGCAGGCCAGGCGCGGAATCTGAAAACTTGGATGGAAACGCAGACCAAGCGGTCACATTTAAGCACTTCATCGCCGAAATGCCTAAGGCAACAGGTCTTCAAGGCGGCCATGCAGGCGCTGCGGCAGGTTTTCCTGAATTTCGATCAACGCCCGCTGGATGGCGCTCTGGAAGCCCTGCACGCCTGCCGAGCCATGGCTCTTGATGACGATACCCTGCAACCCCAGAAAGCTCGCACCGTTGTGCCGCGCCGGCGCCAGGTCGGCCTGCAGGCGCTTGAGCAGCGGCATGGCCACGGCCCCGGCAACGCGAGCAAATGCACCGCCCTTGAACAGCTTTTCGATGCGTGCACCGATCATCGTTGCCAGACCCTCGCTGGATTTAAGCAGGATGTTGCCGACAAAACCGTCGCACACCACCACGTCCGCCTCCCCTCTGTACAGGCCATCCCCTTCGACGAAACCGACGTAGTTAAGGCCGCGAGCGTTCTGCAACAGCGTGGCCGCCAGCTTGACCTGCTGGTTGCCCTTGATGTCCTCGGTACCGATGTTCAGCAATGCCACACGCGGCCGATGCACACCCAGGGCCTGGGCGGCCACCGAGCCCATCACCGCGAACTGATAGAGGTTCTCGGCGCTGCAATCGACATTGGCACCCAGGTCCAGCAGCTGGCAGTAACCCGCCTGGGTCGGGATCGCCGCCACCATGGCTGGCCGATCGATACCCGGCAAGGTTTTGAGCACGAAGCGTGACAGCGCCATCAGCGCCCCGGTATTGCCGGCACTGACGCAGGCCTGGGCCTTGCCGTCACGCACCAGTTCGAGGGCGATGCGCATCGACGAGTCCGGCTTGCCGCGTAGCGCCTGAGAGGGCCGCTCGTCCATACCGATCACCTCACTGGCGGCGACAATCTGCAGGCGCGCGCGATCCGCAGCTGCAAGGCCGCTGACAAGATCTTCTAGGAGGGAGGGTTGACCGACGAGGGTCAGGTGCAGCGAGGGGGTAGCCGAAAGGCAGGCAATGCTAGCCTGGACAATGCTGCGGGGACCGAAGTCCCCGCCCATTGCGTCGATCGCGATGATCTGAGCGGACAAGGATTACTCGTCAGCGCCCTTATCGATCACTTTACGACCACGGTATACGCCTTCTGGCGAAACGTGGTGGCGCAGGTGAATTTCACCGGTGGTTTTCTCTACCGACAGCGCGTTTTCCGACAGGGCGTCGTGCGAACGGCGCATGTCACGGGCAGAGCGGGATTTTTTGTTCTGCTGAACAGCCATAATTGATTAACTCCTAAACGTTTGGGTCACGCTTTAACTGCGCCAAAACACTGAACGGGTTGGACCGCGATACCTCGTCCTTGCTCGATTCGGGCTCGTCTGCGCCCGCCGGCTGCTGGCATTCTTCCGGATGGTGAGCAGGCACGATTGGCAAGGCGAGCAGAAGCTCCTCCTCGACCAATGCCTGCAGATCCAAAGGATCTTCGCCCAGTTCCAGCACGTCATAGCCTTTCGGCAACGACTGGGTATTCGCACCCTCCTTCACCACAGCGTATGTACATTCGCTGTAGATCGGCAGGGTGACCAGCTCAAGACAACGCTGGCAAACCATCTTGACCTCGACGTTCAGCTCGGTGTGGATAACCACCACGTGCTGTTCATCTCGTTCAAAATCGAACTTCGCCTGCACCGTACCGACATTGTCGGAAAGCGGGTCGCAGAGTCTTTCCAAATCAGCGAGTTGCAGCGAACCGTTAAGGGTTACGCCACGATCGGCTAATTTGCGCGGGTCAACGTGAGGTGGAATCGGGTCATTCAACATAGGCGCAGCATTCTAGGGATGCCCCCCGTCCCTGTCAAAGGAAATTCGGCGGCATCGTGCGTGATAGGATTGGTTCAACCGAAACGGAGTCTACCATGCTTCCTTTGTTACTGGCTTCCAGCTCTGCCTATCGCCGCGAACTGCTGACACGCCTGCGCCTGCCCTTCACTTGGGCAAGCCCCGATATAGACGAACAGCGACGGGATGACGAGCCCGCCGTGGAACTGGTGCGCCGGCTGGCCAGGCAAAAGGCCGAAGCTTTGGCGGGCAGCCATCCCGCGCACCTGATTATCGGTTCGGACCAGGTTGCAGTACTGGGCGAACAGGTGCTGGGCAAACCACACACGTTCGAGCGGGCTTGCGAGCAACTGCTGGAGTGCAGCGGGCAGCAGGTGAGCTTTCTGACCGGATTGGCATTGCTCAATAGCGCGACCGGGCACTGCCAGGTGGACTGCGTGCCGTTTACGGTGACGCTGCGCGAATTGAGCCGGGAGCGGGTGGAGCGCTATGTGACGGCGGAACAGCCACTGGATTGCGCAGGAAGCTTCAAGGCAGAGGGCTTGGGGGTGAGTTTGTTCCAGAGCACCCACGGGTGCGATTCGACCAGCCTGATCGGGCTGCCGTTGATTCGACTGGTGGATATGTTGACCCGGGAGGGGGTGGTTGTCCCTTGAGCCTGGCTTGAGATTTTCTGCGCCTGGGAGACCGAGCGCCGCCCGCGCGGCGCTTCGCGGGCGGCGCTCGGTCTCACAGGCGCCGCAAAATGCACGCCGAACTCAACGCAACTGCGGCCCCTGGAACCCCATCCACATCGCCAGGTGCTCAGCCACACTGGCCCCCACGCGCTTGGAGAAGCGATCGAACGGCGACTCCTGCACAGTGAAGTCCACCAGCTCCTTCTCGCCTACAATTTCACGCGCCACGTAGCTGGCACTGCCCAGCCCATCCACCAGCCCCAGCGCCTTGGCCTGCTCGCCCGACCAGATAAGGCCACTGAACAACTCCGGGTGGTCCTTATCCTTCAGGCGCTCGCCGCGCCCTTGCTTGACCATGGCGATGAACTGGTTGTGCGTGGTGTCCAGCACCCCCTGCCAGAACCGGGTTTCTTCTGGCTTTTCAGGGGAGAACGGATCAAGGAAGGCCTTGTGCTCACCCGAGGTGTAGGCACGCCGCTCCACGCCCAGCTTCTCCATGGTGCCGACAAAGCCGTAACCAGCCGCCGTCACGCCAATCGAGCCCACCAGGCTAGCCTTGTCGGCATAGATCTCGTCCGCCGCACTGGCAATGTAATAGGCACCGGAAGCACCAAGATCAGCAATTACCGCATACAGCTTGATGGCCGGATACTCGGCGCGCAGGCGGCGGATTTCGTCATACACGTAACCCGCCTGCACCGGGCTGCCGCCCGGGCTGTTGATGCGCATGACCACGGCCTTGGTCTTGCTGTCCTTGAACGCGTCGCGCAGGCTCTTGACGATGTTGTCGGCGCTGGCGCCTTCCTGGTCGGCAATCACCCCGCGTACCTCGACCAGCGCGGTATGGCTGGCACTGCGCGATGCCGCCTTGTCCATGTCCATCAGTGGCGTGAACAATGCCAGGAAGCCGAAGAGGTAGATGAAAGTCAGCAGCTTGAAGAAGATCCCCCAGCGCCGCGCCCGGCGCTGCTCCTGCACACTGGCCAGCAAGGTCTTTTCCAGCAGTTGCCAACTCTTGCGCTCTTCGCGCCCTTCGCGCTCCTCGGGTGCGGCCTCGGGGGCTTTCCATTCGTCTGCCATGCTTACCTACCTTGGAAGTGGAATTGCGGAACCGCCCAGCCACTCACGCAGCTGGGAAAAGTGATCGATGCACACCTGCGGACCAAACTCGGCCAGCGCCTGCAGCGACATGGCACCATAGCCCACCGCCACCGAATGCATGCCGGCATTGCTGGCCATCTGCAGGTCGAATGCCGAGTCTCCGACCATCAGCGCACGCCCCGGTTCGACGCCGCAATGGCCGAGAATTTCCTCGAGCATCAGCGGATGCGGCTTGCCGCGGGTTTCGTCAGCAGCGCGAGTGATGTCAAAGAACGCCTCCCAGCCATTGGCCTTGAGTACCCGATCCAGCCCACGACGCGCCTTGCCGGTCGCCACCGCCAGGCGGTAACCCTCGGCACGGAAGGCATCCAGCGACTCGACCACGCCCTCGAACAGCGGCGAAGGCTGCTGGTCCAGCGCCATGTAGATGTCGGCATAGTGCTGACGAAAGCGCTCGACCTGCTCAGGCGCCAGGTGCGGGTACAGCGTATGGATCGCCTCACCCAGGGCCAGACCGATGATGCCCTTGACCGCGCCGTCGCTGCTGGGCGCCTCGCCGGCACGCTCGGCGGCGGCATTCATGGCCTCGACAATACGCCCGATGGAATCGGCCAGGGTACCGTCCCAGTCGAAGATCAGTAGCTCATAGCCTTTATTCATGGGTCAGGACGCACCCAGACGTTCAATGGTTTTCGCCCAGACTTCATCCACAGGCGCTTCAAGCTTCAGCTCACCACCGTCCGGCAGCGGCACGGTCAGCGCATAGGCATGCAGGAACAGGCGCTTGCCCCCCAAATCACGAATTTCGCGACTGAAGTCTTCGTCACCGTATTTGCTGTCACCGGCAATCATGTGCCCGGCATGCAGGGTGTGCACGCGGATCTGGTGGGTACGCCCAGTGATCGGACGGGCCTCGACAATGGTGGCGAACTCGCCAAAGCGGCGCAGCACGCGGAACAGGGTCAACGCTTCCTTGCCCTCCTCGTTCACTTCGACCATGCGCTCGCCGGAGCGCAGGTTGCTCTTGAGCAACGGAGCGTTTACCTGCTTCTTCGAGGTCGGCCAGTGGCCGCGCACCAGCGCCATGTAGCGCTTGTCGACACCATCGCCACGCAGGGCGGCATGCAGGTGGCGCAGCATGCTGCGCTTCTTGGCGATCATCAGCAGGCCGGAGGTGTCGCGGTCCAGGCGGTGTACCAGCTCCAGCTCCTTGGCGTCCGGGCGCAGCTGGCGCAGCGCTTCGATCACGCCAAAGCTCAGGCCGCTGCCGCCATGCACGGCGATGCCGGACGGCTTGTTCATCACGATAAGCGCCTTGTCTTCGTAGACAATGGCCGCCTCAAGGCGTTGCAGCAAGCCCTGGGCCACCGGCGCCGGCTCGTCACGCTCCGGCAGGCGGACGGGCGGTACCCGCACGATATCGCCGGCCTGGATCTTGTACTCAGGCTTTACCCGACCTTTGTTCACCCGCACTTCACCCTTGCGCAGGATGCGGTAGACCAAAGTCTTGGGCACGCCCTTGAGGGCCGTGATGAGGAAATTGTCGATGCGTTGGCCGGCAAGCTCCGGCGCGACTTCGATCAGCTGAACGCCGGAAGTCGGAGGGGTATTGGTCGTCATTGCGGGATCATAACAATTTTTTATGGAATTGAAGCACTTAATCATTGCTGCTATAGTCGCGAACGCCGCCAAAAGCGGCAGGCCAGCGGCACCAGGCTTTCAGCCGGCCCTGACCAACGCAATTCTCCAGGACGCGAGGCCGTCCTACGGGGTTTTCGCCAGTTTACCGAATTGCCTGGAATCGCCACCAGCGCTGTGTAGAGAAGAGCGAAAAAAAACGACAAGCGCGGTGTTTCACCTGCTTACCCGATTCTTTTCGCAGTACCTCTGCCCGCGAGTCGCTTCCACGCAACGCACGGCGAATGCTTCGGAAATACCTGCCTTGGACATCAATGGCGCCAGTGCAGTACCTGCAGTGGCGAAAAATGCAACCCGTTGCGGATTCAGCGCGCGGCAGCACCCGAATTATCAGGGATACGTGCAGGGTGGAGATGCACAGCCCTCGGACCGTGTAGCACCGCGTCCGGCCACCAGCCACTGACGGCTGGCGAGCGGATAAGGTCCTGAACAGATGCCCCCGGGCGTCCACGGCTGAAGGTTGATTCCTCCTCCTGACTGAGTGCACAAGGCCCGCTTGGTTGATTCGATATCCATTCGAAGCCACCGGGGCCTTGTTGGCACCGCAGCAAACAGGACGCGTCGTCGCGACAACGGCAGGCTGGGCAACCGGCTGGTGCCGAACGTCGCTCGACACGGGGGTGGCCCGGCCACCCTTTGCGCACCTTGGCACCGACCATGAGACGTCGTGTGTGCCGAACGCCGTTTCCGGCAGCCCGGAAACCGACGGTACAACATGAAAAGAATGCTGATTAACGCAACTCAACCCGAAGAGTTGCGTGTAGCCCTGGTGGACGGCCAACGCCTCTACGACCTGGACATCGAGTCCGGCGCACGTGAGCAGAAAAAGGCCAACATCTACAAAGGCAAGATCACCCGCATCGAACCCAGCCTCGAAGCCGCCTTCGTCGACTTCGGTTCCGAACGTCACGGCTTCCTGCCGCTGAAAGAAATCTCCCGCGAATACTTCAAGAAAGCCCCCGAAGGCCGGGTGAACATCAAGGAAGTGCTCAGCGAAGGCCAGGAAGTCATCGTCCAGGTCGAGAAGGAAGAGCGCGGCAACAAAGGCGCCGCCCTCACCACCTTCATCAGCCTGGCTGGCCGCTACCTGGTGCTGATGCCCAACAACCCGCGTGCTGGCGGCATCTCCCGCCGCATCGAAGGCGAAGAGCGCAACGAACTGCGCGAAGCCCTGAACGGCCTGACCGTGCCGGGCGACATGGGCCTGATCGTGCGCACTGCCGGCCTTGGCCGCAGCAGCGAAGAAATGCAGTGGGACCTCGACTACCTGCTGCAGCTGTGGACCGCCATCAAGGAAGCGTCCCTGGACCGCGCCGCGCCATTCCTGATCTACCAGGAAAGCAACGTCATCATCCGCGCCATCCGCGACTACCTGCGCCAGGACATCGGTGAGGTGCTGATCGACAGCATCGACGCCCAGGAAGAGGCCCTGACCTTCATCCGCCAGGTGATGCCGCAGTACGCCAGCAAGGTGAAACTGTACGAAGACAGCGTACCGCTGTTCAACCGCTTCCAGATCGAAAGCCAGATCGAAACCGCCTTCCAGCGCGTGGTCGACCTGCCGTCCGGTGGTTCGATCGTGATCGACCCGACCGAAGCCCTGGTGTCTATCGACATCAACTCGGCGCGCGCCACCAAAGGCAGCGATATCGAAGAAACCGCCCTGCAGACCAACCTGGAAGCGGCGGAGGAAATCGCCCGCCAGCTGCGCCTGCGTGACATCGGCGGCCTGATCGTGATCGACTTCATCGACATGACCCCGGCGAAAAACCAGCGCGCCGTTGAAGAACGCGTGCGCGAATGCCTGGAAGCGGACCGTGCCCGCGTGCAGGTTGGCCGCATCTCGCGCTTCGGCCTGCTGGAAATGTCCCGTCAGCGCCTGCGCCCATCGCTGGGCGAAAGCAGCGGCATCGTCTGCCCACGCTGCTCCGGCACCGGCATCATCCGTGACGTGGAGTCGCTGTCGCTGGCCATCCTGCGCCTGATCGAAGAAGAAGCCCTGAAGGACCGCACTGCCGAAGTCCGTGCACAAGTGCCGATCCCGGTGGCCGCGTTCCTGCTCAACGAGAAGCGCAACTCGATCACCAAGATCGAACTGCGCACCCGTGCGCGCATCATCATCCTGCCGAACGATCACCTGGAAACTCCGCACTTCGAAGTCCAGCGCCTGCGCGACGACAACCCGGAAGTGCTGAACAACCAGTCCAGCTACGAGATCGCCACCACCGAAGCCGAAGAGGCACCGCAGCAGACCGCCACCCGCACCCTGGTTCGCCAGGAAGCAGCGGTCAAGACCGCCCCGGCCCGCACCAACGCGCCGGTACCGGTTGCTGAAGAGCCTCAGGCTGTTGCCCCGGCCGCCCCGGCCCCGAGCGCCCCGGAGCCAAGCCTGTTCAAAGGCCTGGTGAAGTCGCTGGTCAGCCTGTTCGCCGGCAAGGACGAACCTGCAGCTGCTGCACCTGTCGTCGCCGAGAAACCGGCCGCCGAGCGCAGCCCGCGCAACGAGGAGCGCCGCAACGGCCGTCAACAGAGCCGCAACCGCAACGGCCGCCGCGACGAAGAGCGCAAGCCGCGTGAAGAGCGTGCCGAGCGCGCCCCGCGCGAAGAGCGCCAGCCACGCGAGGAGCGTGCACCACGTGAAGAGCGTGCACCACGTGAAGAGCGTGCACCACGCGAAGAACGCGCCCCACGCGAAGAGCGTGCACCCCGCCAGCCACGCGAAGACCGCCGCAGCAACCGCGGCGAAGAGCGCGTGCGCGAACTGCGTGAGCCGCTGGATGCCACCCCGCCAGCCGAACGCGAAGAGCGCCAGCCACGTGAAGAGCGTGTAGCCCGTGAAGAACGCGCACCACGTGAAGAGCGTGCACCTCGCGAAGAACGTGCTCCGCGTGAAGAGCGCGCACCTCGCGAAGAACGTGCTCCGCGTGAAGAGCGTGCTCCTCGCGAAGAACGTGCTCCGCGTGAAGAGCGCGCACCTCGCGAAGAACGTGCGCCACGCGAAGAACGCGCCCCGCGCCCACCACGCGAAGAGCGCCAGCCACGCGTAGCCGAAGAAGCGGCCGAGCAGGCTGCCGAACTGGCCGAAGAGCAACTGCCGAACGAAGAGCTGCTGCAAGACGAACAGGAAGGCACCGATGGCGAGCGTCCGCGCCGCCGCTCCCGTGGCCAGCGTCGTCGCAGCAACCGTCGTGAGCGCCAGCGCAACGCCAATGGCGAGCTGATCGACGGCGGCGAAGAGGAAGAAGGCAGCGAAGAGCAGCCACAACAGCACCAGGCCACCGAGCTGGGTGCCGAACTGGCCGCCGGCCTGGCCGTGACTGCCGCTGTTGCCAGCAGCAACATCAGCGCCGACGCCGAAGCCCAGGCCAACCAGCAGGCCGAACTGGCCACCGCCGAAGTCGCTGCGGCAGCAGAGACCGACAACAGCCACGCCGCTCAGCCGGTCGAGAAGGCTGAAAAGGTCGAGCCGGTTGAAGCCGTCGCCAAGGCTGAAGACGTTGCCGTAGCCCCAGTGGTGGAGCAGCCTGTCAGCGAGCCGGTTGTCGTGGCCGAGGTCACTGCCGAGCCGGTAGTCGAAGTCGCTCCGCAACACCTGGTTGAAGAAGCGCCTGCTGCCGAACCGGTAATCGTCGCCGAAGCCCCTGTTGAAACGCCTGCTGTCGAAGCGGGCGAAATCGAAAAAGCTCCGGCCGTGGTTGAAACCGCTCCGGTTGCCGAGCAGCCTGCACCGGTTGTCGAAGCCCAGCCAGAAGTAGTCGCAGAGCCTGCACCTGTGGTCGTCGAGCCTGCCCCGGTAGAGGCAGAAGCTGCCACCGTCATGCTGGCCAACGGCCGTGCGCCGAACGACCCGCGTGAAGTGCGCCGCCGCAAGCGTGAGGCCGAGGCCGCCGCCAAAGCCGCGCAGGAAGCTGCTGCAGCGACCGAGGAGCCAGCCCTGGAAGCCGCCGATGAGCACAAGCCTCATCACAGTTGATAGCCAAGGCTGAATGAAAAAGCCCCGCCAGTGCGAACTGGCGGGGCTTTTTCTTGTGTTCGTCGCTACTGCCGCATTGCCTATGAGATCGAGCGCCGCGCGGGCGGCGCTCGATTTCTGCCACCCCGCAATTCCAAAGCCGAACGCTCAGTAGAGGTTAGGCTCCATCTCCAACTCAACCCCGAACCGCTCCAGGATATCCGCCTGGATCTGCCGTGCCAGCGCATGCATCTGTGCCCCGCTCGCCTGACCGTAGTTGACCAGCACCAGCGACTGCAAGCGATGCACGCCCGCATCGCCGTCGCGATGGCCCTTCCAGCCCGCCTGCTCGATCAACCAGCCCGCAGCCAGCTTCACTTGGCCATCGGCCTGAGGATAAGCGACCACTGCCGGGTATTGCGCACGAATACGCTCAACCAGCTCAGCCGACACCACCGGGTTCTTGAAAAAGCTCCCGGCGTTGCCGAGCTCCACCGGGTCTGGCAGCTTTTCACGGCGAATGCTGCAAATAGCATCACTGATCGCCTGCGCAGTCGGCTCGGCCACGCCCTGCTCCGCCAGGCGCTGACGCACCGGGCCATAGTCCAGATGGGCCTGCAAGGTACGGCTCAAGGCAAAACGCACGCGCAGGATCAACCAGCGCCCGGGGTTGCGCTTGAACAGGCTGTCGCGATAACCGAAGGCACATTCTGCCAAACCGAGGTCATGCAGTTCGCCCGTCTCGCGGTCCAGGGCGGTCAGGCCGGCAAACACGTCCTTGATCTCCACCCCATAGGCGCCCACGTTCTGCATCGGTGCGGCGCCCACGGTGCCTGGGATCAGGCTGAGGTTTTCCAGCCCGCAAAAGCCCTGCGCCAGTGTCCACTGCACAAATACATGCCACGGCTCACCGGCCTCGGCTTCGACCACGACATGTTCACCATCGTCGCTGAGCACACGGCAGCCACGGCTAGCCATGTGCAGCACCAGCGCGTCGATATCGCGGGTGAGCAGCAGGTTGCTACCACCACCGATGACCAACACCGGCAGCCCGCGCTGCTGCGCCTGGCCCAGTGCCTGACGCACCTGCTGGTCATCCTGAGCCTGGCTGAAGTAACGCGCCTTCACGTCGATGCCGAAGGTGTTGTACGGTTTGAGCGATACCTGCTCCTGCCACTGCCCTGTCATAGCCGCCCCTTGATTTCCAGCACCAGCGCCTGGCAGGCCGCCTCGACCAGGTCGAGCACCTGCTCGAAGCCGTCAGCGCCGCCGTAGTACGGGTCAGGCATCTCATCCAGCACCGAGCCATAGCGGCGCAGGAACAGGTCGAGTTCGCCCACTGCGGTATGCGGGCGCAGGGCGCGCAGATCGCGCAGGTTGCTCTCGTCCATGGCCAGGACCAGGTCATACTCGGCAAAATGCGCCGCCTTGACCTGCTGGGCGCGCTGCGGCGACAGGTCGTAACCGCGCGCCAGCGCCGCCTTGCAGGTGCGGCTGTCTGGCGCCTTGCCGACATGCCAGTCGCCGGTGCCGGCAGAAGCCACGTGCACCCGGTCGGCAAGCCCGGCGGCCTGCAATTGATGGCGCAGCACGCCTTCGGCGGTAGGCGAGCGGCAGATGTTGCCCAGGCAGACGAACAGGACGCGCATCAAGCCTCCAGCAAGCGCCTTACGCGCTCCAGGTCTTCAGGTGTATCAACGCCCACGGCAGGCGCCTCGATGGCATCCTCGACGTGAATACGCACGCCGTGCCACAAGGCACGCAGCTGCTCCAGCGCTTCGGTCTGTTCGAGCCCGCACGGGCCCCAACCGACAAAGTCCTGCAGGAAGCCGACGCGGTAAGCGTACATGCCGATGTGGCGGCGATACGGCACGCCTTCTGGCAGCACGTTACGGTCCCTGGCAAAAGCATCGCGGGCCCAGGGCAGCGGCGCGCGGCTGAACGTCAGGGCCAGGCCGTTCTTGTCGCTCACCACCTTGACCGCGTTGGGGTTGAACACGGTTTCCGGCTCATGAATCGGCTCGGCCAGGGTGGCGATGCCAGCTTCCGGGTGCGCAGCCAGGTTGGCCGCCACCTGGTCGATGATCACCGGCGGGATCAGCGGCTCGTCGCCCTGCACGTTGACCACGATGGCGTCAGCCGGCAAGCCCAGGTGCGCCGCCACCTCGGCCAGGCGGTCAGTGCCCGATTCATGGTCGGCACGGGTCATCAGCACTTCGGCGCCGAACGCCTGGCAGGCTTCCAGGATACTGGCGTCGTCGGTGGCGATGACCACACGGCTGGCAGCACTTTTGCGCGCCTGCTCCCACACATGCTGCACCATCGGCTTGCCGGCAATCGCCAGCAGCGGCTTGCCTGGCAAGCGTGTGGAGCGCAGCCGGGCGGGGATCACCACGGTGAAGTCCAGGCTCATTTGTCCAGACGCTCGTCGTCAGTCAGGGTACGCGCCTCGCTTTCCAGCATGACCGGGATGCCGTCGCGGATCGGGTAGGCCAGGCCAGCGCCCTTGCTGATCAGCTCGGTCTTGTCGGCGCTGAGCTTGAGCGGGCCCTTGGTGATCGGGCAGGCCAGGATATCGAGCAGTTTGGTGTCCATTGGAGGCTTCCTTTAGGCCAGGTGGCCGAAAATTGAAAACGGGCTCAGGGCTTGCGCAGCAGACGCTGCAGCTGGTTGTCGAACCAGGCGCTGAAAGCCGGCGTGGGCTGCGCCTCGACGGCCAGGTACCACCAGTCGTCAGCGGCGAAGGCCCGGCATTTCACCGCATCCTTCTCGGTCATCACCAGCGGCAGCGGCGGGCTGAAGGCCAGGCTTTGGACACTGAACCGTGCATGGTCGGCGAAGGGATGCGGCACCGGCTGCCAGTTTAGCCCCAGCAGGGTATTGAAGAAACGTTGCGGGTTGCCAATACCGGCCACCGCGTGCAGGCGCTGGCCTGCGGGGAAATGGTCGAGGGCACGACGCTCGCCAGTGCGCAGGTTGACCAGGGCGGACGGCTGCAGGCAGAAGCCAAAACCATCGGCTCGGTCGGCACTGGCACCGTTGAACAGCACCGCGTCAGCATCCTGCAGGCGTTCGGCAGGCTCGCGCAAAGGGCCGGCTGGCAGGCAGCGGCCATTGCCCAGGCCGCGGGCGGCATCGACCAGCACCAGTTCGAGGTCGCGGGCCAGGCGGTAGTGCTGCATGCCGTCATCGCACAGGATCAGGTCGAGCGGTTCGCTGGCCAGCAACGCCTGCACAGCGCGGGAACGGTCGGGGTCGATCATCAGCGGCACGCCGGTGCGCTGCACGATCAGCAGCGGTTCATCGCCCGCCTGATCGGCCGGCTGGTCGGCCTGCACCCGCCAGGGCAGCTGCGGCGGCTTGGCACCATAGCCACGGCTGACCACGCCCACCTTCAGCCCCTGCTGGCGGCAGTGCTCGATCAGCCAGAGAATCATCGGCGTCTTGCCGGTGCCGCCCACGGTGATGTTGCCCACCACGATGATTGGCACTGGCGCCCGGTAGCTGGCACTTTCGCCACTGAGAAAACGTGCCCGCTTGCGCGTGACCACGCGGCGGTACAACGCCTCCAGCGGGCGCAGTAGCGCCAGCGCTGGGTGCCCGGCGTACCAGGCGGCGAGCAAACGGTCGGCGAAAGCCATCAAGGCGTGCCCTGGGCCGCCTCGACGGTGGTCATGCGCAACTGGCTGAAACCGAGCTTGCCGGCGGCGTCCATTGCGGTGACCACAGCCTGGTGCGGGGTCTTGCCGTCGGCGCTGATGGCCAGCGGCAGCTTGTTGTCACCGCCCGACTCACGCTCGATGGCCTCGCTCAAGGTGGCCAGGTCGCTCTTGGGCAGCAGGTGGTTGTTCACCGAATACACGCCTTCGGCGCTGATGGTGATTTCCACCAGCTTGTCCTGGTCGGCCGGCGCCTTCTCGGCGCTGGCAGCTTCGGGCAGTTCGACGCGCAGCTGGGTCTCGCGGGTGAAGGTTGTGGTGACCACGAAGAACAGCAGCAGGACGAAAACCACGTCGATCAACGACGCCAGGTTGATGTCAACGTTCTCCCGCTGGCGATTGCGCCGGAACTTCACGCCTTGCCTCCGGCCACTTCCACTTCACGGTCGCCCTGGATCACTTCCACCAGCTTGATTGCCTCCTGTTCCATGCCCACCACCAGCTCATCGATGCGGCGCAGCAGGAAGCGGTGGAAGAACACCGCCGGGATACCGACCATCAGGCCGGCCGCAGTGGTGACCAGGGCCTTGGAGATACCACCGGCCAGCACGGACGCATTGGCATTCATCTGCGAGCCCATGAAGGCGCTGAAGATGTCGATCATGCCCAGCACGGTGCCCAGCAAGCCCAGCAGCGGGGCCATGGCGGCGATGGTGCCGAGCGTGCTGATGTAGCGCTCCAGTTCGTGAATGACGCGCGAGGCGGCTTCCTCGATGCACTCTTTCATGATTTCGCGGCCATGGCGCGAGTTGGCCAGGCCTGCGGCAAGGATTTCGCCCAGTGGCGAATCGGCGCGCAAGGCCTTGAGCTTGTCACTGGTCAGTTGCTTGTCCTTGATCCACATCCACACCTGGCCCAGCAGGTGCGGCGGGGTGACGCGACTGGCGCGCAGGGTCCACAGGCGCTCGACGACGATAGCCATGGCAGCGATGGAACTCAGAATGATCGGCAGCATCATCCAACCACCGGACTTGACCAATTCCCACACAGTAAACGCCCCTTCGCAAAAAGGCCGCCACTCTACCATAGGCGCGCCGAGGGCTCATCTGCCGGAGGTCAGGGAATTGGCGTATGCACCGGCCTGCCTCCCGCTCACTCAGCTCGAACCCGCCAAAACCGCCGCTGCCCCCTCATACCTTCGACTTCGCCATGCTGCCCCACCACCAACCTCAATGCCCCCTCCACCGCCGTGTCATGCACCGCCAGCCCATGCCGCTGATAACGCTCCATCACCTGAACATGCGGGTGCCCGAAGCTGTTGTTGCGACCTCGCGAAATCAATACCCCACGCGGCGCAGTAGCCCGGATGAACGCCTCCGTGGACGAACTGCGGCTGCCATGGTGCGGTGACTGCAACCAGTCGATACGCGGCGTTTCATGGTCTGCCAGCCAAGCCCGTTCGGCAGCAGCTTCCATATCCCCCGCCAGCAGCAAGCGCTCGCCCTGCGCCTCTACCAACAGCACACAGGAACGGTCATTGCTGCTCTGCCCGGCCGCCCAGCGCCACAGCGAAAAGCGCACGCCATCCCAGTCCCATTGTTCGCTATTGGCACAGGGCTGCAATGGCACTTCTTCCAGCGCTTCCCCGCCGATCAGCCGCCTGACCGGCAGACCACGCTGTATGGCCGAGGCACCACCCGCATGGTCGGCATGCGCGTGGCTGATCACCATCGTGTCCAGGCTGCCCACCCCCAGCTTGCGCAACGTCGGTAGCACCACCCGCTCCCCCAGGTCGCTCTCGCCTCTGGCCGGCCCGGCGTCGTACAGCAGGCTGTGATGCCGGGTGCGCAACAGTACCGCCAGCCCTTGGCCAACGTCCAGTTGCCAGACCTCGACCTGCCCGTGCGGCACCGGTTCCCTGGGCACCCACAAGGCCAGCAGCATCACCCCGCCCAAGCCGCGCAGCGGCACACCACGGGGCAGCAAAACCAACAGAGCGCCCAGGCTCACCAATAGCCAGGCCCATAATGGCAGGGCCGGCGCCACCCATGCCGGGCGCTGCTGCGCCACCAGCGCAAGCAGCCGGAACAGCCCATCCAACAGCCCCCCCGCCAGCCATAGCAACGCCTCCCCTACCCCGCCCAATGACAGCAGCAACGTACCCAGCAGTGCCAAAGGCAGCACCGCCACGCTCAACCAAGGCACTGCGACAAGATTGGCCAGCGGCGCACTCAGGCTCACCGGCAAGCCCGTGGCCAGCAACACCGGCAGCAGGCCGATGGCGATCACCCATTGCGCGCGCGTCCAGGCCTGCCAAGGCCGCCAGCCCCCTAGCCGGGCACTGAAGCAATAGACAAGCGTGGCCACCGCCATAAATGACAGCCAGAAACCAGGCAGCAGCGCTGCCAGCGGTTCGACCAGCAGCACCGCGACCAGCGCCAGCAACAGCGGCAGCGTCGCACCGAGGTGGCGAAAGCGCAGGCGCCAGAGCAACACCACCGCCAGCATCAGGCAGGCGCGCTGCACCGGCACACCAGCACCGGCCAGCCAGCCGTAGGCCAGCGCCGCCGCCATGGCCAGGCCACACGCCCAGGGCAGCCACGGCAACCGGGCGGGCCACAGCCCCCAACGCGCCAGTCCGGCGACCAGACCGTACAGCAAGCCGGCCACCAGGCCGATGTGCTGGCCAGAGATCACCAACAGGTGCACCGTGCCGGTGGCTTGCAACGTCTGCCAGTCCTCCCGGGCCAGGCCTGTGCCGTCGCCAAGCACCAGTGCCACCAACGCAGCCTGCCGGCCATTGGCTTCGACCGCCAGCAAACGCTGACGCAGCACATCGCGCCAACCACCGGTTACCGGCGCCAGCAGTTGCCCGGCTTTTACCGTACCGGTGCCCCCCACCCGCCGCGCCAGCAGTTGCGCCTCCCGGTCGGGCCCATAGGGGTTGAGCAACCCGGCCGGGCGCTGCAAGGTCACGGCCAGCCGCCACTGCTCACCGGCCCGCAGCGGCGGCCCGTCGAACCAGCTCAGTTGCAACCGTTGCGGCAGCTCGGCCCGCCGCGAGTGTGCTGCCTGCAGCTCGAAGCGCACGCCCTGCGCCGTTCGGGCTGGCAAGCCGACCACCCGCCCCTCCAGCCACAAGGTGCGGCCATCCAGGCCGGCAGCCAGGCGATCATCAAGCGCCTGCTGAGCAGACCAGCACGCCCAACACAGGCCCAACAGAAAGCAGCCCACCGGCCAAACACGGGTAAACAAGCTGACGGCAGCACAGGCCGCCAGCGCTAGCAGCCACCCGACCGATGGCAATACGGGGAGAAAGCCCAGGCACAGCAGCCCGAGCGCGAGCGCAAACATCCCTGTGCGCATGAGGTAGAGCTCCAGAAGGTAAATCACCCCCTGAGGGATAGCTCAATTGCCGGCAAAGCTTGCTCAACAATTGTCACAAACTCTAAACAAGACTGCGCAGGATTAAGGGCATACTGCGCGGATCAACGCTCCGGGAGCCTATATGCCGCGCCGACTTTTCAAACGCTACATGCCGGACCCGACCAGCATTCGGGAACACAAGTCCTTACGCTTTTTCGGCAAGTTGCTGCACGATCCCAACCTCTGGCACCTGAACCGCCATTCGGTGGCAAGGGCCATGGGCGTGGGCCTATTCGCGGCGTTGATTCCTATCCCCATGCAGATGCTGCTGGCGGCGGCGCTGGCAATCCCGGTACGTGGCAACTTGCCGATCGCGGTCAGCCTGGTGTGGCTGACCAACCCGCTCACCATGCCGCCGGTGTTCTTCGTCACCTACATGACCGGCGCCTGGCTGATGCAGGTGCCGCCGCGCACATTGCCCGACGAACTGACGTTCGACTGGATCACCGACCAGCTTGCCACCGTGTGGCAGCCGTTCCTGCTGGGGTCGGTGGTGTGCGGGGTGGTGCTGGGCATTGCCGCCTACTTCACCACCCTGCTGTACTGGCGCTGGTGGATTGGCCGGCAATGGCGCCGGCGCAAGCTCAGATGTTCACAACAGGGCTCATGCCCGCATCCCGCGGCCGCTGACCAGCAGGCGGATGCACAACGTGTAGAGCACTGCGGTGGCCACAAGCATGAAGGTGATCGCCGTGCCAATGCTGATATCCGACACCCCTAGGATGCCGTAGCGGAACGAGTTCACCATGTGCAGCACGGGGTTGGCCAGCGACACGGTCTGCCAGAATGGCGGCAGCAGGTTGATCGAGTAGAACACCCCGCCCAGGTAGGTCAGCGGCGTCAGCACAAAGGTCGGGATAATCGAGATATCGTCGAAATTGCGCGCAAACACGGCGTTGACGAAGCCCAGCAGCGAGAAGATGGTGGCCGTCAGCAGCACCACGACCACGGTCACGCCCAGGTGGTGCACCTGCAGGTCGGTGAAGAACATCGACAGGATGGTTACGATCACCCCCACCGCCAAACCGCGCAGCACGCCGCCCAGCACATAGCCGACAAGAATGGTGTGCGGTGACACCGGTGACACCATCAGTTCTTCGATCGAGCGCTGGAACTTGCTGCCGAAGAAGCTCGACACCACGTTGCCGTAGGAGTTGGTGATCACCGACATCATGATCAGACCCGGCACGATGTACTGCATGTAGGTGAAACCACCCATGTCGCCAATCTGTCGGCCGATCAGGTTACCGAAGATGACAAAGTACAAAACCATGGTGATCGCAGGCGGCAGCAACGTCTGCGGCCAGATGCGCAAGAAGCGCCGCACTTCGCGGTAGACGATGGTGTTCAGGGCGACCCAGTTGGTGCGCAGTTCCACACTCATACGGCCACCTTCGACAGGTTTTTTTCCACCAGGGACACGAACAGCTCCTCGAGTCGGTTGGTCTTGTTGCGCAAGCTCTGCACCTCGATGTTCTGCAACGCCAACTGGCCGAACAGCGCGGTAATGCCGATGTCCTTGTCCACTTGCACTTCAAGGGTATGGGGAGTCAGCAGCCGGCACGGATAGCCTTGCAGCACCGGCGCGCTGGCCAGGTCCTGCTTGATGTCGAGCACGAAGGTTTCGACATGCAGCTTGCCCAGCAACTGGCGCATGCTGGTGTTCTCGACGATGGTGCCGTGGTCGATGATGCCGATGTTGCGGCACAGCTGCTCAGCCTCTTCCAGGTAGTGGGTGGTGAGGATGATGGTGATGCCCTTCTGGTTCAGCTCGGTGAGAAAGCTCCACATGGAGCGGCGCAGTTCGATGTCCACACCTGCGGTGGGTTCGTCGAGGATCAACAGGCGCGGCTCGTGAATCAGCGCACGGGCAATCATCAAGCGGCGCTTCATGCCGCCAGACAACGAACGAGACTGCACATCACGCTTGTCCCACAAGCCCAGCTGGGTCAGGTACTGCTCGGCGCGTTCCTTGGCCAGCTTGGGCGGAATACCGTAATAGCCGGCCTGGGTCACGACGATGTCGAAGGTTTTCTCGAACTGGTTGAAATTGAATTCCTGCGGCACCACACCCAGGCATCTCTTCAGCGCTGAAGGCTCGCGGTCGAGGTCATGGCCGAAAACGTTCACCGTGCCGCTGGTCTTGTTCACCAGGGTGGAGAGAATGCCGATGGTGGTGGATTTGCCGGCGCCGTTGGGGCCCAGCAAGGCGAAGAAGTCGCCTTCGGCAACATCGAGGTCGATGCCTTTGAGGGCCTGGAAGCCGTTGCCGTAGGTCTTGGTGAGCTGTCGGATGGACAGGGCGGAACTCATAGCGGGTCACTTACCGAGGAAAAAGGTGCAGGACACGCCAGGTAAAGTCACTGGCGCAGTGAGTGCGGCCAATGGTGCAAGGCCAGGCCGCACAAGTACAGTCACATCTATTGATAATGACTATCGAAGCAGGTTCAAGTGAGGGCAGTCATCACCGCGGCCTGGTAGGCCGGGCGTTGTTTCAGGCGTTCATACCAGGCTTCCAGGTTGTACATGGCCGGGCGCTCGATGGGCATTTCGAACCAGGCATAGATGAAGCTACCCAGTGGGATGTCGCCCATGCCGATCTGGTCACCGGACAGGTAGGGCTGTTTGGCCAGGGTTTCATCGGCAATGGCCAGCAGCTGGGCGCACTGCTTGTGCGCGGCGTTGATCGCCACCCAGTCGCGCTGGTCTTCCGGGGTGCGCAGCAGGCCCCAGAACAGCGGACGGAACGGTGCGGCGAAGGACGAGGTGGTCCAGTCCATCCATTTGTCGGCCAAGGCGCGCTGGCGCGGGTCTTCCAGGTACCAGCCCTGTTCGGCGCCGTACTCGGCGCACAGGTAGCGGACGATGGTATTGGACTCCCACAGGGTCAGGTCGCCGTCTTCGAGCATGGGCACCAGCCCGTTGGGGTTGCGGGCGCGGTAGTGCGGCTCGTTGACCACGCCGAAAGCGCCACCGGCGTCGATGGACTCGAAATCAAGGCCCAGTTCCTGGGCAATCCACAGTGCCTTGCGCACATTGCTCGAATTCTTGCGGCCCCAGATCTTCAGCATGGCAACGTCCTTATGAAATGCGGTTGTGGTGCAGTCTACTCCAGACGTTCGCCGCCTGTACCGGCCCTTTCGCGGGCACGCCCGCTCCCACAGGATCACCACAGTCTTCACGCCACCGGTATTCCTGTGGAAGCGGGCGTGCCCGCGAAGAGGCCGGCACAGAAGAACAAATGAACTGAAACTCCCGCTGCCACACCCTGTCACTGTTCTGAAGCTGCCGTTCACAGCATCGCGTCTAAGCTGTCTGGGACGGCTCAAGCCCTTGGTTCCAAGGAGGACCGATTATGTTGCTGTTGTGGTTGGTAGTGCTGGTGATCGGCGCGGCGTACCTCACGCACCGGCGCCTGGCGCCCTTGCAGATTCTCGGCATCATGGCGGCCTATGTGCTGCTCATGGGCATTTACAGCAGTGCGCCCGGCTGGCTTCTGGCTGTGATCTGGATCGTACTGGCCTTGAAGATCGCCCTGGTTGCGCTCCCGGAGTGGCGCCGCAAAGTGTTCACCGGCCCGGTATTCAGCTGGTTCCAGCGCACCCTGCCGCCAATGTCGCAAACCGAGCGCGAGGCCATCGACGCCGGCACGGTATGGTGGGACGGAGAACTGTTCAGCGGGCGCCCCGACTGGCGCACCTTGCTGGCTTACCCGGCACCGAAGCTGACCGAAGAAGAACAGGCCTTCATCGACGGCCCCACTGAGGACCTGTGTGCCATGGTCAGCGACTGGCAGATCGGCCAGGACCTGGACCTGCCGCCCGAAGCCTGGGACCACATCAAGCAGCATGGTTTCTTCGCGCTGATCATCCCCAAGGAATATGGCGGAAAAGGCTTCTCTGCCTACGCGCACTCGCAGGTGGCGATGAAACTGGCCACCCGCAGTGGCGACCTTGCTTCGACGGTGATGGTGCCCAACTCTTTGGGCCCGGCCGAACTGCTGCTGCACTACGGCACCGACGAACAACGCAACCACTACCTGCCACGTCTGGCTCGCGGCGACGAAATCCCCTGCTTCGCCCTGACCGGCCCGCTCGCTGGCTCTGATGCCGGCGCCATGCCCGACACCGGCATTATCTGCAAAGGCCAGTGGAATGGCGAAGAAGTGCTGGGCCTGCGCCTGAACTGGGAAAAGCGCTACATCACCCTGGGCCCGGTCGCTACCCTGCTGGGCCTGGCCTTCAAGGCCTACGACCCTGACCACCTGCTGGGCGAAGAGGAAGAACTGGGCATCAGCCTTGCGCTGATACCCACCGACACCCCCGGTGTCGAAATCGGTAAGCGCCACCTGCCGCTGGGCGCCGCGTTCATGAACGGCCCCAACAGCGGCAAGGACGTGTTCGTGCCGCTGGACTTCCTCATCGGCGGGCAGGCCATGCTTGGCAAGGGCTGGATGATGCTGATGAACTGCCTGTCGGTGGGCCGTTCGATTTCCCTGCCTGCGGTCGGCACCGGCGCGGCCAAGTACACCAGCCTGGTGACCGGCCAGTACGCAAATATCCGCGAGCAGTTCAACGTGCCGCTGGCGGCCTTCGAGGGCATCCAGGAATCGCTGGCACGCATCGGCGGCAACGCCTGGCTGATGGACAGCGCCCGCCTGCTGACCGCCAAGGCCGTGGACCTTGGCGAAAAGCCTTCGGTGCTGTCGGCAATTCTCAAGTACCACCTGACCGAGCGGGGGCGCGAATGCATCCAGCACGCCATGGATGTGCACGGCGGCAAGGGCATCATCATGGGCCCCAACAATTATCTGGGTCGCAACTGGCAAGGTGCGCCGATCTTCATCACGGTCGAAGGCGCCAACATCCTTTCGCGCAACCTGATGATCTTCGGCCAGGGCGCCATTCGCTGCCATCCGTTCGTGCTCAGGGAAATGGCCTTGGCCGGCCGTGAGGACCGTGACCAGGCACTGAAGGAATTCGACGACCTGCTGATGAAACACATCATGTTCGCCGCCGGCAACGCGGCCAGTACCCTGGTGTTCAACCTGGGGTTGGGGGTTTTCGAGAAAGTACCGGGGGACACGCTGAGCCAGGGCTATTTCCGCGCCCTCAACCGCCAGGCGGCGGCCTTTGCCCTGCTGGCGGACCTGTCTATGATGCTCCTGGGCGGCGCGCTCAAGCGCCGCGAACGCCTGAGTGCGCGCCTGGGCGATGTGCTCAGCTACCTGTACCTGGCCAGCGCTGCGCTCAAGCGCTACCACGACCTGGGCTCGCCCGAGCACATGCAGCCCTTGCTGCGTTGGGCCCTGGAAGAAAGCCTGGGCCAGGCGGAAAAGGCGCTGGACCGGTTGCTCGACAACTTTCCAAACAGGCTTGTCGGCTGCGCGCTACGCGTGTTGGTGTTCCCGCTTGGCCGTCGTCATACAGGGCCGAGCGATGAATTGGATGCCGAAGTGGCGGCACTGATCGGGCGTAGCAAAGGCGACCCGGCACTGGAAGAGCTGCTGGCCGGCTGCTTCCGACCGCAAGCTGCGGGCGACCCTGTGGCAGCACTGCAGCGGGCCTGCGATTTGCTTGATGAAGTGGTGCCGGTGCGCAAGATGTTGCATCAGGCAGTCAAGGAGGGAAAGGTGCAAACGGTCCCCGGACAATCGGTAATCGATGCGGCAGTCGAAAGGGGCGTAGTACAACCGGGCGAGGCGCAACGGCTGCGTGAAGCAGAGCAAGCCTGCCGCGCAGTGATTGATGTGGACGCGTTCGACAAAGAGCAACTGCTACCAGGAGAGGGCAAGGTGCGCTGAGCGATAAACAACCATTCAGGTGCAAGGGCGGATTTTCGCCAGGACGGAGCGTTATGTCTCGTCCCCGGCACGCCCCCGCACCTTGTAACCGCCAATTATCACATGCTTGGACGCGGCCAGATCAGGCACTGGGCGGCGAGCTGGAAAGTTTAACGAGACAATCAATTTGATGGTCTGCCTTGACATCGGCCTGAGGGGAAGGTCCATCCTTTTTCGCAATCACCTCCAGCCCAAAGGCGCTAGGGACGAAATCGCCAACTTTATGCGTATTCAACAGATAGCTGTATTCGGTACGGTTAAGCGAGGCTGGTCGGTGGGTGGTACGCAGTGTGATGGATGATCGCACAGTCGGGTCGTTCGGGGCAGTTCTGTAGTTCAAGGTGATGGTCGTGGCAGAGGGGATGTCACTCATCTCAATTACGCTGTGGTTGGCGACAACTGTCTTCTTAGCGCTTTCGCCACTTCCCTCAGCCGGCAAATTGAACCCGACGCTAGAGTCAGTGCCCCTCCAGAAGATGATAGAGCCGCTTTGCTTTGGGGTGTTGTCGCTTACCATGGTGCTAACCTCGCTCAGAAGATCGTATGCCTTCGACACCGCCGCCACCTGCTGAAAGGCCGCATCGTTGGTTCAGGCTCGAATCTACATCAGCAGCGGCGGGGGCACACCTGGCAGAACTGATAGGTAGGGACGCATCATGGGCAAACCCGGCGGACCTTCCACAACAGGTCCACAACCGGCGTATACTTCGGCCCCGTTTCAATTACCCTCAAGGATCACCCCATGGTCAATCCCCACCTGGATTACCACTTGCAACTGCTGCAGCACCTGCGCACCATCCTGGTAGCCCTGGGTGAAGCCGAGCAGGTGCCGGAGGAAAGCCACGCTCTGTTTCTCGAACGCTTCGACGAGTTGCTGACCCTGCTGCCACGAGACCCGCTGCAAAGCCAGTACCTGGGCCAGGACCTGATCTGCCAGGTGATCCAGCGCTACCCACAAATTGCCCACCTCGTACCGCGCGACCTGCTGTGGTTCTTCGGCGGCGACTGCCTGCATTTCATGCCTGACCAAGAGCTGGATCTGTACCAACAGCTGGAAGAGCTCCGTTACGAGGCAGAACAGAATGGCGAAGCCTTTGACTGGAACCAGCAGAAGCAGTTGCTGGGCCCAGCTAGCGGCAACACGCAACACTGAATTCGACCGACCGGCGTGGTCCGCTGCGCCGCCCTGGCAGCCTTGTCCATTGTTTACATGCCTTTTGTGGCATTGGCCTACAGCCACCCTACCTGCGCCCTGAATATCCTGCTTGGCGAACATTGACCTGCATGTTCGAATGCCACCACCATCAGGATATAAACTATGAAGCGCACACTTATCGCCCTCGCCATGGGCTTGGCGAGCACGGCAGCATTTGCAAACACCGGCAATATCAACTTCCACGGCACCATCACCCCAGGCGGCACCTGCCCTATCGAAGTGGTCATGCCGGGCACTGGCGGCAGCATCCTGCCTCAGATTGGCCTCGGTAGCTATCCCCCAAGCTACTTCGGCTCCACTGCAGGCAAGCAGACGCCCGCTCGTACGTTCGCCCTGCGCATTGACCCAGATCAGTGCACCATCAACCCCGGCACAGATGCCTATGTCACCTTCTCGGCGGTCTACGGCCCTGAAGGCACCAACCTCTACGCACTGAAGCCATACGGCGCTGCCGGGGTGGCACTGGCCATTCAGGACAAGAGCCTGAGCAACCTTGCCCCAGGCCGGGAATCGGTGGCCTACCCGCTCAAAGCCACACAACCGAACGAAATGCTTTTCCACGCCATGTACGAGTCAACCGGGACGGTAACTGACGGCGACGCGGCATCGGAAGTGCGCTTCTCGGTAGATATCAGGTAATACGTTACGCTCCAGGCGCTTCTGCGGACGCACCTGGAGCCCCTGCAAAAAGTAGCAAAGAGACACGCCCATGCCCCGCCCCAACTCCATTATCCCCAGGCTTGCTCTGGCGATAGGCACCAGCCTTGCCTTGCTCATACAACTCAGTGCCCACGCCGCCCTCACCATCAGCTCAACCCGAGTCATCCAGCCCAGCGACCGACAAAGCACCAGCATCGTAGTCGCCAACCCCAGCCAACGCCCTTATGCAGCCCAGGCCTGGATCAATACAGAGGCAGACGACAACACTACCGCAGTGCCATTGATCGCCTCACCTGCGCTGTTTCGCATCGATCCGGCCGGCGAACAGACGGTACAGCTGAACCGCCTGCCCAACAACCTGCCCCAGGACCGTGAATCGGTGTTCTACTTCAACCTGCAGGAAATCCCGCAGGCAGACGACAAACCGACTAATACCCTGACCATCGCCTTGCGCACCCGCATCAAGGTCTTCTACCGCCCAACCCAACTCAAAGGCCGCCCACAGGACCACCTGCAGGACCTGGCCTGGTCGGTGCAAACACTCGAAGGCAAGCCGCACCTTGTGGTGGACAACCCCTCCCCTTACTACTTCACCTTCAATCAGCTAACCCTGCGCAGCGCCAAAGGCAGCGAGAAAATAGACGGCAGGAAAATGGCCATCCCCATGGGCAGGCAAACCTACCCCCTCAAAACCTCGACTGTGCAGGACGGTCTGAAGGTCGACTTCACAACCATCAATGACTACGGTGGCCTAACGCCCGAGCTGTCCCGACCGGTGGAGCGCCCGTGAAGGTCGCTCATGGGAGAAGTTTAGGACTGTAGAGGGGAAATTTGATCCACGTCGTACCGTCGTCGAAACTGACCTCGACATGGAAGGTGAACGTTTGGCCAAGCCAAAGCGTTGCAAGGTAGGCTTTGGGGAGAGTCACATCCTTGTTCGCGCCAATGCCCCGTCTCACTTGCGCATCAGTGACCGAATGGGCGGTCAGGACATTGTAAGGGGGCGCATCTGCCCCGCCAGGTCGCACGCCCGTTACCGTGATATTGACCCACTGCCCCACGGCAATGCACGGCCACACACCCAGGCTGACAGGCACCTGATCCAGCGCCGGGCCCAGGCTGAATCCGTTTGAATCGACCCCCTCCAGCGCTACCTGAGGTAACCCCTCCTTGAACTCAGTCACTTTCAGATTGGTCACGGCGGAAGGAAGCACATCGACACCGTCGCTGACTTCATAGCGCACGACCAACGTGCGCTTGCCGTATGCCAGCACATGTTTTTCGGGAATCGCATAGGAACGCTCAGTCCCGGGATGCACCTCAGAGGTTGAGTAGTAACCATAATCCCCCGGTGCCCCCCAGATCACCGTAACCGTTTCATCCGGAAACCACTGCGCCGAGCCTGGCACAGCGACCAACAGCGGTTCGTCGTAGTCATCCAGCTTTAGCACAAGTTCTCCGCTGGCTCCGGTTGCCTGGGGTATTTCCACCCACTCGAACTGGCGCGGTATCGGCTGCGCCATGACGTCCAGCTCCAACGATCTCGCCAGGTTGCTCAGGTTGCCCGCACGGTCCTCGATTTCGTAATAGGCGTAACGCACCCCGTCCTTGGACTGGCGAATCATCTCCCCCTGGAAGTCGATATGAATCGGCAGCAAATAGTCGTCCTTGGTCAAGGTTCGGCTGTCGACCTGCTCTGAGTCATCAGTTTTTTCGCCCCAGTACCAGGTGACAATATCGCCTGGGCCAGGGCTGTCGTACGCCGGCACCAGCGTACGCAGCCGATCACCGTGCCGCTCCAGATACCGTGCGGTGAGGCCATCACGCTCAACCTCATCAGGGTCCTCGACAAGTTCGAGCCTGCCACGCTGCCCTCCCAGCAAGGGCGCGGTCTTGTCGATAAGCAACGAAAGCTCTTCAGAAGAGTCGGTTTCCTCGTTACCCAGCGTCACCTCGTATGTCAAGGTGTGGCGCCCTTCCCCCAGCAACGCTACAGGCACGTCCAGCTCAAGGTCCACTGGCTGCACTGGCGTGGTCCAGGCCTTCTCTGCGAACGTGTGCCCATCCCACTTCACTACCAACAGTTCGGGGTTGTCCTCACTGGGGTCTGAGATCAACCACATGGGTATGGTGATGGGCAAGGGCCTGCGCGTTGCCCTCACAGGCAGCAAGTTGCGCTCCCCTCCCTCAATATCGGGCAGTAGATCCGTCACGGTCACCGGCTTCAGCAGCGCCTGGGGCTCACCAGGCGCTGCAAAACCACCGAACGGCCTCTTGAAGAAGCCAATGAAACTGCGCAGAAACTTGCATGGCACCTGCATTTTTGATCTCCCAAAAAAAAAGGAAGACATGACGTCTTCCTTCCTGGCGTACTTACCAGCTGTAACGCAACCCCAGGTTCACCCCCCACGGCTGGTCGATGTGCTCGCCGGTGCTGTAGTCGAAATCGGCATGCACCTGCAATCGCTCGGCCATTGAAACCGCCACCCCCACGCCCAACTCGGCACGCGAACCGGACAGGTCGTTATCGAAGCGGTGGCCGTTGACCTTGACCTGGTTGTTGTTGATGAACTCATGGGCATAAGCGGCGCGTACATAGGGCTGAATCACCCGAGCCTCACCAAGATCGATGTTACGCCCCAACGTACTGCCGAGCTTGCCCAGTACCGAATGCACAGCGTCGCCCTTGGCTTGCAAGCCATTGTCGAGCGTGTAGTCCTTGCCCTCGAACCGCGCCACCGACCATTGGGTATAAGGCTCGATGAAATAGCCGTTATCCAGGGCGATATGCCGCCCGAATTCGGCCGACGCCCCCACCCCCATGTTGCTGTAGTCACCCTTGGCCTGATCACCATCACTCAGGGCCACCTTGGCATCGTTTTCAAAGCGGTTCAGCTTGACCACACCGTCGAAGTAATAGCCGCTCTGCTTGTCCAGCCAGGTGGTGTAAAGGCCCAGGTAGTAACTGTCGACGTCACCCGTCGTACCCTGAGACAGGTCCAGGTCGGAGCGGCTGTAACCGGCCAGCGCACCCACCAGCCATTGGCCATCGCCGATCGGCAGCGGAGCATCGGCACCGAATGACATGCCCTGTTGCACCTGCTTGTAGGCCACCCCGGAACTGGCTGCCACATCGAACTTGTTGCCATAGGCCCGCACCCAGGCACCTGGTTGACCACCCTGCAAACGCAACTCGCCCATCCGGCTGCGCAACGAGACAAGCTCGCCATACCACACAGTGGGTGCCGCATTGAACAACGCCAGTGCCGACTGCGTACCCGGGCTGATCACCTTGCGCGAACCGTCGAGGAACCAGTCCTCACCGCGCTGTACCAGGCCATAGGAAAACGCCCCCAGATCAACCCGGCCATTGAGCAGCGAGAACGTTGCGTCACCGCTGGCAGCATGCACCACATGCAACTGGTTCTCTGCCTCAGGGTCCTTGCCAGAGCTGCCGATCAGCAAGCTGTGATTGCCGGTGGCCTGGCCAGTAACATCCAGGAAGTCCGTCTGACCGGTAGAAAAGTCCGAATGCATCACGAAGGTGCCGCTGCCCGACAGGTTTTCCACGGTAAGCCGGTGGTACGCATCCGGCTGGCCGAACTGGACGTTGCCATCATCGAGCACCAGCTCGCCGACGCTGGCATCCTGGGTCATTATCCAGGTGGACTGGTCATTGATGCTCAGGCTCGAAACACCGTCCAGATGCCCGGTAAGGCTCGACCGGTTGTTCAACGCCAAGGTAGCACTGGAGCCGTCCTCCACATTGACATTGCCCACCAGGTGCGCGTTATCGACCGTCATATCCGCAGACGACGCATTACGCACTTCGAGCAATGTGCCATCGCTGCCCACCAGACGCGACCCGTTACCTACGTTGATTTTCGCCGACGCCGGCGCCGCAGCGCTGCCGGCCACGACAATTGCAGCCGCCGCCTGCCCTTCGACCAAGGTATTTTGCAGGTTGATGGCTGCCTGCCCTGCCACCGCAGCGTCGGCATTGACCAGAATGCCTTGCTCGGCACCGATGATCTGGCTGTTCAGCGCATCCAGCTGGCCGTTGAACATGCGCACACCAAAGCTTCCCGCACCATCTCCCCGCAACAGGCTGTCGCTCAGGCTCAGCCGCGAGTTGCTGGCGACACCTGCCCCGCCCTGCCTCCCTGTTACAGTGCTGCCCACCAACTCGACCGTGGACCCCACCTCACCGGTGCGTGCTGCGGCAATCCCTCGCCCCTCGCTGACGATGGTACTGCCGGTGACCCTGGCCACGGCACCGCTGCCCACCAGCAACGCATCGCCGCCGGTAGCAATCATGGAGCTGGCACTGAAGTCCAGTGCCGAGCCTGGTCGCAACTGGATTTGCTGGGTGGCGGCGCCAGTGGCCGTCAGCGTGGCCCCTGCCAGGACCTGGTAGCTGTCCAGCGCTACCGAGGCGTCGATGGTTTGATCTTCCCTGATTGTCGTCAATGCCAACGTGGCTTCGCTCACCAGCCAGAGCGGCGCCAACGCCAGTGCAAAGGCATGTTTGCCAGCCTTCATGAAAGGTGCCCTGTGTGTTTTCATGTTTCATCCTCGCCCAAGTCAGGTTGCTCTAATGCAGATCACCGCAGATGTTTTCGACGAGGCTACAGGGCATTTCCGTATTACTCTGTCGGAAATACCCTACATGAATCCAGGAAAAGTCATCATCTGACCGCCCTTCGCGACTCGACCCTGCCTTATGTAAGTTCACAGGCGCCATTGGGCGTATACATTGCCAGCACAATATCGCCGCGCTTGGAGACAATATTTTCGCTTCCTGCTTTGAAGCTGTAAGTCACACGTGCACGCGCTTTATAAAACAACGGATTACTAGGGTCTAACGTCGGCGCCACGTGTTTTTCGTACGGTACCCGCCATATAAAGCCCGCTAACGGATAGTCCTGTCCAATGGGCACCTTGAATGTTTCTCTTACGCCCGGCACCTCATCTTCACCTTGGTCTTCTCGCCCACCTTTGACAGCCCACCAGGTAATCTCAACCTCGGTTATCGCCCCATACTTTTCATATTCGCGCAGGTCAGGCACAACCAGTTGCACTGCCCCGTTGTCAAGGTGCGGAAGACTTTTTTGGATCGAAGTACAGTTCAGTTGGCCTTGATCGTTTTTATCAAGGAAATCTACCGGGTCGGACGTGATCACGACGGCGCTTACCGCCACCGGTGTATCATCCGACCTGATAGGATTAAGCACCCCAGGTCGGTTCACCCAGTAATGAATGAGCACTGTCTTGTTACCCTCCGCCTCTATAGCGGACCATGGGACAGGGAACTCAGCATAACCATCCGTTTTATTGTCTTCTGTGACTTCATGTGTGGCCGCTTCTGCCTGGCTCCCCCAATCAAGTGTCAAGCTATCACCTGGTTCAATGAGGGGGCTCAACACAATTTTCATGTCAGCGGCCTGCCCGGTATCCCCGTTGTCGAGTTCATCTTCACCACTGCTACCGCCACGCCCATTCACATGCGCAAGTGCCAAGGTGGGGTACACCGGGTCCGGCCAGTCGGGGCCTGGCCAGCCGGGGTCAATCGAATCAAAGTTAACGAATACTGTTGTCTCTGCGCCACCCAGTTTATGCGTACCGCGATAGACGTCATAACGCACCGTAATTTCTTCCGGCACTGTTGCACCGTCGTACTCCTGCAGCAGGGTTGCGCTGTCGACCCTGACCCTTATGTATTGCGCCGGCACGCTACCCACCGGCTCTACCACCAGTTCGGCCGTTTTCCAGGTTAC
Organism: Pseudomonas sp. YNh; assembly: GCF_037993085.1. Lineage (NCBI taxonomy): Bacteria > Pseudomonadati > Pseudomonadota > Gammaproteobacteria > Pseudomonadales > Pseudomonadaceae > Pseudomonas > Pseudomonas sp. YNh. The sequence continues at coordinate 24,724 of NZ_JBBMRJ010000032.1, read as the reverse complement.
CTGGACCGTATCTGTATTTTTCCAGTGCTCGAACAGCGGCACCCAGACTTCGACACCCTCCAGGGCATCGGCCTGGTCAATCAAGTGGCCGTCCATGTCTGTCGCCAAAGGCACCACAGGCTCTTCAAAGACGGTAGGCAACTGGCCCAGCGCCACGTCGATAGCCACATAATCGGATATCTGGCTGATGTTGCCGGCCTTGTCCACCAACACATATACGGCAAACAGCCCGCCATCGCCCACTTCGCGAACAATTGCTTCTGGCACTTCCAGTTGCTGCACTTGCCCAGTGGTTGGCACAGTACCGACTTCCTTGATATCCCCGATTTCCTTGGGTATCTCTTTCAACCAGTACCAGAGCACGACATCACCCTCCTGCCAATCCGCGTAAGCCGGCAACTGGAGGGTGACCTTGTTGCCGTTTGCCGCAAGGCTGGCGTCAGTCACCACCGGTACGGCAAGAAACCTGGTGGGCAACGTAGGGAAATACGGTGCGACACGGTCAAAGCGCAGGGTCAGTGGCTTCGAAGTACGCTCCTCATCACTATCGCTATAAACATAGCTCCTGAAATAATGAACCCCTTCGGGAATCAGGATATCCTGAAAAACATCCAGCCTTACAGCGTAAGGCATGTCCGGCAAATCATCAAAGTACCTAATCGTTTCCTCATGAATGGCCACGAATTCCACACCGTCACGGGAATGTTCGATCTTGAGCAGGTCCACTTCCGAGAAAAACCAGGCGGGCACCTGAATAATAAAATCGGGGCCGTGGGGCAGCAAATATAAGCTCTTGATTGTCCCGTCGCGCTTATCCGCATACAGTGCGTCATCAACAATGAGGTCATCCAACGGTACCGGCTCATTGTAAACACCCAATAATTTTGCTCGATCAAGCCTGAATGCACCTCGTACGCCCAGCGAACGCTCACTCAATCTATTCGAATGTGCCACACCCACCTCCAGATAAAAACCCGAAATTAGCGCTGCGCCGTCGCGCCAACGTTTTATGATTTAACACCACCCAAACGTGGCCGGAAACTGGCATTTTTATCAGGTGAATGAAGATAAATCCCAAAAAAAAGCCTGCTCTGCAGCAGGCTCAAAAATATTATCGAGTATACAAATCAATCAGATAACTGACCACACCGTCAGGCATCCTGCGACGCCAAGCGGTCCACCGCGTCATACCGATAATTAGCAGTAATGCCCTGCGCAGGCACATGCACCCGCGCCAGGCGCCCTAGTGGGTCATAGGCCAGTTCACGCTTTTCCTCGTCCTGAATCAGGTTACCGTCCGGGTCATAGCACAGTTGGATAAACTCCTGCTTGTAAGGTATCTCTTTCTCTACACCCTGTTCTTCGACTAACTGTAGCCACCTCAATTCAATACCCTGCAACTGCGCCGGATCCTTTTCATCGTTGCACAGATACGTAGCATCGAGCGCGCCACCTTCGAAAGTAGTCCTGACCCGGGTGATATTGTCGCGTCCATCGAAGCGGAACACCTGAGTGTTTATCTTGTTACCGTAAGGGTCGACAGGTACATACTCGCTCTCACCTTCGCAGGTGTATTTCGACAACCTGGCCCGGTTATCGTACTCGAACGTTTCATGGCGCAGAAGCCTTCCATCTTCCTCACCCTCTGTCAGCGTTTTACTGTCAATGCCATCCACTTCGTTATACGTTTGCACCAACGTTTGTACCGCGTCGCCAAAGTCGAAGCGACGACGAATTTCGCGATCAAACTCGTCATAGAACAGTGTGGTTTCCAGGCTGCGCACGCTCCCGTCCGGGTCCTCGGTTTGAGTCAGGATGCTGGCAGTCCTGCCCAGAGCATCATAACCGAAGGTACTGGTGACGTTCTCCAGCGTGGTCTGCTGCAACTGCCCAAACGGGTTGTATTCATATGTCTGTGCCTTGCCCAGCACATCGGTATAACTCACCATACGGCCTTTCAAGCTGTGCACATACACCATCTCATACGGCTTTGTCTCGCCACTGGGTTGGCGCCTTTCAACTTTCAGTTCACCGGTACTGAAATACTCACGTTCGAGCGTCTCGTCGTTTTCGGTACAGTGCAACAGGCGGCCGTTATGTTGGTCATATTCATAGCGCGCTGCTTGGCCCAGCGTCCTGCGGCTTAATGGCTCCTCGCCCAATTGCGGAACGTATTCATAGTCGATGCGGTTTTCAGCCGGGGTGATCACCGCCTCAGGCTGACGCTGCCCAATATCGTACAGCATGGTGCGCATGCGTCCGCCGGTAACCGACTCGATCATGCGGTCCAAGCCATCGAAGGTTTGTGTGCCCAGCTCGTGTTCCTCGCGGTCGGTGCTATCAAGCACCTTGATCAAGGTTGGCAAATCGCCCTTGCTGTGCAACGCATAGTCGCGGTGTACCACCGAACCATCTGGCAGCGTCTGGTCCACTTGCCTGTCAAACTCATCGTAGGTAGTGGCCGTTTCATAACCCCGTGCATCCACTTCCCGCACGGTACGCCCCAGGCCATCGTAGAAGTACTGGTGCAAACTCACACGGGCACCTTTGCTGTCCAGGCGCTCGACATCCACAGGTTGCTCGAACAGGTTCAGCCGGGTAACAGTAATGCCGGTGAGCAGCTTGCGCTGGATGGACTCACGCCACTCCGTGCGTACGGGGCCAAGGCGGTCAGGTAGGCCCACCGGGTCGGTCTGCGTGCAGACTCGAACTTTGTCCGGGCCCATTTCACTGCTGCGCTGACGCCAGTCGTCATACTCATACAGCGTCCTCAGCGGCAGATTTTTCAGCTCCAGCCAGTCGTATTCGACCTCTTCCATCAAGTTGCCAAGCGCATCATAGCGAGCAGTGTAAGTTAACCGTTCATTTTCCCTGGCTGTTGCGGTGGGACCAAAGTCCGGGTCCTGGCGCGTCACCCGCACGGCACGGTTTAGCCCATCCACGTAGCTCCACGTTGTCACCCCTTTTACATCAACCTGCTTCTGCCATGCCTGTTGGCCATCGGAGGACAGGTAGTAGCTGTAATTGCGGGACGCCTCGTACTTGCCCTTGGGGTCGACCGTTTCACGCGTTACGCGACGCAGTTCGTCATATACGTAGGCAATCTGCACCTGATTGTCGTCGTAGTTGAGCAACGGTTCGCCAATCAGTACCGAATGCTGCAGGGTGTTGACCTTCTGGGCGTGTCGCGCCGATTCCCCCTTGGCGTTCTTGAACTTCCCATTGCCATGCTTCAACTCCCGCGCCGGCAACGGCAAGCCGTGGTCGAAGCCGGTCAGGGTCTCCTCAGTCTGGACTGCTGGGTGGCCTTCTACCGACACCTCACTGTATGCGTAGTCAGTGAGGGTTACCTTGCCATTGAGCGTAAGCTGTTGCTTGCGAGGACGACCATGCTGGAGCAAATTTTTGGGCTCGCCGTGGTAGAAGGTCTCCAACTCCGACAACAGCGCCCCATCGCGCACGCGCAGCTGCTTCTCATGGCTGCGCAATAATGCGCCGCGTGCATGTCCGCTTTGATCTCGCGATGCAACCAACGCGTAGCGATACTCGTTGCGCAAGGTTTCGGCGCCAACTTCGCCAGGCCCCGGGATAACCTCCGCCGTCTCGAGCATACGCACGAACTTTTCCGGGTCGTCGGCGCCTGGGTAGTACGACATTACTGTCCGCTTGCCGTTGGCTTCTTTTTTTTCCACCAGGTTGCCATGTTCGTCGTAACGGGTAACTTCCACCTGCTCCCGTGGCGTGCCGCTCAAACCCTTGCGCCAGAAGGTGGTAGTCGTCTCAACCAGCTGAAAGTTGTTGGGCTGGTCCTTGAACTCCCGGTTGGCAACTTCCGGGTACACGAGGGTCTGGGTTTCGATACAACTGTTCTGCGTGGTGACCTGCTCGACCATCAAGTGGAAGCGGTTGAATCCCGTCTTGACCGTGTACGCCGGTTTGTCGCCCTGGTAATGCGTGGCGGTACTGTCGTAGCGGTAGTCCGCACCTGTGGCTTTGTAGAGGTTGTCTTCACCGTTATCTTCCCAGGAGATGCCGGTGTTGTTGCCCAGGAAATTATTCGAGCTGAACCTGTAGTCGGTACGCACTTGCGGCTGGTTGGCCCCTGGGGTGACCAGGTGACGGTCTACATGAGGCAGTGTCCGGCTGACGCCTGGCAGGGTATGCCCAGCCTCCTTGTAGAAGACTTCTTCAAAACCGTTGACCGGTGTCCACATACGTTCAATGCAACGTACCGTGCCGATCATCTTGTATTCGAACTTCCAACGCCCCTTGTCTGCGGTCGGCAAAATAACCTTGACCAGTTCACTGTTGTTACGCTCCAGCGTATAGGCAGCTTGCGCCACCGTGCCTGGATTCACCGTAATCCGTACCTGGCTGAGGTTCGAATAATCGATCTCCAGCAGTTTCCTCTCGCTGTCATCTTCTACCAAAGCCAGGCAAGGCACGCGCTTGCCTGGAATACCCGGCATTGGAGAGGGCACATCCACTTGGACGTATGTCAGGGTAATACCATGCCCGGTCGGTGTCAGCACCCGTATGGGCAATGCCACTTTCCCGGGGCGCTGGCCCTGCTCGGTGACATCGTGCAACCCAAGTACTTCGATCATTTCCGACTTGTGTGCCACGCGATAAAGGGTGGTACTGCCAGCAGAAATATTCTCGAAGTGAAAGCTGTCGATTTTGCGCTCCGGTATCACAGGCTGCTCACCGGGGCCGTTGTCGAACACCTTGAAACGCTCACCGCTGTGCAGGCTGAGCATCTGGCTTTGGGGGTCGTACTCACTCAGATTCAAACGCCAGCCAGCACCAAAGCCTGAGTCCTCGGGGTTCATCGGATTGAAACCAATGCGCAAGGGCAAGTTGGGGCCGTTCAAGTGGTTGGCCACCAATTCAGGCAACGCGAGCGACACATTGTATTGCCCCGTACGTGGATCGACGCCACCTTGGACGAAGCTCATGAAATTGAATGCATTGGAATGCACCAGCGAATTCGTAGTCATTCTACTGTTCCTTGATTCAAGAAAGGTACCCCCCTAACGTGGGGGGGGAAGCCGCGCTTATTGAAACTTCCAGTGCAGGAAGTTTCGGACGTCAACCGGATCTATCGACCCATTGTCCAACTGCCGCCCCCAGTTGATGTAGAACGCACTTTCCGTTCCGTAGTTATCGATCATCGTAAAATATAATGGCTTGCTCAGTGGCTCACGCCATCTGATATCCTGCTGGTCGTACCAGAACTTCATGTCCGAAACGCGCTCGAGCGAAACCAATACTGAGCCCGCACTGAAATGCTCACCCGTTGCAAATTCTCGATTCAAGGATTTACCCGCGTGCAACGCCAATAACTCCATGTGAGCCTGATATTCAATGCGTCGATCAGCGGTGCGCCCCGGCAGTACCCTCGGCACATAGGCAACGCCGACATAGCTGGCGTACGTTTCATCGAGCAACTCACTTTCGTATCTCAGGATTGAAACATGGTCGAAACGTACATCGACAAAGCGGCGCTGGCCCCTGGCACGCAATGTCCAATAGTGTGTGGTGTAGTGCCAGTAGTTGTAACCGTCGACAAGGTTCCCGCGGTCATCGAGCTGGTCAAAACCATCTCGTGCATCCACGCGTTTTCCCGTAAACAGTTCCAGGTCGGAGATATCCAGTTTCTTGGGTGGCAGGCCACCCAGTTCGATCTCACCATCCACGGAGTTTTGGGTGTAAGAGGAGTACGTCTTGTTTTCATAGCTCAGAAACTTGGCCCGAATCCAGCGTACCTCGCTCTCTTTGGCTTGAAGGTAAACCGTTACAATGCGCAACGCCTCCTCCTGCCCCTTTCTCCCCGCCGCCTTCGACTGCTCCTTTCTCACCTGCGCCTCTTGCGCCTCTTGTACAGAAACCAATCCTTCGCCAGGGGGTAGGTAATCGAAGCGGTTGCGAAACTTGCTGGCAGCCCAGTTTTTTCCATCAGGTGGGATTGCTTCGGTGTCAGCAGGTAACCAGTCGATCGGTGTGCCATCCCGATGGGTAAGCTGTAGCGTTGCCAGCTCTATATCGCTTACCGGCTCATAAATGTCGTTACCCTCATCATCTCTAAATGGGTTGGTCTCGATGTGGATATCGACAGCTACCTGTTGCCTGCCATTTGCCCAGGCTTTTTTTCGCGACGTGTCATTAAGAAACAGCTTGAATTGACTCAGAGCCTTCCAGCGTGGGGGACCGGCTGCATTTGACAGACTCGCATTAGCGTTATGCTCGATGACAGCAATGCCAGCCTGGCCGTCATAAACACCCGCGACCACACTGACTTCACCCGGGTCCGACTCCGGCGCGGTGTACGCCCCATCGACAAGCTCGCCTTTGCCGTACAGCTCCCACACTGTGCTTAGCACCGCAGGGCGGTCACCCCATGTCTCATCCGAAGCCTGCCCGGCGCGTGATTCGGTGAGGGTAAACGTTTGCGAGCCAGAAGCGCCCATGTTCGGCACGTAGAAGGGTTGCAACTGCAGCGGTGCGCGCATGCCGAGGATGACCACTGTCGCGTAGCCGCTTTCATCTCCCCAGTTGGTTACCTTGATACGCTGAAGGCGAATGGGTTTATCGCTCGGGGGCTCATCCGGGGTGAAAAGGGCGTGCGGCGTTTCGTTGTCGTCCGCCGGGTCTCGCACGATTTTGCCGAACTTGTCGCCATCAGTTTCCCACTCCAGCCTTCCACCCTGCGATGCGGTCAGCCGGACGGGAGCGTCGCCCCTGGCCCAGATGACTACCCGCGGTGAAATGACCAGGTCCTCAGAAGAGGCAACCACCAACGCCGACTTGCTTGCCCCCTCCTGCACATTGGCAAAATGGGCCTTGATGTTCATCAGGCGTTGCCGAAGCGGAAACGTGCTTGCAGCGGGCGCCATGTAAGTGCCCGCTTCGATCTCACCAGAATTGCGTGGGTTGTGCACATCCAGGGCAGTCCAGGCCTCCACCGACTTGGCGACCGTGAACTGGGTCTTCTTGCCTGCAGCCACTTTGCCAATGCGCGGTTGCAGCTGACGGGAAAACTCAGTGGCTTTGACATCGCCGAAAACGATCATGTCATGGGGGTTATGCTCCTCCTGTTCCAGCACAACTGCGTTGGCATCGGGCAACACCAGTTGCTCCAGTGCAACGGCTGGGCGTGTCTTGGCAAGCGGCGCACGCTCCCGACTGATCAACAGCGCACTGCCATAGTTGGCGGTATCATTCTTGCGCGGCAACAAATAAGGTAAGGGGCTGCCTGGTCGGTCAGCTCCGGCGCCGACAACCAGTTGCATGAGGACCAGCAGCGCCCCGTCGTCTTCCGGGCTTGTACCACCGCCCGCCCCGGCGGGTGCTCGCTGCGCAACCACGTCGATGCGCGTGGTGGACAAGCCACTGTGCCCGAAAATATCGAACTCCAGCACCGGCAATGGGCTGTTGATAATCCACTCATACTGCAGTTGTTCGAGGATGAACGCGCCCATCATCTGCGCAGCTCTATCAGTGCTGCCTAGCGTGCAGGTGGGCTCGCTGGCGTTGGTAAGGTCGAGCATAACCTGGTACTTGTCCAGATACGCGTGTGGCTGCACTTTCAGGTGCCCATAGACTTCGAATTGATAGCCCATGCCCATTTCCAGCACATGGCTTCTTCTGAATTGCTCGACATGGGCCGACATGATCGTCGACGAAACACACTGCCCGGTGAGCAACTCCATGCTCACCCTCACCTGGGTCGAAACACCTACGGCTCCTCTGAAAGACAACTGCGGCGGGCCCAGCGTGAGGTTGTCGAGCGCCACCTTTTCAGTGCGGGAGGCGGGGTCGATAAAGTACTCACCCAGGATGACGGGCAAGCCACCACGCTGATCGAATTGCTCGACGAAATTGGCCAGCAACGCATCATTGACAGCATCACGGCCTAGCGCCAGTACCGCGCCCCAGCCGCGCATGCTGTCGCCTTTTTCCAGCTCTTGGAGTAATGCTTCTTTGGTATAGGCAGTCATGATCAGGTCCTCGCTGCACTTGGGTTGCTGAAGGCTGTTTTCACCGCGTCCATGGCTTTGATCTGCTCTGCGGTATAAGGAGCGCTGGCGTTCGTGCCATTCAGGGCCTGGTTCACCTCATGGAACGCTTGGGCCTCTTCGGGGGTGTACGGCATTGGCAGAACAGCGTAATTCCAATTCCCTGTAGCATTGCTGACACCGGCAATGATCACGTAATCGCCTTCCCCCGACTCTGACTTGTAAATACCCGTGTCTTTATCAACGGTTCCTTTGCCCTTGACCACGAACCATGTTGTCTCGGCAGGAGTCAGGTCTCGCACCGGTTCTCCCCATTTCTGATCGGTCAGCACCAGTTTCAGCGCTTCACCTTGTGCTTCGACCTTCACAATTGATTCAGAAGCCGTACTCCAAAGCACCGTGATATCAATGGTGGCAGTTTGATTACCACCGGTAACCAGCACTTGGTCCAGATGCATGAGCGCTCCAAGTACCGGCCCACTTTCCGGGTCATACTCGGGTGCGACATAGATCTTGATTCTCTTGTCCCTGGGGATCTTCAACTCGTCATATTCGGCAGCTATAGGGTCACGCAGGTCACCTTTGAAACCGTCACCCTTGGCCCAGACCAGTTCAGCCTCGATGCTTCCTCCCTCCAGCACATAACGTTGCGGTTGGTTAGGGAGGGAAAAGAGCGCATTAAGCAGCATCGGCCTTACCGCTACGGACTTGGGCACGACAGTGAACAGGGCGCTGCTGCTGATATCACCCACCGTTGCGGTGATGATGACCTGGCGGAACGTGCCAGCAATGGTGTCCGCTTTGGGGGCTTTGTATATGTCGTTGACGATTTCGCCCAACTGCTCAGGTCCCTCGGGGTTTTCCGGGTCATCAGGCAGCGCTTTCACCTCCCATTTCACCTCAACATCAGGCCCGGGCTTGGGCGTGATGGTCAGGTTCTGAGTGCCCTGCGCGGTGAGACGTTTCTCGATCGGGTCGATCGCGAAGGCAGTGAGAGTCGGGGCCAGTTCGCCCAGCATCGTCACATCGCCTAGGCTGGCGAAAGTATCAGCTACAGAGCGTTGCCCATTGCGGAAGAGCAGGCCGTTAAGGCGCATGAGATCAACAACTTCAACCCTCCCCTCGAACTTATCGAAAACTTCCGTCATGGTGTCCGTTATAAGGTTTTTGAAAAGGGCCCAATTTTCACGTATTTCTGCATCCCACTCGCCGTCTTCATACCACCCCCATGTACCATCTACGGTTACGGGGCCCTTAGTGAGTATGATTACGCCGTCTGTCATGCTGATTGAGAAGGAGCAGGACGCTGTAAGATCAAGGTCTAATGGCGCCTTAGCTTCACTCCACTCACCTTCCGCATATAGCTTAACTAAAACACCATCGGGAACATCACCCACAAAACGCCATGTGCAATCAACTTTACCGGAAGAAAAAGAGAACACGAGCTGGCCTAAATTTCCAAAAACAGAGAATTGGACCAAAAATCCTTTTTTAACAACAATTGGATAGGCCGCATTGAAAGCAATAGCGCCCGCTTCCGCTTCGGTAAAGAAACCCGATGCATTTTTTTTGTACGTAACCTCACGGGGGACGTATTTTGTCCCCGACAGACCGTCCAACAGGCTATTTAAAACATTTTTCACCCACGCTTCGTCGCTCAAGATAACATTCATAGAATACGGAACACCTGACTGCCGCTCAGGCAGCAAGTACGGCATATCCCCATCTTCCATAGGAAACCAACCATTCGCAGCACCATTGAATGCTACACCCACAATGATCGCACCTTCTTCCAGGTCTGCCTGATTCGTACTGGCCTCTGGTTTCGCCGCCCTGCCCAGGGAGTGCGTGCGAACCCCGAACGAGGTCGGGTTCAATTGACCTTGAACAGGTTCCAGCGTATTCAACTCCCAAATTTGCTTGCCTCTACCGATCTCTTTTAACTTGGCTTCAATAAATTCGCCCAGCTTGATGTTCAGTTCTTCCCATTGGCTCGCCTCAAAGGAATAAGCATTGCTATCGGCCAAGTCCAGATACACGCGACCGTCTTCATCAACCACTCCGCTCTTGCCCTCGTTGAGTTCGATGTTCATTCTCACGCGGGGCGCGGTCAGCGGGTCGAGGTACGAGATACCCACCAGCGTGGGCACCTGCGCACCTCGCTCCCGCCTCCATTCCATTATCTTGCCGCCCAACACTGGCAGGCTCAGGGCGACCTTCGAAGCCCCTATGTTCGAGTTCTCGAACGACAATACCGGCGCACCGAAAGTAAAGTTTTTTAGTCGGAAAACCGTACCGTCCTCAACCTTGTCACCCGACACCGGTTCAATCCAGGCCTTTGTATCGGCGCGCAGAATATGCTCCTGCATCAACAGAAGGTTCGCTTTTTGGCGGTCATAGACCAAAAACGCACCCCACTCGCGGGTCTGAGGCTTCTCTTTCATATAATTGTAATATTGCTCTAACGTTGGCCTGGCCATGATGGTTCTCCACACAATTTAGCAGCACGGTCTCTCGGGACACTGCAAGCAATAAGAGTAAACAGCCTGAATAAAACCACGGATAAAGCGGCGATCAGGTCCTCGCTGCACTCGGGCTGCTGAAGGCTGTTTTCACCGCCTCAATGGCTTTGATCTACTCCGCGGTATAAGGAGCGCTGGCGTTCTTGCCATTCATGGCCTGGTTCACCTCATGGAACGCCTGGGCCTCTTCGGGGGTGTACGGCATTGGCAGAACAGCGTAATTCCAATTCCCTGTAACATTGCTGACACCGGCAATGATCACGTAATCGCCTTCCCCCGCCCCTGACTTATAAATACCCGTTTTTTCATCAACGGTTCCTGTGCCCTTGCCCACGTACCATGTTGTTTCGGCAGGAGTCAGGTCTCGCACCGGTTCTCCCCATTTCTGATCGGTCAGCACCAGTTTCAGCGCTTCACCTTGTGCTTCGACCTTCACAGTTGAACTGGAAGCCGGCTTCCAAAGCACCGTGATATCGATGACTTCGGTATGATGACCACCGGTAACCAGCACTTGGTCCAGTTGTATGAGCTCGCCAAGTCCCGGATCAGTTTCCGGGTCTTTCTCGGGTGCGACATAGATCTTGACTCTCTTATCCCTGGGGATCTTAAACTCGTCATATTCGGCAACTGTAGGGTCACGCAGGTCACCTTTGAAACCGGCCCCCTTGGTCCAGGCCAATTCAGCCTCGATGCTTCCTCCCTCCAGTACATAGCGTTGCGGTTGGTCAGGGAGGGAAAAGAGCGCATTAAGCAGCATCGGCCTTACCGCTACGGACTTGGGCACGACAGTGAACAGGGCGCTGCTGCTGATAACACCCACCGTTGCGGTGATGATGACCTGGCGGAACGTGCCAGCAATGGTGTCCGCTTTGGGTGCTTTGTATATGTCGTTGACGATTTCGCCCAACTGCTCTGGTCCCTCGGGGTTTTCCGGGTCATCAGGCAGCGCTTTCACCTCCCATTTCACCTCAGCACCAGGCTCGGGCTTGGGCGTGAGCGTAAGCTTTTGCGTGGCTTCGGGGACGAGAGTTTTTTCAATCGGGTCGATCGCGAAGGCAGTGAGGATGGGGGCTAGTTCGCCCAGCATCGAAATATCGCCGGGGGCCGACAACGTGTCCATGACCGAGCGCTGACCATTGCGGAAGAGCAGGCCGTTAAGGCGCAGGAGGTCAATAACTTCTATGCGGCCGGCGATGGAAGTCATCGCCTTATCAATGACAGAGAGAATTTCAGCCTTGATGGTTGGAACACTGTCTTTAAATCTACCCGTCGCCCCGTCGTTTTCGTCGCCTCCATTCCAGGGTACAGTCCATGCATCACCCGTAATGACCACAGGACCTTTCACTATTGCAACGGCAGCGCTTGTCTTGTCAAGACTAAGCACGCAAGTCGCTTTGAAACTAGAGTGAAGCCTCGACATATACCCCATTTGAACACCGGATTCGTGCCAGACTTCAATAGCACCAATTCGATCTCCAGCGTTCCACTCAACGTGGATATCTTCATCAACAACAGTAAACTCAAAGTCCCCCAGCTGACCATCCCTTGCAATGACCCCAAGCCAGATAGTCCCCTTGATAGGCGAATCATTTCCTGCTCTACCTAGCTCCTCGGTGCGCGTGTAACTAATATGACACCCAGAAGCCCCAACAATAAAGCCCTCGCCATTGCGCGTATACTCCAACTCACCAGCAACAGTACCCTCCATACCTTTGACAAGCTTTGAGAAGACATCCATCAGCCAAACGTCGTTAGACAAAATAACGTTCATCGAATATGCCCCCCCCGCCACGCGTTCAGGCAGCAAATACGGCATATCCCCATCTTCCCCAGGAAACCCACCATTCGCAGCGCCATTGAATGCTACGCCCACAATGATCGCACCTTCTTCCAGGTCTGCCTGATTCGTACTGGCCTCCGGTTTCCCCGCCCTGCCCAGGGAGTGCGTGCGAACCCCGAACGAGGTCGGGTTCAATGCGCCCTGAACAGGCTTCAGTGTATTCAACTCCCAGATTTGCTCGCCTTTACCGACCTCTTTTAACTTTGCTTCAATAAATTCGCCCAGCTTGGTATTCAGTTCTTCCCATTGACTCACTTCAAAGTAATAAGCACTGCTATCGGCCAAGTCCAGATACACACGACCGTCTTCAGCAACCACTCCGCCCGTGCCCTCGTTGAGCTTGATGTTCATCTTCACGCGGGGCGCGGTCAGCGGGTCCAGGTGCGAGATACCCACCAGCGTGGGCAACTGCGCACCTGGCTCCCGCCTCCATTCGGTTATCTTGCCGCTCAACACTGGCAGGCTCAGGGCGGCCTTCGAAGCCCCTATGTTCGAGTTCTCGAACGACAACACCGGCGCACCGAAAGTAAAGTTGTTGAGTCGGAAAACCGTACCGGCCTCAACCTTGTCACCCGACACCGGTTCAATCCAGGCCTTTGTACCGGCGCGCAGAATATGCTCTTGTATCAACAGAAGGTTCGCTTTTTGTCGGTCATAGACCAAAAACGCACCCCACCCGCGGGTCTGAGGCTTCCGCTTCATAAAATTGTAATATTGTTCTAACGTTGGCCTGGCCATGATGATTCTCCACACAATTTAGCAGCACGGTCTCTCTGGACCTTGCACGCAATAAAAATAAACTGCCTGAATAAAACTACGGAAGAAGCGGCGTCGACTGCGACGGGTATTTCAAATAAAACCCCCCTCCATTGAAACTCACTCGAGCATACAAGGTGAAGTTATCGCCTATGTTCAGCTTTCGGAATTCCGACTTGGGCACCATTTCATTCTTAACGCCATCTCGCACTTCGGCGTCCGTAATTGCCTTTGCGTCCCGAACAATGAACTCCACCCCATTGCCCCGAGGGTCCACCCCTTCCATCACAATGGTCAGCAGTTGCCCCCGAGCAATAAACGGCCATTTGATCATGGACAACCTGGCTCCAGCTTCAGGTAACTTGCTGAACTCCACCGGGCCATCAGTCAAATCGACTGTCGGCAGCGTTGCCATATCCAGCGGCTTGATGCGTAACTTGTAAGGCATCGAATCAATGTACGTGCCTGCATCCGTCGACAGCCTGTAGAACACATTGAACCGCCAACTGGTGTCCGCCTGGGTCTGGCCCATATTGGTCGCCACATATTCGGGCGGAATAAAGAAACGCAACGGTTTTTCCGGGGAGGCAGGCGCTTTGGCTACGTATTCGCCAAGCGGCCCAGGACCAGCCCAATGCACATGCAGCTCCTCCTGTGGCAACTGGATGCCAGGCGGCACATTGACGTAAACACCTGATATGGACTGATCAGCCAATATATTGCCGCTTTCCGCTGCGCCGTCCGGCGCAGCGCCCTCAACCAAGGGCACGTTCAGCAAGCGTGTAGGTTGCACATTGACTTGCAACACTTCTGAACGCAGTGCTTCACCTTCGCGACCATACAGATAGGAAACGCTTACATTGGCCCCCTGGCTGATAGCCAGGGTTTCCGGGCTGATCCGAAACAGGATTGAATCGGCTGCCCGGATGCTAGGGTCGACCCGCATCGATGGCATATAGGGTGGGCGTCCGGGGACGGGCCACTGCAGGGTGAGGTAGTCTGAATCTGCAATGCCAGGGTAATCCGGCAGCTTCACCAGCAGACCATTGGGGAAGCTCCTCGGGTCCAGCGGATCGCCTTCGTTGTACCCATCGATCGAGGGCTTGCCAAGATAGCCTGGCAGCGCGCCTTTGGAGTCGACCTGCAGCCGTTGCACCGGCGCTTTCAACTGCCCACCCGCTGCAAACTTGATCTCGTAGGTGGCAAGTACATAGCCTGGGTCAATCCAGTCAAAGTTTTGCTTGGGTACCGTGCCACTGATTGCGCTTTCTCCGAAATGGTCCTGGGTAACGGTGACCACTTCCTCCCACGTAGCGTCGAGCTTACCGTCTGGCTCATAACATTCGACTGTCAGGGTGACCTTGTCATCTACCTGCATCGCCTGATAGGGAGGCACTACAACCCTCATCCCTGAACCCGGTAGTTTGTCAGGCTGAATAATCAAGCCATGGGAGTCCACCACTTGCAGTACGGACAGCGTTTCAACCTGTCTGTTGGGTCTTACCCCTATATAGCAAAAGGTTCGTAACGATGCAGCTTTAGGCTTGACGCCGTCCGTCTCACGACTGTAGGAGTAAAAGGCTTCACCACCCGCGGCATCTTTGATATAGCTGTTTGCAATTTGGACTTCTAAGCCTTCTAAATTTCCGCCACCAAGGAAATACTCCGCCGTATAGTCATATGCTTCGCCGGCGGCGCTACGCCCTAACCAACGCACAACCACATGGTCGTTAAGCTCCATGCCCGTGTACTTGATAAGGGTCGTCAATGGCTTATCGCCCAATGCATCCAGATCGATTTCATTGAGTGCCGTCAGTCCCTCAATCGTGGGCGCCTCCAAAGCCTCATCTTGATCTAGCCGCTCATTCATGTCGAAAATTCCAAAAAAAGTGTTGAGCGCCTGCACGCCGCCTGAATAAGAAGTCGCACCCGTGGGGTAGATAATAAACAGAGCGATAACGGCACTGTTCCAGTACCTGTCACCCGGCTTGGTTGCTTGCCAGGACAGTTTTAGTGCGCGCCCGCCTGCTGCACAACTAGCAAAATTAACAGGTGGCCCGCACGCCGCCCCTGGCAGCGGGGTAGGCGCACCTAGCAGTTCTGCCAGGTGCACCCATCATTTTTTTATCTTAGCCTTCACGACAGACCAGATTTTCAAATAACACCTGACGCCCGCACAGCAGTGATGGAGAGCGCCAATTCACGCCCCTGAATATGCCCGGTACAGGATCCATGGCTTGACACCGGCTATTCAACGTATACCGCACACTCAGGAACCCCGCATATGGCAACCACATCGAATGCCTTCAATTTTTCAAGTTTCATGCAGAGTAGTGTCGACCCTCGTACAGGCCTGTACACGTTGTCCATTGACCTTCCGGCCTTGAATGCGAACGATCTTTGCGGTCCCGACTTACCCCTGCAATTAAATTTTAGCCCGATGAGCAATGAAAACTACGGGTTTGGTATCGGCTGGCGCCTGAAACTCAGCAGTTTCAATATCACAACCGGCATGCTCTCACTGCACACCGGTGAATCTTTCAAAGTTGCAGACAACGGGCCTGGTAACGCACCCGTTATCGCAGAAAAAAAAATTGACAGCTTTCATTTCACAAATATCAGTGCAGGTACTAAAAAACGCATCCGTATTGCACATAAAAGCGGCCTGATCGAAATACTCGAGCCCCAGGAAAAAGATCCGGAAACCGCCCTGCCTGTGCGCGTCATGGGCGCTTCCGGCCATGGTGTCAACCTGGCCTACGATACGACCGAGGCCAAACCACGCCTGAAATCCATCACCGATGACACCAAGCATATACTGCTGGAAATAAAATACCCCACCAACAATCGGACGGAGTTTACGTTCAACCCGACAACCCGCAGCGCGGCCCGCTACACACTGGACCTGGTGAACAACGAACTCCGAAAAGTCACCCTGCCCACCTCAAGTGACGAATACTGGGAACTGCACTACAAGCTTTACGACAGATTCCCCTTCCTGTCCAAAGTCGAAAACCCCGATAAAGGCGTGGAAGAAATTACTTACCACGAGGGGAAAACGGGCCATAAATACCCAGGTATCGATCGGTATCTGCCCGCTGTCAAGGCCCACTTGATCATGCCTGATGTGCCTGACACTACCACCCACATACTTACGGAATATACGTACTCCAACAATAATTTCCTGGGCAACGGCACTGGCCTGACCTATGGCGAGGAAAATGGCACGGACCAGCTTTACCGCTTTACCGGCCATACCTTTGAATACAACTCCACCGCCAAACATTTTCGGGATAAAAAAGAGTACCGAACGGTCGTTAGCACATTCAACCGTTTCCATCTGATGACGTCCCAAGCCACCACAGACGACGGCTGTATCGAGACCATCACAACGACGTACAACGAATTAGAAAACTTAGAATTCAAATACCAACCTAATCACTTCCAGCTTCCCCTCACCGTCAGAAAATCCTGGGCGAAAGCAGGTGATCCAACGGTGGGCGACTACGAGGAAACGAAAACCACCTATGACATCCATGGCAACTTGTTGACGGAACTTAAACCCGACGGCACAAGCATGAGGCGTACCTATTACCCTGGCATGGATGACCCGGAAGGCTTTGAACGCAACCTCAAGTTCATGGTCATCTACCCCGCCACTCCGTCCAGCCCGGACGAACCGCTGGCCCAACTCATAAGCAGCGAATTCACCTATGCCAGCCTGCCGGCACTGCCACAGAACAACCCCGACCTGAATATGCCAGAATGGCTGTTGCTGGAGAAGGAAGACATTTTTGAAGGCGAGGGGGAAGCGCGCCAGTTGCTAAACAGCAAAATCCGCCGCTATCTGAATAAAGTCGACACTCCGTTCCAACATGGTCGGGTCGACCAACAAATCACACAGATCAACGATGCAACCACTACCAGCGACTGGAAGTACGAAAAAGTCAAGGACGGCAATGATCAGCTCACTTGGAGCCGCAGCACCGAAACCTTCACTGACCATACCCATACGTTAGAGAAAAAAACAGCCACTACCTACTCCATGCATAACGGCCAAGTGGTACTGGAGCACGATGCCAATAATGTGTTCACACACTATGAGCATGACGTATTGGGCCGCGTCATCGCAGAAACCGCGAGCCCTGGCACCCCCTATGCCACCACACGCACCACCGCCTACAAGCTGCTCGACGAAAGTGGGCGCAAACGCACCTGCGAGGAAACCACCGACAGCAAGGGTGTAGTCACCCGCACCGTATTCGATGGCAGCCGCCGCCCGATCCGGGAAGAGCGTGAAGCCAAGGACGCCGTGACAGGGGTAGTCGTGAAGCGCACGGTAGCCGAGTTCAACTATGACTCGGCGGGCCGCCTGGTGAGCGAAATCGGCTATGACTACCTGCCGGACAAAGACGGCAAGCCAGAGCCGCGCGTGCTCAAGCTGGAGTCAAAGTACAAGTACGACGGCTGGGGCCAACAGTGCGAGGAAGAACGTCCCGACGGCATCAAGGAACGTATCGACGCTACGCCGCTCGAGCCTGGTGGCCAGCTGATCACCCGCTGGACCGAAAGCCCGAACGCGCCCGGGCACAGGCTGCAGCAAACCGTCAGTAAGCTCAATCGCTTCAGCAAACCGGTTTACGAGTGCCGTCTGCTGGAGGAAGAAGTCAAGGCCCCTGACGAAAGCACGCACCGTGTTACACGCGAGGCCGGCCGCACTGACTTCACCTACGATGGGGTCGGCCGCTGCGTGAGCCGGACCGAATCTATCCTGGACCCGAGAGGCGGCAACCAGATCATCAAACGCACCAGCAAGTTCACCTATGACGCCTTGGGCCGCATGACCAGCAATCAGCGGCCAGATGGCACGACCCTGCTACGTAAGTTCGCCCCCCACAGCATGGGCGAACTGGTCACTGAACTGCAGTTGAAAGAGAACAGTAACGCAGCTGAGCAGATGCTCTACGAGCGTAAGTTCGACGGGCTTGGCCGCCTGGTGCGCATGACCGTGGGTCTGCGGGTGGAGGAATACAGTTATCAGGGCACGACCCAGTTGGTCGACAAGCGCACGGCGTTCAGCCTGGATCCCACAAGCCTCCGCAAGCGGGTGATCGGCTATGAGTACAAGCAAGAGCTGACAGAGCACCCCAGCAAGCTTGTCGCCACCCTGGAAGACGAGGACGGCCTTGCCCGCCAGGGGGAGCAACTGGCGGCAGACTTCGAATATGACGGCGAGAGCGCAGAAATCACCCACGCCAACAATGCACAGGGTAAACGCGGTTATGTATACACCGACCAAGGCGACCTTTGCGAAGAACACCTGACCGACACTGAAGGTACGCCTTACAGCGTCACTTACCAGCAGTCCTGGCAAGGCCTGCCGACACAGCGCAAGCACAGCGATGGCCAAGCCTGTGATTATGACTACGATGGGCAAGGTCGGCTGGTATCGGTGGTACAGGGTAATCTCAAGTCAACCCTGACCTACTCCGAAGACACCGGCCTGCTGGAGACCACCGAAACCCGCGACACCACCAACCCCGACGCGCAACAACAGCCTGTCACCCTGTGCACCCAGCACAACGACAGCTTGGGCAGGGAGACCCGCCGCACCTTGAGCGTCAACGGCCAGGTGCGCCAGCTGGTAAATGTATGGCTGGACAACGACATGCTGCATTCGCGAACCCTTTGGCAAGGCGAGCAAAAACTGCGTGAGGAAACGTTCGAGTATGACGATCTCGGTCGCCTGACCAAATACGACTGCCCTGTCCAAACCACCAGCGGCCGGCAGATCAAAACCCAGATATTCAGATTCGACGCGGTAGACAATGTCAAACGCTGCCGTACAACCTTCAATGAGGGCGACCCGGACGATGCGGAGTTCACCTACTGCGCTCATGACAGCTTCCGGCTGAAAAAGGTCACGCATACTGTGCCGCCTGAAGGTTGCCCGCTGGAACAGACTTTCAGCTACGACGAACTGGGCAACATGCTCAACGATGAATGCGGTAATGCCTTGTACTACGACAGCCTTGGCCGCCTGCACCAGGTGCAGGATGCCAACCGCAAGGTGACGGCGCAGTACGGCTATGACGGGCATGATCAGCTGCTTTACTCGGGCACTGACGCGCGCAAGATTCAGCGCCGCTACCTGGACCATAGCCTGGACAGCATATTGGAAGACGGCCTGCTCACCGAGTATTTGCGCGCCGGCGGCCAACCTCGGGCACAGCAGCAAGCTGGCAGCGCCACACTGCTGCTTACCGACCATGCGGGCAGCGTGAACACCGAGCACGATGCCGACGGCACGCGCCATGCCCACTACGCCCCGTACGGCGAACAACAGCCCGAGGACGCCGAGCAGCCACTGCGCAGCCTGCTGGCCTTCAACGGCGAAGCCCGCGAGAGGGCTTTGGGCTGGTACCTGTTGGGCAGCGGCTACCGTGCCTACAACCCAGGCCTGATGCGCTTCCACAGCCCAGACTCGATGCCACCTGAAGAGGCCGGCATCAACCCGTACGTGTATGCCCTGGGCAATCCGGTTTACTGGCACGACCCCACCGGCCATCGCGGTGAGCCCGTGACCCGTGGCCGCCAGGCACCGCTGGAACGTCGCACAGAAGCAACACCCAAGGTACCTTGGTATGCCTGGTTGGGCGTCGCTGCTCTCGCCGCCATTTTCGTTGTAGGGGCGTACATGGCGCCGTGGTCGATTCCGGCCGCCATCAGCGCGGTTGCCAACCTCGCCGCTACGGTCCTGGGGGGGGTGGCGACAAGCTACATGTACAAAAACCCGGAACTTGCGAACATGCTGCAGAACTTCGCGACTGTGTTCTCCGTTATTGGCATGTTTGCGGCCGGATATGGGGCTGCGACGACGAGAGCGGCAGGGGCGGCCGCCAAGGGCGCTCAAGGGCCGGCCGCCAAGGGGGCTCAAGCGGCGCCCCCCACGACAAAGGCGGGTGGGCAGATAATAGAGAATCGAATCTACAACTTCATACAAAAGCCCTCAGGTAGAATTGTGCCCCGCCGTGCTCGTGCGTCTATTCGCACAATAACTGAGCCTGGCCCGTCATCAGCTTCGGGAACAAGCTCGGCGTCGACGCCCACCACAAGCAGTAGTGCTGCTAGCACCTCTGCTCAAGCAAGTACCTCCACAGTCTTGTCGCCGAGTGTCGTTAGCCGCCCAACCGGCGCACCGCCCCCCCATGGATTCAAACTTGATCTGTCACTACTGAGCGAGAGCAATAGGTTCGTATTGCGTCGGGGTGCTAACGGAAGCTACTTCACCGCCCCCCTCCTCCCCTAACGGGTTTACGTCTCGCTGCCTCTGGCAGCGAGACGCCCCATCAAGCACCAGGACAATCACCAGCACATCCTTTTATCCCGACAAATCAGAAGCCTTTTCCTACATCCCAAGCCCTGACAGCCCTCTAACCTGCCCCCGCCTTTTCAACGTGACCCGGCAAACAACTGCCTTCACGCCCCGTCATTCGCTTCAGGCGCCTGCCACGAGCCCACCTGTGCATCGTCCGTCGGCGCCGCCCAGGACACGCTCATGCTCCAGCTCGAACGGCGCAGGCTATTGCCGTTGCGCCCGCGCCTCGCCCCGCTGCCGCCACTGCTTGGCGGCTGCCTGGCGTTGGCCCTTGCCCACCCTGCCTTGGCCGGCCAGACCGACATCGCCTTCCAGCCCGGTTTCATGCGCCAGGCCCCAGGCCAGTCCGCCGAGGCCGGTACCCTGGCGCTGCAAAACCTTGCCGCGCAGGCACTCTTGCCGTCGGGACGCTACCGGGTGCAGGTCTCGCTCAACCTCAGCCCCCTGCCCGAACAGGACATCGATTTCATCGAGGGCCCAAATGGAAAAAGGTTGCAGCCCTGCCTGACGGCCGAACTGCTACGCACCCTCGACCTGCGCGAGCAGGCCCTGGAAACACCCCTGCCAGACGACGACAGCTGTGTGGACCTGGCGCAGCTGGTACCACACGCCAGTGCCGATTTCGACCCCGCACAGTTGCACCTGTCGCTGTCGATCCCGCAAATCGCCCTGCGCCAGGACCGTTCGGGCAGCGTGCCCGAGGCCCGCTGGAGCAACGGCATCAACGCCGCCTTCATCAGTTACCAGGCTTCGGCCCAGCACAGCAGCCAGCGCGATGGCCGCAGCCGCAGCAGCCAGGACCTGTACTTGAACAGCGGCCTTAACCTGGGGCCCTGGCGCCTGCGTAGCAAGCAGGCACTACGCGAGGAGGCCGACGGGGCACGCCGCTGGACCCGTAGCGACACGTTCGCGCAGCGCGACCTGCCCGGCCTGCAGGCCAACCTCACCCTGGGCGAAACCTTCACCAACAGCGACATGTTCCGCAGCGTGCGCTTCACAGGCGCGCAGGTGGCGTCCGACACAGGCATGCTGCCCGATGCAATGCAGCATTACGCGCCAATAATCCGCGGGGTAGCCCAAAGCCGTGCCAAGGTAGAAATCCTGCACAATGGCTACCCTATCTATTCCAGCTACGTTGCGCCCGGCCCTTACGCCATCGATGACCTCAGCGTGGGCTCTGGCCATGGCGAGCTGGAAGTGGTCATCACCGAAGCCGATGGCCAGATCCGCCGCTTCACTCAACCCTACTCGAGCATGGGCAGCCTGCTGCGCGAAGGCGTGTGGCGCTACAGCGCGACCGTGGGCCGCTACGACGGCGCCGAACAACTCGACGACCCGATGTTCTGGCAGGCCACCCTGGCCCGCGGCGGTGTCTGGGACACTACGCTGTATGGCGGCGTGCTTTCCAGCGAGTACTACAACGCCGGCGTGCTGGGGTTGGCCCGCGACATCGGCCAGATAGGCGCGTTGTCGTTCGATGTCACCCGTTCCTCCAGCGCCCTGGGCACCACGCTGGGCGATGCCCACGGCCACAGCTTTGCCTTGCGCTACGGCAAAAGCTTCCAGAGCCGCACCAGCGTGCGCTTCGCCGGTTATCGCTACTCGACCGAGGGCTACCGCGACTTCGACGAAGCTGTGCGGCAACGTAGTAATGCCAGCAGCTACCTTGGCAACCGCCGCAGCCGCCTGGAAGCATCGGTGTACCAGAGCGTCGGTGAACGGAGCGCACTCAACCTGACCTTATCTCAGGACACTTACTGGCAAACCAGCAACCAGCGCCGCCAGTACCAGTTGCAATACACCACCCGCCTGGGCAAAGTCGCGGTCAACCTGTTTGCCTCGCAGGCCCTGGACTCGAAAAACGACGACAGCCGCATGTTCGGCCTGAGCTTGAGCATGCCACTGGACTTTGGCCGCCAGCAACAGGCCAGCTTCGACGTGCGCAACAACAATGGCCAGATCAGCGAACGCGCCAACCTCAGCGGCGGCCTGCTGGACAACCAGCTCAGCTACAGCACTTCGCTGGCCCACGATGACCAAGGGCGCAACAGCGGTGGGCTGTCTATCAACTACCAAGGCAGCCAGGCCAGTGTCGGCATGGGCTACAACGAAGGCAACGACTACCGCAGCATGTCGGTGAACGCCAGCGGTGCCGTGATGCTGCATGGCGACGGCCTGGCGTTTGGCAGCCATCTGGGCGAAACCATGGCCCTGGTCCACGTGCCCGATGTGGCCGGCGTCGGCGTACAGAACACCTCCTCGGCGCGTACCAATGCCCAAGGTTATGCACTGGTGCCGTACCTGCGCCCCTATCGCCTGAATTCACTGGTACTGCAAACCGACGACCTGTCGCCGGAAGTGGTGATTGGCAATGCCAGCCAGCAAGTGGTGCCGCGACGCGGCGCGGTGGTCAAGGCCAGCTACGAAGCCGAGCATGTGGGCCGCCTGGTGCTGACCCTGCGCCAGGCCAATGGCCAACCCGTGCCATTTGGCGCCCAGGTGCTCGATGCCGATGGCCAGAGCCTGGGTGTGGTCGGCCAGGCCGGCCAGGCACTGGTGTCCACCCGCACCACAGGCCCGCAAACCATACGCGTGCTGTGGGGCGAGGCCAGCGATAAAGCCTGCACACTGCACATCGACCCGCAAGCACTCGCACAAGAGGGTGGCTACCGCCTGCAAACCCTGCACTGCCAACTGCCCGTAGCCAGCAGCCAGCCCCTTCTGCCCGGCGACAAAACCCAGGAAACACTCTGATGACAGCGTTCACCTTCAACATCGACCGCAGCTTGCGGCTGACCGCCTGCTGCCTGGGCCTGGGCCTGGGCCTGGGCCTGCTCTCTGGCAACGCTTACGCCGACTGTACGTTTCAGACAGGCAGCAGCTACATGACCTACGAGCGTGACATGGGGACATTCTGGGTACCCCGCGATGCCGCAGTCGGTACGGTGATCGGTACCAGCTCGATGACCAGGCCCAACAACGAAGGCGCCAGCGTCTCGTGCGGGTGGAACCCTGCCAGCCCGCCCACGGCAAGGCTGCCCAACACCGCGCCAATCTTCTCTGGCGCCTTGCCGCCCCTGAATGGCAAGGACATCAATGGCCACGTCATGGAAACCAACATTCGCGGGGTTGGCGTATACATGGAGCTTGGTTCACCATTCGACGGCGTGGCCAACAACTCATTCGCCCCAGATGCTGGCACCTCCCCTGTCATCCCCTACTCGGGGACCATGCAAGACCAGCCTTTCCCCGTCGGGGTGTCGGTTATCACCGGTACTGCCTGGTTCATCAAGACCGGGCCAATCGATCCCGGCCCCCAACGCGTCAACGGCGAGATGTTTCATGGGTTCCTGCATAACCTGGGCAAGGTGATTGAGTACCGCGTGAGCGCAACGGTGAACCAGGCGCAGTGTTCACTGAAATCCAACTCGGTAAGCCCCGGCCTGGTGAATCTGGGCAATTACACCCCTGCCGATTTCACAGGGGCAAACCCCGCGACCCCGCCCGTTCCCTTCCAGATAACACTCAGCGAGTGCGAAGACGCCAGCGCCCCCAACCCCGCGCCCGCGAACGTGTACATCGAACTGGATGGCGCCAATGGCTCGGTGCCGACCGTGCCAGCCGAGGGACGCTTTAGCCTGGGTGGCGCTTCCGATGCCGCCGGGGTTGAAATCCAGCTGCTGCGTAGCGATGGCTCGCCCATGCCACTGCAATCGGAGGAAATGGTCAAGCCAATAAGTATCGGCACCACCCATCTGGACTTCCAGGCGCGCTACTACCAGAGCGCACCAGTGATAACCCCGGGCTTGGCCGAGGGCGGGCTGACCTTTACCGTAAGCTACAAATAACGTGCAAAAAAAGGCCGCTGGGTGAATACCCTGCGGCCTGTGTAACGATAAAAACAAATGATCGGAAACGAAAAAAGACGCCGAAGCGTCTTTTTTTGAAGGTTCACAAAGTTTTATTCAACCCTGTAAACCAATATTTGGAGCGGGAAACGAGACTCGAACTCGCGACCCCGACCTTGGCAAGGTCGTGCTCTACCAACTGAGCTATTCCCGCAATTTGAAGCTTTACCACTACCGGCGTGAAGCGCCTTTACAGCCTTCACCACCACTGCACCGCATAGACGCCACAGTATTTAAACTGGAGCGGGAAACGAGACTCGAACTCGCGACCCCGACCTTGGCAAGGTCGTGCTCTACCAACT